>NZ_JBKQTQ010000140.1:0-42457 GCF_052143115.1 Mycobacterium sp.
CCGTTTTTCGTCGAGGAGATGGTGCGCGATCTGGCCGAGCGGGGTGTGCTGAGCGGAGCCCGTGGTAATTATGTCTGCCAGGTCGATCATGCCGATGCCGCCGTGCCGGCGACCCTGCAGGCCACCATCGCCGCCCGTATCGACCGGCTCGCCCACGCCGCCAAGCAGACTCTGAATGCCGCCGCGGCGATCGGGTTGCGGTTTGGTCCAGAGCAGTTGGCGTTGCTCGATGGTGAGGCCGAGATGGGCGAGTTGATCGCTGCCGAACTCGTCGACCAGGTGCGGTTCACCCCGCACGCCGAGTACGCCTTCCACCACCCGCTGATCCGGACCGTGGCCTACGAAACACAGCTGAAGTCCGACCGCGTCGAACTGCATCGACGTCTGGCAACCGCGATCGCACAACGCCACCCGGATTCGCTGGATGAGAACGCGGCGCTGATCGCCGAGCATTTCGAGGCCGCCGGTGACCTGCGCGCCGCTTTCGGCTGGCATATGCGCGCCGGGGCATGGGCGCAATCCCGCGATATCAGGGCCGCGCGCAACAGCTGGGAACGGGCCCGAACGGTCGCCGACCGGTTGCCCACCGATGACCCGGGCCGGGCGTCGATGCGCATCGCCCCGCGGACTCTGCTGTGCTTGAACACCGTCCGGGTCGCCGGCACCATCGCCGACACCGGCTTCGACGAACTGCGTGACCTCTGCAGCGCCGCCGGCGACACAGTGTCGCTGGCGATCGGCATGGCCGGCCTGATGACGACGCTGGTATTCCATAACCGTTACCGGGAAGCGGCGCGGCTTGCGTCGGACTGCACCCAGCTGCTCGAGTCGATCGCCGATCCGGCGTTGACGTTGATGTTGCTCGTGGCCCAATCCATGTGCCAGGCAGGCCAGGCAGCCGAAGGTCTGCGCTTGGCGCAGCGCGTCATCGACCTGGCCGAAGGCGATCCCACCAAGGGCAGTCTGGGCCCCATCGGGTCACCGTTGGCGATGGCGATCCTCATGCGTGGCAGCTGTCGATATTGCCTCGGTGTTCCAGGCTGGAGGGAAGACCTCGACCAGGCGATCGCGATGACCCGCAGCATCGACCCGACATCATTAATCGCCCCCGTGCTGTATAAGTACCGCTTCGCCGCCCATGCCGGGGCGTTGCTCCCCGACACGGCGGCTGACCGGGACACCGCCGAAGCGATGGAGATGGCCGAGCATTCCGGCGATGACTTCGCGGTGGATGCCGCCCGGGTGAGTCGCGGCCTTGTCCTCATCAATCAGGGCGGTTCGCAACGCGCGGCCGGTTTCGCGCTGCTCGCCCAGTATCGCGAAGCTCACTTGCGGCATGGGTACGCGAAAAACGTAGTGCGGACTGTCGACACCGAGATCGCGAAGGAGAAAGCCAGAACCGGCGATATCGACGGCGCCATCCAGTTGGCACGCGCGGTCGTCGACTACACGTTCGACGCGGGCGATGCGCTCTCCCTTGGCGAGGCCACCAGGGTCTTGGTGGAATCACTGCTGCAGCGCGGCACGAGCGCCGACCTCAAGGAGGCGCAGGCCGCGATCGACCGGCTGGCAGCAGTGCCGACTGACCCGGGATTCGTCCTGTTCGAGGTTCCGCTGCTGCGGCTGCGGGCTCTTCTGGCGCGGGCTCGCGGCGATGCCGCGACCTATGCGCAGTTCCGGGATCGCTATCGTGACATGGCGAAAACGCTTGGCTTCGAGGGGCACATCGCGTTGGCCGAGGCGATGCCGTGACGGCGCGGTTCATCTAGCCCTATCGGTACAGGCACCCTGGCGAGCGGGCCAAGGTCCAGTTTTAGGCTCTGGGCGGCGCGAGCCACAACGCAGCCAAATTGATATCGTCGTCAGCCATACGATTTCACCTCCGCCGCAGTCGTTTTCGCCCGATTACTAGGCGGAGCCGGCCCCAACGGGGGCTTTTCGACCGGTGCCGGGGACCGCGATAACGCCGAGGCATCGCCGAGCGCGACCAGCACGGCCTCTACACCGGCGCGGCCCGAGGTGCCCACAGCGGCAAACCTCGGCCAGTCGTCATCATCCAAGACGACCGGTTCGACGCAACCGCCTCGGTTACCGTTGTCCCGTTCAGCACAAGTCCGATCGAAGCTCCGCTGTTGCGACTTCTTGGACACTCCACGGTCGGCGCTAGCTTGCGCTATCAGCACATGGTCAACGGTCGTGACGCTGAGATTGCCGCCGCGTTGTCGGCGCTGGCAACCAAGCCCAAGCTAGCCGTCGTGGCCGACGAACCGGCCTAGTTCGCTGCGTCAGCGGCGAGGACGTGATTTCTAGCCATCCAATCGTCGATGACGCTCATAGTGACCGGTAGAGCCGCCCCTGAAAACACCATGTGGTCAGAGCGGGGAATCTCAACGGAGGTGCCGCGGTGGTACCGGGCTGCGGTTCGGCGCACAACTCCGGCTGGCACGATGCGGTCACACTCGGCCCCGATCACCAGCACGGGGACAGTGACCGCCGCGAAATCGACAACGGTGGCCTTCGAAAGCCTTGGCACCGCAAGGAGCAGTTCCCAGAGATAGCGCCCGGATTCGCAGACCAAACCGTCATACATCTCCCGGGCGATGTCCTCGGTCTGCGTGTTAGCGATCCAGCGTCGAAATTGCTCGAACGTCGGGGGGCGCCACGGCTTGTTCCAGGAACGTGGCCGTAACAAGTGCGGCAGGGACATGCGCAAGCTTGTGCGGGTCCCACCGAGGATGCCCGCCGCCGGGCCGGGGCATGCTGCCACCAAGCCAGCTTGGCGTGTGCGCGCGGCGACCAACTGCGCCACCAGCCCGCCCATCGAGTGACCCACCAGAAGCGGTGGGGAATCCAGCGAATTCACAAACGCCACCAAGTCGTCGGTGTAGTCCCGAAGGCTCAGTGAGGCGACTTTCATCGCACCCTCGTGCGAGGGAAGTTCGTGATGGCGCAGCATCGGGGTGTGCGCCGTGTAGCCCCGCTCTTCGAATGCGGCGCGGGCCAGAGCCAACTGCTCCCCACGGCTCCAGGAGCCGTGAATCAAGACGACGTGTTTGGCTTCGGCCACGAAACTAAGGATGACAGCCAAGGCGCCAGACAGTGCCCCATACGCGTCAAGTTGTTTTGTAGGCGAGTGCCCGGGCGCCCTTGGCGGCACAACGTTACTTTCCTGCGCAATCTTCCGGACATCGCTAGCTGATAACGCTTTGCGTTAATAGCGACTGCCGTTATTATTGGATGAGTGATCCGCTCGTTCCGGGACAAGGACACCGAGGCGATCTGGCAGCGCCGTTACGTCAAGAAACTCAGTCCGGAACTCAGCAGGCTCGCATACAACAAGCTCGTTCTTGTCAACGCCGCCGAGAGCATCAACGACCTACGGGTGCCCCCGGGAAACCGACTGGAGAAGCTGACCGGCAGCCGCGCCGGCCAATACAGCATCCGCATCAACGACCAGCGGCGCATCTGCTTCACCTGGAGTGCGAGGGGCGCCGGCAACGTCGAACTCGTCGACTACCAGTAGAAAGACATCTCACGTAGTTAAAAGTCAAGCCGCGAGCGGGAGAGGAGGTGGAAACGCCCGGTGTTCGTCGTAGAGCTGGCCGGTTTGCAGGCAGTGGTGAAGTTGGCCGAGGAATTTGTTGAACAGGTGTCGTTGGGCTTGGCGGTTCCAGTCTCCGGCGGCGCGGCGGGCATCGAAGTGTCGTCGGGCGCCGGGCGAGGCGCGCAGGGCGGTCAGCGCCCAGATGGAGCCCACGGCGGCGAGGCGACGATTTTTGATATGCCGGTGTGTCACAACGGTTTTCTTGCCGCTGGCGCGGGTGATCGGCGCGGAGCCGGCGAAGGCTTTCAACCCGCGCGCGTCGGCGAAACGAGTACGGTCGTCGCCGATCTCGGCGAGCACCCGGGCGCCGGCCAGATTCCCCAGGCCGGGGAAGCTGGTGATGATCTTGGCGCACGGGTGTTGCTCAAAATGGGCGGTCGCCGCCTGGGCCAGGTCGTCGACGGCCGCACAGGCGGCTTCGAACTGGCGCAGCAGAGCGGTCAGCTGGATGCCCATGGCGTTTTCCACCACCGGCGGTTGGTGCAGGTAGGTGTCGGTGAATACCGCGCGCAGCCGGGAGACGTCGCGATCAAGGTCACGGCGACGCCCGGCTTTGACCAGCAGCCGGCGCAGCCGCGCCGGGGTCAGCGTCGCCGCTTGGGCGGGGGTGGGCGCGGCGGCCAGGATGGCGCGGGCATCGGCGCGGGCCAGTCCCCCGCTGGGCAGCTTGGCGAACGCGGCCAGGGCCGCTGGGTAGAAGTCTTTGAGCAGGTCGCGGATCTGGTTGCCGATCTGCTGGCGTGCCCACACCGCGTCTTGTTGGGCGCGCGCGAGCACCCGGATGGCCTGGGCCAGCTCGGTATCAGCGGGCAGGGGTCGGTGCGCATCAGGGTCAGTGCGGATGATGTTGGCCAACAGCACCGCGTCGGTGGCGTCAGATTTGGCACCCGACACCGCATACCGTGCCCGATACCGCGAGGCCGCCAGCGGGTTGATCGGATAGATCACCCGGCCGGTCTCGCGCAGCGCGGCCACCCACAGCCCGCGATCGGTTTCAATCCCCACCGGGATCGGATCCCTCGCGCTGTCGCCGACCTCGGCCAACAGCGTCAACAATCGCCCAAAGCCCGCCGCGTCGTTGCCGACCCGTCCCCGTGCCAGCACACGCCCGTTGCCATCGACCACGGCAACGTCGTGATGGTCGCTGGCCCAATCGATTCCGCAATACAAGCCCAAGATATCCGCACTCCTTCGGTCGGTGATTTTGTTGTTCCCGGTGAAGTCGTGCGGCGCCCTAATCACAGGACTCGACGGTCCGTCATCTCACTAGCCGTCCGTGACTCCAACACACCGCAGGACCTCGTTCTGTCGAAGAGCTCAAGGCTCGGGAACAACCATCGGGAAGTCAAGCCTGCGCCGTGCTCGGGCAACGGGCATCTCATCACCGCAGCACCTGATCTGCCGCCAGGCGCGCCGCTCTTTCGCAAGTCGTCGAACGACGGGAGAAACCAGGCATCACCCGGCGACAGACCCCCCGGGAACAGATCCCCGGTCTTATGACCGCCAACGCATCCCTACGAACTGATTAGGAGATACACGATGGCGGACTTTGCGCCCACCCACCCTGGCGAGATCCTCAAGACCGAATTCCTTGACCCGCTGGGCATCTCGCAGTACCGGATCGCCAAAACGATCGACGTCTCGCCCCGCCGTATCAACGAGATCGTGCACGGCAAGCGCGGCGTAAGCGCTGACACTGCACTGCGGCTCTCCCGCGCGCTTGGACTGAGTGACATGTTCTGGATCAATATGCAGGCCCACTACGACGCCGAAGTCGTCCGCGAGCAGCTGGCCGTCGAATTGGCACGTATCGACCGCATCGCCTGACGACGAGTCATCCGGCGTCGTTCTAGGCGTCTCAGGGCTGGGATGACTGTCACGTGAGCGACCAGATGTCACTCTAATTCGGACCGACGGGCTCGATCCCGCGGGCGGACGGCGGGATGCCTTAGTGCTGGCCGCCGCGCGGCGGGTAGCGGCCGTGCTCGGTGACGACGGCGGTGATCAGCTCGGCCGGGGTCACGTCGAAGGCCGGGTTGAAAACGTCCGCGTCCGGGGGCGTGATCATGGTGCCGCTGAACGTTCTGAGTTCGGGCGCGCGTTCCTCGATTACGATCTCGGCGCCGGTGGCGAGCGACCTGTCGACCGTGGACGAAGGCGCGACCACGACGAGCGGCACGTTGTGATGATGTGCCGCGATGGCCAGGCCGTAGGTGCCGATCTTGTTGGCGACGTCGCCGTTGGCCGCGATCCGATCGGCGCCGACGAGCACGCAGTCGACGAGGCCGCGTGCCATCGCCGCCGCGGCGGCGCCGTCTGGCTGCACCCCGGTCGGCATCACCATCCGCGCAGCAGACGAAGACGGTGGCACCGTTGCCGAACTGATCGGCCCATGGCTGGAGCACTGGAATCTGAGCGTCGATAGTTCCTAGCCGCCAGCGTGTGTCAGGCGCTGACACAAGGGAAGCCGGTCGCTGACCCGCTCTACGCGTTCAGCGACTTCGTCCGGGCGATGGTCGAACTACCCAGGCTTATCGATTGTGCGCTAGCCGACTGGATCGTAGCGTTGATGCAGGCCGCTCTAATAAGAAACTGCGGGAAAGGACAACGCGGTGAAGAAGGTTCTCGTCACCGGATCGGGTACCGGATTCGGACACGAAGTGGCAATGCGTCTCGCCGAGAAAGGATTCGACGTGATTGCCGCAGTTGAGATTTGGGCCCAGGTCCAAACCTTGAAGCGCCAGGCGACTGAGCGGGGGGTCAGCCTCCAAGTCGAGAAGCTGGACGTCACTGACCCCGGAGACCGCAAGAAAGCGCTGACGTGGGACGTCGAAATCCTAGTGAACAACGCCGGCGTGGGCGAGGGTGGCTCGACCCTCGACATTCCAGCAGCCAATATCCGGCGACAGTTCGAGGTGAACGTCATCGGCCCACTGCTATTGACCCAACAGATCGCCAAGCAGATGGTCAAGCGGGGTGAGGGTCGCATCGTGTGGGTGTCATCCCGGGAGGGACTGAACGTCAATCCTTTCACCGGGATCTACGCCGCTTCCAAGCACGCTGTCGAAGCTATCGCCGAGACCATGGCCAACGAGCTGCAGGAATTCAACATCGAGGTGGCGACCGTGAACCCGGGCCCGTTCCTGACCGGTTTCAATGACCGGATGTTCCAGACCTGGCAGAGCTGGGAGGACGATGGGTCGGATCGACTCTTCGACTACTCGAAACTCGCTTTCCCCAGAGCACAATTCGACCCCGAGCCGGTGTACGCCACGATGACAGCGGTCGCCGCGGGCGAGGTCGACTCCTATCGCAATCTGGAGCCCAAATCAATGCTCGAGGAGCGAAACGGCTCATCGAGGCTCCCTGGAACCGGAAGACGAAGGATGACCTTGGTAAGCGGCCGGACAACCTGCAGGCGTCATTCGACATGGAACCGGAGACCCCCGTCTCGAACTAGATCTGCCGCTTGAAAATCACGGAAGTAATCGTGCCGCGGAGACCGTGAAAACCGAAGAACCACAGAGCCACAAGAACCAGAATGGATAAGTATGTCGCGCCATCGCGTCGTCATCATCGGAAGCGGATTCGGCGGCCTGACCGCTGCCAAGGCACTCAAACGGGCCGATGTCGATATCACCCATATCTCGAAAACAACGACCCACCTTTTCCAGCCACTGCTGTATCAGGTGGTCACCGGGATCTTGTCCGAAGGTGAGATTGCCCCGACCACTAGGCTGATCCTGCGCAAGCAAAAGAACGTCCGGGTGTTGCTGGGAGAGGTCAACGGGATCGACCTGCAGGCGAAGACGGTCACCTCGAAGCTGATCGACATGCAGACCGTGACGCCATACGACAGCCTCATCGTCGCTGCTGGCGCCCAGCAGTCCTACTTCGGCAACGACCAGTTCGCCACCTTCGCGCCAGGGATGAAGACCATCGACGATGCCCTTGAGCTACGCGGCCGCATCCTTGGCGCGTTCGAGGCGGCCGAGGTCACCACCGACCAGGCCGAGCGGGAACGCCGCCTGACCTTCGTAGTGGTCGGCGCCGGACCGACCGGCGTCGAGGTGGCTGGACCGATCGTGGAACTCGCCGAGCGCACCCTGGCCGGGGCCTATCGCACCATCAAGCCCAGCGACTGCCGGGTGATCCTGCTTGACGCCGCGCCCGCGGTGCTGCCCCCGATGGGTGAGAAGCTGGGTCTCATCGCCCAGCGCCGGCTGGAGAAGATGGACGTCAAGATCCAGCTCAACGCCATGGTCACCGCCGTCAACTATCAGGGCATCACTATCAAGGACAAAGCCGGTGACGAACGGCGCATCGCATGCGCATGCAAGGTGTGGGCGGCAGGCGTGCAGGCCAGCGCCCTGGGCAAGATGATCGCCGAGCAGTCCGACGGAACCGAAGTCGACCGCGCCGGACGGGTGGTTGTGGAGCCCGACCTGACCGTCAAGGGGCATCCGAGCGTTTTTGTCATCGGTGACCTGATGTCGGTGCCCGGCGTGCCCGGTATGGCGCAGGGTGCGATCCAGGGCGCGAGCTACGCCACCAAGGCAATCAAGCAGGCACTCAAGGGTCACGACGACCCGACCAACCATAAGCCGTTCAAGTACTTCGACAAAGGCAGCATGGCGACGATATCCCGATTCAACGCTGTAGCGCAGGTCGGCAAGTTGGAGTTCGGCGGCTTCATCGCCTGGCTGGCGTGGCTGCTGCTGCACCTGTATTACCTTGTCGGGCACAAGAACCGCATCGCGGCTCTGTTCGCCTGGGGGATCTCGTTTTTGGGGCGCAGTCGCGGTCAGATGGCCATCACCAGCCAGATGGTCTACGCCAGGGTGGTGACGAACATGATGCAGGCACATGCGGAAGAAGGGGCGCTGGCGGCAGCCGAACGCGCGGAAGCGGCCGAGCGACAAGCCGCAGGTTAGCTTCTGATGATCCGCGGAAAGTCCGTCGTCGTAACGGGTTCCACCTCCGGTATTGGTCTTGCCGTCGCTCGCGCCTTCGCCGCCGAGGGCGCAAACGTGACCCTCAACGGTTTTGGTGACCCGGACGTTGTTGAGCAACAGCGTCGCGACATCGAGGAGATGTTCGGGGTAACGGTGGCTTATTCGGACGCCGATGTGACCCAGCCGGTCGAGATCGCCGCGATGATCAGTAACGCCGAAAAGACCTTCGGCGTCGTCGATGTCCTTGTTAACAATGCGGGCATCCAGTTCGTGGCGAAGTTGGAGGATTTCCCGGTCGAGAAGTGGGACGCGGTGATCGCCACGAATTTGTCGGCCGCTTTCCACACGTGTAGATGTGCACTGCCCGGGATGAAACGCCGAGGCTGGGGCCGAATAATCAACATCGCCTCTGCGCACGGCCTCGTTGCAAGCGCCGAGAAGGCGGCATACGTCGCCGCCAAACACGGCGTTGTTGGCCTGACCAAGGTGGTGGCAATCGAAACCGCGGACCATGGCATCACGTGCAACGCGATCTGCCCCGGTTGGGTGATGACGCCTCTGATAGCGCAGCAAATCGAAGCGCACGCCAATGCAACGGGACAGTCCGTTGAAGAGGCCAAGCAGGAATTCGTGGCCGGAAAGCAGCCGATGGCCCGCTACACCCGCCCGGAGGACATCGGCGCACTCGCGGTGTTCCTGGCCGGCGATGCGGCCGCCACCATCACCGGTGCCTGTTACTCGATCGACGGCGGCTGGACCGCTCAATGAGGCGACTTCGCCTTCGCAAGCAGGCGTCGGGGGATGGGTGAGGTTTACCTTGCGCAGACTGAGGCGAATTGGAATCGCTAAACGTCTTCGGAATCCGACCCTCAAGGGAAACTATGGACGTATGGGTACAGCGATGCGAGCGAGACCGTGGCTTCGGCTGTGCACAAGCGTGCTGGCGGGTGGTGGACTGGCGGTGTTCGCTTTCGGATTGGCCGGCGGCATCGCCCAGGCGGCGCCGGCTCCTGCGCCCGACTATCACTGGTGCCCGGGTGATCAATGGGACCCGGGCTGGGGCAAGGCTTACGACTGGGACTGGAATCACTGCCATGACTGGCAAGGTCCGGCAGGCCAAATTGGTCCGACGAGCTGGGGGCCCTGGGGAGTCCCGCCGCCGTGGGCGCCGCCGCAGCCACCTCCACCGCCGTGGGCGCCTGGGGCCCAGCTGATGTGGAACCAGACTGCCAATGGTTGGGGATTCTGGAACAACGGAATATGGACTTCAATCTAAGGGAGACACGATGACCGAGCCGTTGCGGGATATTAGAGACTTCAGCGGCGACGCGGACGCGTACCGCGACGAGCTTTTCCGACGCTGGACGGGGCTGCTCAGCTACCGGTATATCGGTCGCAACCATTCGTCGATGAACGTTGGCAAGACCGACGATACCGTCACTATCCGCCGCGATATGCGCAACGAGGCGGGCGGAATCATGGTGGCGCCGTTGGCCATAGCCTCGCCCGAGGGCTGTCAGGCTGACCTGGTCGCGGTACCCAACCCGGTAATCGCCTCGGTCCAGATCGTCGATCCCGGCTACGACGTGAAGAAGGTCGAAGTCGTCGAGTCCGGCAACGTGCATCAGGGCCGGATGATGGGCTACGGCCGCTGCAAGATCGTCGACGCCGACAACCCGGACCGGGTCATCGCCTTCAACGAGGGGCAGGGCGCGATCATCGGTGTTCCACCGGAAGGCCTTGACAGGATGGATGTTTCGGGCACCGAACTAGTGATCGAGGACTCACCCGAGCTGCCACCCCTGTGGAAAGCGTTCGGCGCATCCAAACGCCGTGACGGGCATTGGGTGCTGCCCGCGCTGAGCGCTGAGCTCGCCTCACCCGACGCGGCGCTGCATATCGGGCCGCAGCACGTCGTGCTCGAAACCGCCGCGATCGACCTGGCCGCCGACACGGTCGGCACCAGGAAGCTTCAGGTGGTGAGCTGGCATGTGATGTTCATGTCGCGAGGCAAGGTCGGGCCGTTCCGGGTCGACGGCACCGCGCATACGGGCGGATCCGGCAAGGTCGGCGTACGCATGTTGCTCCATGACGAGGGCAATGGCAACAAGGCCGTGACATCCGCCGCGGCGATCTTCGAGATCGTCGATTAGGTCGAGCAGCAGGTGCCCGATGGATGCCCTGGCGGCACTATCCGGGCGGAAGAGGGCGCTTCAGCGCGCAGACGATGGTCCATTCAAAAAGTAGCTCCCCGCCTTTGTCGTAGTCCCTGAAGTGGTGGGAGATCTGAGTTCGCTCCGCCGAGGAGCTCATCACCTCCCAGCCCTCTTCTCCCAAGGCCTTCGTCTGACGGCTGATTTCGTCTATCACAGTTTGCAGCGATTCGTTCGTGTGGTAGATGAAGGTGCTCTCCCACCGCTGCGGATGCCATTTGCCGTCTGATGCGAGCCATCCAGCAGGCGCGGGCGAAGGATTAGTCATGCCGCGGGACCTTACGCGGCGGAGTCCTCAGCAAGATGAACGAAACTCAACTGGCGGTTTACAGGTTGTCACATCTCGCTTTGGCTGGGTTGTCCCTTGGTCGGCTATTCCGCCGCGTGGTCTCGTCGCCTCCGCGTGCTCACCGCCAAGACCGGGGGCGCGCCATCAGACGTTGACGACCACGTAACAAAATTGCCATCGATGAACCATAAAGTCCCGATCATTCGACGGTCGGATGCGATGCATCTGTAGTGATAGGGACTCTATTGAGCGGCAACACAGCACGCCTTCAGGCAATGAACAACGTCGAGGCGTATGTGCCTCCTGCCATCAGCTTCGACCCCGGCGAGGCGCCGGGCGAGGTCTTCGGCTCCAACGTCTTCACCAAGTCCGATATGCAGGCACGGATGCCCAAGTCGGCGTACAAGTCCGTGGTGGCGACGATCGACAAAGGTGCCAAGCTCGACCCTGCCGTCGCCGACGCGGTCGCGGCGGCCATGAAGGACTGGGCGCTGGAGAAGGGCGCCACTCACTACGCCCACGTCTTCTACCCGATGACCGGCCTGACCGCGGAAAAGCACGACAGTTTCCTGGAGCCCGTCTCCGACGGGCAGACCCTCGCCGAGTTCGCCGGCAAGACCCTGATCCAGGGTGAGCCCGATGCCTCCAGCTTCCCGTCCGGCGGTCTGCGGAGCACTTTCGAGGCGCGTGGCTACACCGGTTGGGATGTCACCAGCCCGGCCTACATCCTGGACAACCCGAACGGCAAGACGCTGTGCATCCCCACGGTATTCGTCTCGATGACCGGTGAGGCACTGGACTACAAGACGCCGCTACTGCGCAGCCAGCAGGCCATGGGCAAGCATGCCGAGCGCGTCCTGAAGCTGTTCGGTCACAAGGATCTCAATCACGTCGTGTCGTTCTGCGGCCCGGAGCAGGAGTATTTCCTGGTCGATCGGCACTTCTTCCTGGCGCGACCGGACCTGATCAATGCCGGTCGAACATTGTTCGGCGCCAAGCCGCCGAAAGGCCAGGAGTTCGACGACCACTACTTCGGTAGTGTGCCGGAGCGTGTCCTCGGCTTCATGATGGATACCGAGCGCGAGCTGTTCAAACTCGGTATTCCCGCCAAGACCCGGCACAATGAGGTGGCCCCCGGCCAGTTCGAGCTGGCGCCGATGTTCGAACGGGCCAACATCGCCTCCGACCACCAGCAGCTGACGATGACGATCTTCAAGACGCTGGCCAAAAAGCACGGCATGGAATGCCTGTTCCACGAGAAGCCCTTCGCCGGCGTCAACGGCTCCGGCAAGCACGTCAACTTCTCCTTGGGTAATTCGGAGCTGGGCTCGCTGCTGGTTCCGGGCGATACCCCGCACGAGAACGCTCAGTTCCTGGTGTTCTGCGCCGCGGTGATCCGCGCCGTGCACAAGTTCTCCGGGCTGCTTCGTGTTTCGGTGGCGTCCGCTACCAACGACCACCGCCTGGGCGCCAACGAGGCACCGCCGGCGATCATCTCGATCTTCCTCGGGGAACAGCTCGCCGACGTGTTCGAGCAGATCGCCAAAGGCGCAGCCACGTCGTCAAAGGGTAAGGGCACCATGATCATTGGTGTCGACACGCTGCCCACGCTGCCGACCGATCCGGGTGACCGCAACCGCACCAGCCCGTTCGCGTTCACCGGCAACCGGTTTGAATTCCGGGCGCCGGGCTCTGGGCAGACGGTTGCCGTGCCGTTGATCGTGCTCAACACGATCATGGCGGACTCGTTGGACTACCTGGCAACGGTGCTGGAGAAGGCTGTCGACGACGGCGAGGACTTCGATGTGGCAGTGCAGAAGCTGCTCACCGAGGTCATCACCGAACACGGTGACGTAGTGTACAACGGCAACAATTATTCGGAGAAGTGGCAGATCGAGGCGGCCGAGCGAGGCTTGCTGAACCTCAAGACCACGTTGGACGCCGTTCCGGAGCTGATCAAGCCGGAAGCGGTCGAAGTCTTCGAGAAGTACGGGGTGTTCAGCGAGCGCGAGCTGCATAGCCGTTACGAGGTGCGCCTGGAACAGTACGCGCTGACCGTCGCGGTCGAGGCGAAACTGACCTTGGAGATCGGCTCGACGGTCGTTCTGCCCGCCGCGATCCGCTACCAGACCGAGCTTGCGCAAAACGTCGCGGCGTTGAAGGCCGCCGGTGTGGAACCGAGCCTGACTGCGCTGGAAGCGGTTTCGGCCCCTACAGCGGATCTCGAGGCGGCGCTGGCAACCCTGAAGGAGGCGCTGTCCGATCACTCGGCGGAGTCGGCGCTCGACGAGGCCTCCCACGCCCAGAAGGCGCTGCTGCCGGCGATGGAGGCGGTGCGCACCGCTGCCGACAAGCTGGAAGCCATCGTCGCCGACGACCTGTGGCCGCTGCCGACGTACCAGGAGATGCTCTACGTCCTCTGACGCGCGAACGCCGGTTTGCGGTTAGCTGCTGGCGAACGCGTTGACGCCCATCACCAGCAGCGTCACGTTATGGTTTTTATAGGACTCGCCCGACTTCGGAACGAGTTCCGTTGTACCCCTGTATGTTTTGCCATGGCACCAGCTCAGCCTGCATCGTCGCTAACATCACCCGATGGATCCACATAGCCATTGTTGTGAGAACGCTACGCGAAAGAACGACTTTCATGTAGGCCCTCCAACCGGTACTAATGCTCGAGTACCGCATATAAGGTTTTCCTCCGACTGGTTACGAGTAGTTGTCGTCCGGGCGAACACGTCGAAGCTGTTCCTACTGGCGGGGTTTTCGCGCCCTGAGCAATTCTGACAGCCTCGCAACCCTTGCAGCAGTTGCCCAATCGGCGTGTCGGATCGAGCCGCTCACCTCGCTGCACTGAACCGTGATTACCCAGATCAAAGCGGGACAAAAGTGTTCACGGTTTCCGGGGATTGCCACGGATCACCGCGACAAGCGACATAATTCTCGTCTCGGTGGCTGAACCGTAAGGAGTGGCGGTGATGGACTGCGGTACACACGGTCTAGTTTCGAGGCCGTCCTTTGTCGCCATCCGGGTGTTTGTTCCGGCGCTGTCTGCGATGTTGACATTTCTGCTGCTGGGCGTTGCCGGTGTTGCCCCCGCGACCGCAGCGCCGGCTGGACCGGTCGGCGCGGGGCTCGGCGAAAGGACGGTGGGTTGGGACACCTATCGCCGATTGGATCGGTTGCCGTATCTGCGCGCCGACACTCAGAGTCTGGAGTTGTCCAGCTTCGATCGAAGCGGCGGCGATTTCGACATCTCCACCGGTAATAAAAACGGCAGCGGCGGCTGCCTGGCGTCGGGTGCTGCGGGCTGTGTCGTCGCGGAGGCGCGCGGTGCCGGCGAGATTGATTCGATCTGGTTCACCCGCGATGGCGGCAAGCTGACCGCGATGGGAACGATCCGTATCGAGCTTGATGGACACAGGGTGATCGACACGCCGTTGCAATCGTTGGTCGATGGCGGCCTGGGCGCGCCATTCGTGTGGCCGCTGGTGGCCAACGCTGAGCAGTCGCCGGGGGGCGATTACATCAAAGTACCCATGCCGTATCGGCAGTCGATGCGGATCAGCGTCGCATCGAATTTGCAGTATTACCACGTCGACTATCGCCAGTTTTCGACTGCCGATGGCGTGACCACCTTCTCACCCTCCGACCCTGCACTCGACGTGCTCGCCACCCTCCGCGCCGCCGGGACCGTCGACCCCAAACCGTCGGCACGGACAGCAACACATCACCACCGCGTCGTCGACCTTCCCGCCAACATTGGCGTGACCATCGCGGAATCGACTGGCTCGGGCAGCATCTCGGGTCTACGCCTGCAGCTGCCGCGGCCCGCGGATCAACTCCTGGCCGGGTTGCGGCTGCAGATCGAGTTCGACGGCCGAATCTTGGTCGACTCGCCGCTGGGGGAGTTCTTTGGCGCCGGGCTGGGCACCGACAATGTGCAATCGCTGATGTTCGCCAGCGCCCCGCAACCGGATGGGTCGTTGTCGCTGTCGGCATGGTGGCCAATGCCTTTCGCCCGCACCGCCCGCATCACCCTCGTCAACATCACCGGCAATCCAGTATTCGGGATCGACAGCGATGTGGTGACCACGCCCGACCCCCAGTGGGCGTCCGCGCTAGCTAGCGGCCGCGCGGGGTACTTCACCGCACGCTCGCACGCCGGACCAACGGCGCTCGGTCAGGACTGGGTGTTCGCCGACGAACAAGGCCACGGCAAATTCGTCGGCGTCAGCCACACCATCCGAGGGTCTCGGATCAAAACGTCCTTTGGTGACGACTCCCCGTACTTTCTCGAAGGGGCCGAACGGGTCTACACAGACGGTTCCGCGTCGCCGCAGTGGTACGGCACCGGCACCGAGGACTTCTACGAGGGCGGCTGGTACTTCCACAACGGCACGACCTATAGCGACCCGCTAACCGGCCAGCCCGATCAACGCACCGCCACCGGCGGATGTGCAGACTACTGCGTCGCCGTCTATCGACTCATGCTCGCCGACGCCATCGACTACCACTCCGCAATCCGATTCGGCATCGAGCACGGCAAACGCAACATGGTCCAACCCGACTACAGCTCAACCGCATTCCTCTACACACAACCGAACGACACCAGCACACCCAGCGACGAACTCAGCCCCACCGCTCCCGTCGGCCGACTCCTGCACGGCTACAGCGACGGGGCCGCCAGTGATCAGCTGCTGGTCAGCGAATACGAGGGCACCGACGACACCCGCCGCATCGCGGGGTTGGTGCACGCCACCAACGCCGCGATCACCTTCCAAGTGCTCGTCAGCCCGGACAACCACGGCATCCTATTGCGCCGCACGTCGGACCAAGCGGCCGGCTTTCAATCGGCTGACGTTGCCATCGACGGCATACCGGCCGGGACCTGGCTAGAGCCACGCAGCAACAACTCGCATCGTTGGCTGGACGACACCTTCCTCGTGCCCGACCGTCTCACCGCAGGCAAAAACCTCGTCACGGTCACGCTCACACCCACCCCCGACACCGTGGCCTGGACTGCCAGCCGCTACCACGTCGACGCCGTTACCGAAGGGGGTGTTGCATTACCGGGGGATTGAGCCAGGGGTGTTTGGGGTGCGATGGGTCGGTAAGGCGCAGCAGACTGGCAAGCTCCTCCTGCCGGCCGATCAGCCCAGATGTCTCGTCCGTCGCGATTACCGGCGCGCACGTCGTCTGGCTGCGCCGCCCGTTACCTCGATTCGGCCTGTCGTATTAATCCTCCTATGATGCGTCCTCGACAGGCGCTGGCCATACACCCGCCGGTTAACACAGCGCATCGATGTGGCCGAAGGATTGGCATCAGCTTCTGGTGGCCTGGCCCGCGCTAATCGGGGAAGTGGTTTCGTTAAGGCTTGCGATCCGCGGCAGTGGGTAACCCTCGGTCGACCCAGAACGGAGCAGCATGAGTGCAAGCGTGCAGACCGGAACGATCACGACGCATGTGCCGGCACGGCTGGACCGACTGCCGTGGTCGCGGTTTCACTGGCGCGTCGTTGTCGGTCTTGGCGGTGTGTGGATCCTCGACGGGCTCGAGGTCACCATGGTCGGCAACGTGTCGTCGCGACTCACCGAGAAGGGCAGCGGCATCGAACTCAACCCCGCACAGATCGGCGTGGCCGCGGCGATCTACATCGCGGGGGCCTGCTTAGGGGCATTGTTCTTCGGTCACCTGACCGACCGCTTCGGACGGCGCAATCTGTTCATTCTGACCTTGGCGGTGTATTTGATCGCCACCGTCGCGACGGCATTCGCGTTCGCGCCTTGGTATTTCTTCATCACGCGCTTCTTCACCGGCTCCGGGATCGGGGGCGAATACGCCGCCATCAACTCGGCGATTGACGAGTTGATCCCTGCGCGGGTGCGTGGTCGCGTCGACCTAGTGATCAACGGGACGTACTGGCTGGGTTCGGCCGCGGGTGCGGCCGGCGCACTGGTCGTCCTGAACACGTCGAATTTCCCGGCCAACATCGGGTGGCGGCTCGCCTTCGGCATCGGAGCCATCTTCGGCATTTTCGTCCTTCTCGTCCGACGCAACGTTCCCGAGAGTCCACGCTGGTTGTTCATTCACGGGCGCGACCAGGAAGCCGAGCGGGTGGTCACCTCGATAGAAGACGAGATTCGTCAGCAGACCGGCCAGCCACTGCCCGAGCCGCAAGGGCGCGCGCTCAAAGTTCGTCAACGCGAGACGATTTCGTTTCGGGAGATCGCCCGGGTGGCATTCAAGCTTTATCCGCGGCGCGCCGTCCTTGGATTGGCGCTGTTCATCGGGCAGGCGTTCCTCTACAACGGCGTGACCTTCAATCTCGGCACGCTGTTGAGCGGGTTCTATGGAGTCGCGTCCGGAAAGGTGCCCCTGTTCTACATCCTGTGGGCGCTGAGTAATTTTGTCGGGCCCCTGGTACTCGGGCCGTTGTTCGACACCGTCGGCCGCAAACCGATGATCACCTTGTCCTATGTCGGTTCGGCAGTCGTGGCCGTCGTCCTCGCGGTGCTGTTCGTGACCGAGACTGGCGGCGTCTGGGCCTTCATCATCGTGCTTTCGGTGACGTTCTTCTTGGCCTCCGCTGGTGCCAGTGCCGCCTATTTGACGGTCAGCGAGATCTTCCCAATGGAGACCCGGGCGCTGGCGATCGCGTTCTTCTACGCCGTCGGCACAGCGATTGGCGGTATCAGCGGGCCGCTGCTGTTCGGTCAATTGATCAATTCGGGAGAGCGCGGCCTGGTGGTCTGGTCGTTCCTGATCGGAGCTGCGGTGATGGCGGTTTCGGGCCTCGTCGAACTGTGGCTGGGCGTTGCGGCCGAGCGACGCCCGCTGGAAGAACTGGCCTTGCCGTTGACGGTGGCCGACGCCGAGCGCGACGTTAACGCCGGCTGAACATTTGTCGCGTGTGGCCTTGGCGACGATTGCGGGGTGTGCCCTGGACATGATTTGGGAACGCTCGAAAACATGAAACGTTTGCTGATGCTGACCAGTGTCGCCGCCATGATCGGGATGGCCGCGCCCGCATACGCCGACGACCCCCCGTCCGGCGGCGACGCTGACTTCATTGCCCAACTCAAAGCCGCCGGCCTTACGCATCAGGACCCGGCCGCCGCGATCGCGGCTGCTAAGAACCTGTGCTCGTTGGCCGACAACGGCACGCCGGACACGGAAATCGAGAGCAACCTTGTGTCGCGCAATCCGGGCTTGACGGCGCACGGTGCCGACGAATTCATGGCACTGGCGGCCGCCGAGTACTGCCCGAAATACCTACCGAAATACCTGAGCGGTCAGGGTTGGACCACGAAACCGCCAGGTGCGTAGGTAACTAAGCGGTCACGCCGAGCGGGTCACGCCCTGCGGCGGCCCACGTCGTCGGCGGCTGCGCGCATTCGCTCCGACAATCGAAGCAGGTCGTGCTCGCCAATCCCGTTGTGCAGCGTGTACGCAAGTTGCCGTAACTCGACAGCGCAGTTGCGCAATTCTTCAAGGAGCCGCGTCTCAACGGTGAGCATGACCTTCTTCCTCAGGTAGGTCGGACCAAAAGCCCGACAATCCGACTTAAAAAATGTACCCAGTCCAATCGCTTGTCGGCGAGAGACCTCGGCGGGTTTTTACGCGACTTTGACATGCCGTTTACGCACCCGGGCGTCCCGCTCCACTTGACGACTGGGCCGGTCGAAGCGGACGGCATGTGTCACCCAACTCGGGCCCGTATGTCACGGCACCGCAATGACATCGCCACGTCAGGTGGCGTCCGCATGAGCAAGCGGTGCTGCCGACCAGCATCCGCTCCGGCCGCATCAGATGACCACGGGGGCAGCGAATAGGGGGCCGAAGCACCGATCGATTCGACGGGAACCGGACCAGCTCGCCGACCGCGACCATGGGCCGACGGTAGGCGTCTTCCCTGCGTGCGACATTAAGAATTCGGGTGAGCTTGCTGAGAAAGAACGATTGTGGCCTGCCGCCCACGCGGATTATGGGGTTTGTTCAATTCGGCGTAATTCCGTATTCGCCAGGCTTGACGTTCGAACGGGGCCTAGCCTGATCCCGTGCAAATCAGCGTACTGGGTGCAGCGCGTATCGCGCCGACGGCGCTCATCAAACCAGCCAAGACAAATGCCGACGTCGTAGTCGCCGCCGTGGCTGCGCGCGATGTTTCGCGTGCGCGGGCATTTGCCGTCAAACACGGCATCGCCCGGGTGCACGACAGCTATGAGGCGCTTATCGCCGACCCGGACCTCGACGCCGTCTACAACCCGCTGCCGAATGGCTTGCACGGCAGGTGGACCCGGGCAGCACTGGCCGCCGGTAAGCACGTGCTGTGCGAAAAGCCGTTCACCGCCAACGCCGCCGAAGCCCGTGAGATCGCCGAGCTGGCCGCAAAGTCGGATCGAGTTGTGATGGAGGCATTCCACTACCGTTACCATCCGCTGGCTTTGCGAATCGAGGAGATCATCGCCTCCGGCGAACTGGGCAAGCTGCAGCGGGTAGAGGCGGCCCTGTGCTTCCCGTTGCCGAACTTCTCCGACATCCGGTACAACTACTCGCTTGCCGGAGGCGCGACCATGGACGCTGGGTGCTATGCCGTCCACATGGTCCGCACGTTTGGGGGTTCAACGCCGGAAGTTGTTTCAGCGCAACCGAAATTGCGCGATCCACGAGTCGACCGGGCCATGACGGCCGAGGTGCGGTTTGCCGAAGGGCACACCGGCCGGATCCGTTGCTCGATGTGGTCGCCGCGTCTGCTGGAAATCAGCGCCCACGTGGTTGGTGACCAGGGCGAGCTGCATGCGCTCAATCCGGTGCTGCCGCAGCTTTACCACCGGCTCTCGGTCCGGTCATCGACCGGCAAACGTGTGGAGCGTTTTCCACGCCGCGCCTCCTACGCGTATCAGCTCGACGCCTTCGCCGCGGCAGTGCTGCGCGGCGAACCGGTGAAGACGACACCTGAAGACGCGATCGAGAACATGACCGTCGTCGATGCGATTTATCGGACTGCCGGCTTGCCGCTCCGCGAGCCCAGCTGAGCCTGCGGCGGCGCTGCCCCAGTCACGGCTCGATGGGGCGGTTCGTCCATTCCCGGTCGGTTCGGCGTGACGAGCGAAACCATCCGCCCGCCGCGCCGGTGCCGCCGTCGGTCGGGATGGTGTGGCCGGTGACGAACGCCGACAGGTCGGAGGCCAAGAACAGAATCACCCGGGCCTGGTCCTCGGGCAGCCCCATCCGTCCGACCGGAACCCATTGCGGCCACTGCAGGTGCTCTTCGGCGGACAGCCACTGCGAGTAGGGCACCTGAAGTGATTCGGTGACGTCGGGGCCGATCGCGTTCACCCGTACGCCGTCGCGGCCTACCTGCACCGCCAGGCTCCGGGTGAAGTGGATGACGGCGGCTTTGAAGGCGGCGTAGACCGGGTCCTCCGGGTAGCCGCGCAACCCTTCGACGGACGAGACGTTGACGATCGCGCCGGCGTGTTGGTCGATCATCGCCGGCAGAAAGGCGTGTGTGACGAGGAAGACGTGGTGCAGGTTGATTCGATAAAGGTCGTCCCACAGTTGCCGGTCGGTGTCGACGAAGTCGCCCGGGTGGCGCAGCCAGTGGCCCACGTTGTTTACCAGGACATCCACCCGGCCGTAGCGCTCGAGTACTGATCGCGCCAAGTCGGCAACCTGGTCGGCGTCGCGGACATCGGTGATGAAAGCGAAAGCTGACCCGCCGGACTTGCTGATTGCGTCGGCAGTCTGCTCAGCGCGTTCAGTGTCGACATCAGCGATGACCACGTGGGCGCCATGGTGTGCGAACAGCCGCGCGGTCGCCGCGCCGATACCGCCAGCGCCGCCGGTTATCACCGCAATCCGGTCGGCTAGCAATGGGGCGGCAACCGTTGCGTCGTCGATCCTCATATCTTCGGCCCCTTCGAACACACGCCTGGCGAGTCCACTCAATTCCTCGGTGGTATCTATCATCGATTGTTGAAAGCGCAAGCCCGATGGCTAATTTCACGGCCAACCCTTAGCTGATCGATACCCAAGGGGGCCGGGTAAGTTTTGGGCTATGTGGAGCTCGCTGGTGCTGCTGGCGCTTCCAATAGCATTCGACCCGGTGCGTCTGGGCTTCAATGTTCTCCTCATTTCCAGGCCGCGGCCCGCGCGAAACCTGCTCGTCTACTGGATCGGTTGCGCGCTGGCCGGCGTTGTCTTACTGCTGGTCCCGATTTTGGCGTTGCATTTCACACCGATGCTCTCGTCTTTTGTGCACGACTTGGCCAACCCGGCCACCTCCGCCAGCTCCACCGTCCGGCATGTTGAAATCGCGGCGGGCGTGCTCGTCGTATTGGTCGCCACCCTGTTGGCGGTGCGCTTTCTGGCGCGTCAGCGGGCGCAGGCACCGGCACGGGACGCCAACACATCAACCCTGGTAGCGGACTCCGATGCACCGCACCCGATCGAGCGGCCCCTGAGCCGCGGGAAGGATGACCAGGGTGCGGCGGCCGAGGGCGGATCCCGAGCTGCCATCCGGCGGCTGCTGGGGCGCGCCAACGACGCGTGGGAAAGCGAATCCTTGTGGATCGCGTTGGCGATCGGTTTGTGGGCGGCGCCTAACCCAGCTTTGGTTGTATTCGGACTCGCCACCATCCCGACGTCGGGAGCGGCGATCGGCACGCAGATCGGCGCAGCCATCGTGTTCGTCATCGAGACGCTTGCGATTGTCGAGATCGTTCTGCTCAGCAATCTGTTCGCGCCAACCAATACCGAAGCGTTACTGCGACGGCTACACGACTGGGCGCGCTCCTATCGCCGGCAGATTCTGGTCGTCATGTTGACATTCGTTGGGCTCGCACTGGTGGCCCAGGGCATGGGCATTATCTGAGCGGCTCTCTAGCTTCGTGTTAGCCGATCGCCTGGTCGTGGGGTTCGGGCAACGTATCGCGAGCCGATCGAGGCGTGGGTCGCGGACGCCGCGGTTCCCGGACTCCCGCATCACCGTCACCTCGCAGCCACAGTCGGACTACCGATCCGGCGCTGACCCGTGCGCCGGACTCGGGGCTTTGGTCGGTCACAACCCAGCCGCGGCTTCCAGGGTCGGAAGGGTTGTCTGGTTGGGCATTGATCGCCACAAGACCCTTGCCGGCCAGCAGGTCGCGCGCTTCGATCCACTCGAGCCCGACCACGTTGGGCACTAGCGTTTTCGCGGCCCGACGCTGCTCTCGGGCGCGGATCTGGATCAGGTCCGAGGCCGCGTCATCCAGAACTGTCGATTCAGCACTGCGGCCGGACTCGCCACCACGGGGGGAGTCATCGAGATCACGCCATCGTTCCCAGGCGGATTGCCGCGTGACGCCTAAATGAGTGGCGATCTCAGCCCAGGACTTGCCGCTGCGCCGGGCAGTTCGAACGGCCGCTAATTCCGCTTGGTCCAACATGCGGCGGACAACACCGATGTCGGACAGGGAAGCCAGCCCATCGTCATCGCCACGTGGGCGTTCGCTGTTCGCGGCAAGCCGGCGCCATGCCTGTCGGGCCTGCTCCCACGCGTCTGCAACGCTAATAGCTGTCAGGATAGCCTGACAGTCAGCGACGGACAGAGCATAATCCCGGTCAGTCGTCGAAATGGCGCTGATAGTCCCAACGCTCGAGCCGGGGCTGCAGGTCGTAGATTCCCGCCGCGGTCATCACCAGAAACACAGCGGTGCCGACGAAGGTCATAGCGTTCACAGCCTGTCCATTTCGCGTCCCATGAGGGCTCTTTCGAGGAACTCGTAACGCTTCGGGACGTCCCGTCGAGGTGGACGCGATGCGCGCGCCGAAGCCGCGAACATCCGCCGCATCAGTGCGACGAATCGGCGGGCGATGCTCTCGCGGCGGGCCGGCAAAGCGGCCGCGGTGCCGAAGAGCACCTCTTGTTCGGTGATCAGAACCTCGGCCGATGCCGCCTCATCGGCGGGCGCAACCGAGGGTGCTCGAAGGATGGGCTCGTATGGGGCATCTGCCGTGTCGGCGGATGCCGTTCTCGAAGATGACATTTCGTTCGTCTCCCTTGCGGTGTCCTTGACCGGTTCAACCGGCTTCGCTGCACAGCAACTTATGGCTGGGAGGCACCCGCGAACACGAGTAGTGCACTACTTGTTTCTGCACCTCACGCCGCGAACTGGGTGCGAGTCGGTAATGCTGCTGGCAAGTAGAGTCCTGCGCCATATCATCGGGTGATGAGCGCCGGTGGGCTGGATACCACGGGCTCGCCGGCATTCACCGACGAGGACTCAGCCCGGTATCGCGCCGCCGGCTGGTGGTCCGACTCGACGTTGACCGACACGGTGCGTCGCACCGCCGAAGACGCACCGGACCGTTGCGCATACGCCGACGATCACGGCACAGCCCTCACTTGGCGTGAATTCGACGATTCGGCAGACGCTCTGGCTGAGCAGCTCGCCGGTATCGGCGTGGAACGGGGCGACCTGGTCGGGGTGTGGCACGGCGACTCCGCCGGCATCCACGTGTTGTTTGTCGCCATCGAACGGTGCGGCGCCGTCGTCGTCGGCATCGGCGCACGCGCCGGCACCCGTGAGGTCGCCGCGATACTGCGCAGTTCGCGACCGAAGCTGCTGATCAGCGATGAGCAGCGCGGCGACGCCGCCACGCAGGCCGCAACGGGCGTGGCGGCCGATTTTCCGGTCCAGTCGCTGGTCTTGGTACGCGATGCCGACTTGGCGCGTCTCAACATCGACGCCAAGCCCAAGGCGGTCAGCGTCGAATCTCAACTCGGTCCCGATGACGTCTTTTTGATCAACTCCACGTCCGGGACCACGGGCCTGCCCAAGTGCGTCGTGCACACCCAGAACCGTTGGTACTACTTTCACCAGAAGGCGGTTGCCAATGGGCAACTGACGTCGGATGACATCTTCTTGCCCGTCATTCCCACACCATTCGGCTTCGGACTATGGACCAGCCACAGCACCCCGATCTACCTGGGTGCCACCGCGGTGATCCTGGAGCGTTTCACGCCGCAGGCAACGTGTGAGGCGATCGCGCGACACAGGATCAGCGTACTGTGCTGCGTCAGTACACAATTGACGATGCTGATGGCCGACCGGGCTCGCCGCGATTACGACCTGAGCTCGTTGCGTGTCGTTTTCACCGGCGGGGAGGCAGTGCCGTACCGACCGGCTGCCGAGTTCGAGGAGTTCACCGGCGCAAAGATTCTGCAGTTCTACGGTTCCAATGAAACCGGCCTGCTCAGCGGGACCAGCCTGCACGACTCGCGGCGACGCAGACTTCGCACGGGCGGCCGAATCGTGCCGGAGATGTCCGTCCGGCTCTTCGACGGCGATCAGGATGTCACCGCGACCGGCCGCGGCCAGCCCGCGTGCCGAGGACCGGCGACCAGCCTCGGCTATCTCGACGGGGCCGACCACGACCAGTTGTTCACCCGTGACGGATGGATGCGCATGGGCGACATCTGCGAGATCGACGCGGAAGGCTATCTGAGCGTCACCGGCCGAATCTCGGATTTCATCGTGCGAGGCGGCAAGAACATCAGCGCGGCGCAGGTCGAGGATGCTGCCATGACACACCCTGCGATCGCGCTGGCGGCAGCGGTCGCCATGCCCGACCCGGTGTTCGGTGAAAAGGTTTGCCTCTATGCCGAACTCACTGACTCGCAGACCATCGATCTGCCCGAACTCGTCGAATACCTGTTGGGTCTCGGTATTTCCAAGGAGCTTCTGCCCGAACGCCTCATTGTGGTCGATGAACTACCCCGGTCATCCGGCGCAAAGATCGCCAAAGGCCAGCTTCGAGAAGATATTCGAGCCAGGATGGAGGCCAACCATGAATGCTCGTGATGCACGACGAGGCGGCCTGGAGGTGTGGGCGCCCTCGGTAGTGCCACCGATCGGAGTCGAACTATCCGACGAGCAGGCCCTCGCCGTGGCCTTTCGGCACCTTGCCAACATCCGTTTCGCCGAAAACATGGCCGGACACATCACCTGGCAGCCGGACGGACATACCGACATGTTCGTTAACCCGTGGGGATTGTGGTGGCAAGAACTGACCGCATCCGATATCTGCGTGGTGGATACCGACGCGCGGGTGGTCCGCGGCCGTTGGGATGTCACGCCAGCGATCTACATCCACACCGAACTGCATCGCGTGCGCGAAGACGCGCGGGTGGTCATTCACAATCATCCCTATTACGTATGCGTGCTTGCCGCACTGGGCAGGCTGCCCGAGCTGGTTCACCAGACCGGTTCGTTGTTCCTGGACGACCTGTGCCTGGTCGAAAGCTACGATGGCGAAATCGACAGCCCTTCCCGCGCAGCCGATCTCGCGGCCCGCATTAGAGGCGCCAACCTGACGATTCTGGCCAACCACGGGGTGATCGCAACCGGTCGCAACCTGCCCGACGCCGTCTACCGCGCGGCATCGATCGAGCGGGTATGCAAGCTGGCCTACGACGTCATGCTCACCGGGAAAGAGCCGGTGACGATGAACTGGTCGGACATGGCCGGCATGCAGCGGTCGCTCATCGAACGCGCCGCTGGCGTTTACTGGGCCGGCGCCGCACGCATGACGATCAAAGCCGATCCCGCCGTGCTGAGCTGAGCGGACTGCCGAGAAATGAAATCGATCGACGAGCTGGCCGCCAACCTGAACTTCACCACCGCCACGACCGGGCAAGATCGCTCCGTCACGTTTCTGCCGGACCCGCCAAGGGCGCAACGCCGCTACACCGTGATCTCGGTCGACGATCACATCGTCGAACCCCCGGACACGTTCACTGGACGTCTGCCGCGGAGATTCGCCGACCGCGCACCCAAAGTCGTCGAGACCGACAGCGGGGGACAGACGTGGGTCTACGACTGCCAGGAACTGCCCAATGTCGGGTTCAATGCGGTGGTTGGACGGCCGGTGTCGGAGTACGGCTTCGAGCCGGTTCGATTCGATGAAATGCGCCGCGGCGCATGGGATATCCACGACCGGGTCAAGGACATGGACCTGAATGGCATCTATGCCTCGCTCAACTTTCCGTCGTTTCTAACGGGGTTCGCCGGCCAGCGGCTGCAGCAGGTGACCAACGATCGCGATCTGGCGTTGGCCTCGGTGCGCGCTTGGAACGACTGGCACCACGAGGTTTGGGCGGGCTCATATCCCGGCCGGATCATTCCCTGTCAGTTGCCCTGGCTGCTGGACCCGGAGCTCGGCGCAAAGATGATCCACGAGAACGCCGAACGCGGCTTTCACGCCGTCACGTTCAGCGAGAACCCGGCGATGCTCGGATTGCCGAGTATTCACTCCGGACACTGGGATCCGATGATGGCTGCATGCGCCGACACCGACACCGTCGTGAACCTTCACATCGGATCATCGGGCTCGTCGCCGTCCACCACCGAAGACGCACCGCCTGATGTACAGGGCGTGCTGTTCTTCGCCTATGCCATTTCGGCTGCGGTCGACTGGTTGTACTCCGGGCTGCCCAGCAGGTTCCCCGATCTGAAGATCTGTTTGTCCGAAGGCGGAATCGGCTGGGTCGCGGGGTTGCTGGATCGCCTCGACCACATGCTCAGCTACCACGCGATGTATGGAACCTGGGCCTCGTTAGGCGAGAGTTCGACTCCTGCAGAGGTTTTCACGCGCAACTTCTGGTTCTGCGCAGTGGAAGACAAGTCGTCATTCGTACAGCACGAGCGCATTGGCGTGGACAACATCATGTTGGAAGCCGACTACCCGCACTGTGACTCCACCTGGCCGCACACCCAAGACACGATCCACGAACAGATCGGTGATCTCCCGCAGGATCTGATCCGCAAGATCACCTGGGAGAACGCTTCGCGCCTGTATCGCCATCCGGTGCCGCCCGAGATACAGCGGGATCCAGAGGCTTTTTGAGGTGGCAATCCGATGGCGCACGTTGCTGTGGGGGATTGCAGTCGTAGCCTTCTTGATCGGCGTCTGCGGAGCGCTCTTTCGCGGGTTCTGGGGCGTCAGCCAGGATTGTCAGGCCTGGGTCAATAGCCACGGCTATCAGCTCGTGCAAAACGACTGGTGGGCCAAGTCCCGCGGCTGCGCAG
This sequence comes from Mycobacterium sp., assembly GCF_052143115.1. GTDB lineage: Bacteria > Actinomycetota > Actinomycetes > Mycobacteriales > Mycobacteriaceae > Mycobacterium. The sequence continues at coordinate 27,139 of NZ_JBKQTQ010000140.1, forward strand.
CCCGAACGCCCGGCCGTGACGAGATCCTGCACAGCGAAGACCTCGGACGCAAAGCGACGGGCTGGGCATGGCAGTTCGCCATCTTTGCCGTCGGCGCCTTGCCCGCAGTGGGCATGATTGTCCTGGTCAGCAGGCATTCCGGCGGAACAGACGTGTAGAGCTATCCGCCGACCGCGCTGCGCAGCGCGGGTATCACCGCCTCGTCGACGTAGCGCAGGTACTTCCAGGCGATGTCGGGCGGGATGCCACCGCACAACGGCGAAAGGGTGAGCATGCCGCCACCGCGAATATGCGCGATCGCTTCGTCAGCGGTGAAGATGCGGTGCGTCCGCGACATCGCCCGCAGCTCATCGACATCGCTGGCCTCCGCGATACCCGCCGATGTCTGGTTGCCCGGGTTCCATTCGGCATACGCGCGCGCGTCGTGCAGCAGGTGCGGTCCGATCTCCCGCCAGGCCAGGTCGACGTCGGGGGCGACGAAACACACGCTCGGCGTATCGCGATCAGGCAGCAGCGTCATACCGGGCTGATGTCCGTGCGCACGAGAGGCGGCTTCGTACGCCTCCTGCGAGCCGGGGACGTCACCCTGCGCGAGATAACCGAGGCCGTAGCGTCCGGCGCGTCGTGCCGCAGCCAAACTTCCTCCGCCCCACATCATTAGCGGCCCCTGCGGCGAGGACGGCGAGGGCGTCACCTTGATTCGGCGGCCCTCGTGCTGCACCACATCGCCGGCAAGCAGACGACGCAGCAGGTCAAGCTTTTCGTCGGCCATTCGTCCGCGGGCCCGCAGATCGAGCCCGAAATGCTGGTACTCCTCAGGCCGATAACCCAACCCGAACACGTAGCTTGCGCGCCCCTTGCTCAGGATGTCCAGGACGGCGATCTCCTCGGCAAGCCGAACGGGATCGTAGAACGGGAGGATGACGATGAGCGTCATCATCAACTGCTTCGTGCGCGCAGCGATGGCACTGCCGAGGATCATTGGTGTTGGCAGATAGCCGTCCGGCGAACCGTGGTGTTCGCAGATGACTGCGGCGAGGCAGCCTCGTGTTTCGGCCCATGCGCACATGTCGACGGCGGCCTCGTAGAGCTCGGTCGGCGCCGCCCCGAAATCGGGGGCGCGCATGTCGAACCGCATCGAATACATGGGCCGTTACCTGACATTGGCTCTTTACAGACAGATAGACTCCGCGGCCATGACCGTACCTCATTCATCGCTGGCGGGTCGGCGCATTCTGATCACCGGCGGCGCCACCGGTATCGGCGCCGCCGCGGTGCGGGTGCTGCACGACGCAGGGGCGCGCGTGGTCGCGACATACCATCGAACCGCTCCTGCCGCGGACGTCGCCCCGGTGACCTGGCTGCAGTGCGATGTCCGCGAAGCCAACTCGGTTGACGCGGCGTTTCGTGGCGCGGTGCAGGACCTTGGCGGCCTCGATGTCCTGGTGAACGCCGCCGGCTTATGGCAGGCCGGAGTGCCCGGGCAGATCACCGGCGACGAGATCGACTTCCTACTGGCAACCAACATCAAAGGAACGATTCTCACCAATCAAGCGGCGCACGCTGTGATGCGGGGGAGCGGCGGTCGGATCATCAATTTCGGGTCGTCCGAGGCGGTTATGGGCAGCCCGATCTCCGCGGTGTACGCCGCCACCAAGGGTGCCGTTCAAGCCTGGACCCGGTCGGCGGCCAAAGCTTGGGGCGCCGACCGGGTCACCGTCAATGCGCTGGCGCCGGCAGTGCAAACCCCGGGCGCCGATCGGCTGCGGGAATTCCTGGGTCCGGATGCCGCGGCATTCATCGATCAGCAGATGAGGTTGTCAATTCCGCTCGGCGGCAAGCTCGGTGACCCGGCCAGTGACCTGGGGCCGGTGTTGGTATTCCTTGCCGGTGACGGGGCCGGGTTCATCACCGGACAGTTGATCCCGGTTGATGGCGGCCTCGCCATGGTCGGCGGCTGACCGGAAAGGCTGCGATGAATCGCCTCGGCATCGAGATGCTCTGCGTCTTCGGCATGCCGCCAATCGACTACGTCCAGCTTGTCGCCGATCTGGGATGCCGCTACATCACCACCGGATTAGACGGCTTTGTGCTCAAACAGCTGGGTTACCAACCATTTTCGCTGCGCGACGATCCCGGATTGCGCCGCGAGCTGATGGCGGCCATGGACGACCGCGGCATATCGATCTCATTGGGGGAGGGCCTGCTTATCGCACCGGGTGTCGACGTTCGTTCCTATGCCGGCGATCTGGACATCATGGCCGAACTGCGGATCCCGCGGATCAACACGGTCAGCTTGGAGGCGGACCGGGCGCGCACGTTCGATGAACTTGCCGTGCTCACCGACTTGGCCGCCGATCGAGGCATTGTGACGAGCGTCGAACCCGTTCCAGGCCTGGCCATCGCGGACCTGCCGACCGCCATGGCCGCCGTCGAGCACGTAGGCCGGGAGGAGATCACCCTGCTGATCGACACCATGCATGTGGCCCGCTCCGGCGCCGGCCCGGACGATCTTCGATCGCTGCCCGCAGAACGGATCGGTCACGTACAGCTCTGTGATGTCCCACTGCGGTCCACTCGGGAATACAACTATGCCGAGGAGGCCATGTATCACCGAATGGCACCAGGTGAAGGCGAGTTGCCGCTGGCCGAGATGTTGGCAGCCCTGCCAGGTGATCGCGTCGTCGGGTTGGAGGTGCCGATGCTCTCCCGCGCCGAGGCCGGCGTCAGTGCCTACGACCGATTACTGCCGTGCGTCAAGAGCGCCCGGGCGGTGCTGGCTCGCGCCGACGAAATCCGTTGAATCAGTTGTGGCGGGCCGCTTCTTGGACGAGTTGGACGCGCGAGCTCAGGCCCAGTTTGGTGTAGACGTGGGTGAGGTGGGTCTGCACCGTGCGCGGTGAGACGAAAAGCCTTGCGGCGATGTCGTTGTTGGCGAGTCCTTCGCTGACGAGCCGCACGACGTCGAGCTCAGTCGGGGTGAGTGAGGCCCAGCCGCTGGCTGGCCGTTTGCGTTCGCCGCGGCCGCGCTGGGCGTAGGCGATCGCCTCCTCGGTGGAGAGGGCGGTGCCCTCGGCCCTTGCCGATTCAAAGTCCGCCTGGCCCACTGCATTTCTCAGCGCTGCCACCGAGGCTTCGTAGTCGGCGTCCCAGACCTTGAACCGCACCGCGCCCATCCGCTGCCGGATGGCCGCTGCCGCGCCGAAAAGCCGGGCGGCTTCGCGGTGACTGCCAGCGTTCCCGGCTAGCGTGGCGAGGCACTCCAGGGTGTCGGAAACGCCCAAATAGAAACCTTCGGGAATGCTCGCCAGCGCGTCATGGGCGTCCCGCTCAGCCTGCTCTGGCTCACCCTGCGCGATCGCCACGCGGGCGCGTGTGGTCAGCGCCCACCTCAGCACGGCCCAGCCCGGCGCCGTCGCGACCGCGTCGTCGGCCCAGCGCCGGGCCGCGATCAGATCCCCGCCCGCCAGTGTGGCATGCGCGATGACGGGGCGCAGGTGCGCCGCAAACCCCGGCGCGAAACTCCCGTGCTCCCAGGCCGCCGTGGTCGCGGCCAGGGCGGTCGTGACATCGCCGGCGGCCAAGGCCGCGTTTCCCAACGCGAAGTAACCGACGCTTGCGGCGAGCCCGCTGAATTCGGATGCGAATTCGAGGCTGGCGTCGGCTGCGGCGCGGGCCGCAGCCGTGTCGCCGTGCCACGCCAGCGCGGTGCCCTGGTGCGCGAGGCTAATCGCCTCAGAGATCGCATCGTGAGCGGTCTTGGCCTCGGCGGCCACCGCGCGGAATTCTGCGGCGGCTCCTGCCGTTTCGCCCTGCCACAACCGCGCCACACCCGCGCATACGCGGCAGTGCCGCGAGTTGAACCCGTCACCGATCGTGTCGGCGAGGTCGCGTCCTTCTTCGGCGACCCTGCGCGCCGCGATCGGGTCACCGGCGGCAACTGCTGCGTCGGCCTGCCAGGCCAGGATCTGGCTGAGCCGCCACCGATCGTCCAAGGCCCGGGCGAGTTCGATCGCCTCGGCGAAGTAAGTTCCTGCCAGTTCGGCGTTGTAGGCGGCGGTCAAGCCGCAGGCGGTCAGCGTCCTGGCCAGCACGGCCGGGTCATCGATGTCGCGCGCGAGCGCCAAGGCTTGCTGCGCCCGATCCACGCTGTCGGAAGCGCCCAACACTAAGTCAATCACCGCTTTGTCGGCCAGCGCCCGGGCGCGTATCGCGGCCGCCACCTCGACGTCCTGTGCGACCTCGTGGGTAAGGACGCTGTCGAACCAGGTCAGCCCTTCGCGGACGCGTCCCCGCGCTTGCCACAGCGGTTGCAGCGACGACGCCAGCGTCAAAGCAAGCGCGGTGTCGGAGTTTTCGCGACTCCACGAAAATGCGGCGCGCAGGTTGTCGATCTCGGTTTCGGCCTGATCGAGACGCTGCTCATAATCACTGCCTGCCGGTGCGTCGACCGCAGCCGCTAGCGAGGTGTAGTAATCGCGGTGACGCGACCGGACGGCATCGGCCTCGCCGGACTCGCCGAGCTTTTCCAGCGCGTATTGACGCACCGTTTCCAGCAGCCGGTAGCGGGTTCGACCCCCGCTGTTGTCGGCGACCACCAGCGACTTATCCACCAGCAGGGTGAGCTGATCGAGCACTTGGTAGCGCTGTACGTCGCCGCCGCCTGCGACTGTTTGGGCGGCGTCGAGGTCGAAGCTGCCCAGGAAGGCGGCCAGCCGGCGAAAGAGCACTCGTTCGGGTTCGGTCAATAACGCGTGTGACCAATCGACTGAGGCGCGCAGCGTCTGTTGGCGGCGCACCGCGGTGCGCGCACCGCCGGTCAACAGCCGGAACCGGTCATGCAGGCTGTCCAAGATCTCCACCAGCGACAAGGCGCGCACCCGCGCCGCGGCCAGCTCGATCGCCAGCGGCAACCCATCCAGGCGCGCGCAAATCTCGCTCACCGTCGCGGCGTTGTCGTCGCTGATGGCGAAATCGGGCCGGACGCGCCTGGCCCGGTCGGTAAACAGTTCAATCGCTTCGTCGGCCAGCGACAGCGACGGCACCCGCCAGCTCACCTCACCGGCCACCCCGATCGGTTCCCGGCTCGTCGCCAACAGCGTCAACCCAGCCGCGGCGCCGAGCAGAGCCACGACCAGATCGGCGCACGCATCGAGCAGATGTTCACAATTATCCAGCACGACCAGCATCCGCCGGTCGGCGACAAACCGGATGAGTGTGTTCATGGTGGAGCGGCCGGGCTGGTCGGGCAGCCCCAGCGCGCGGGCCGCGGCGACCGGCACCAGGTCGGGGTCGGTGATCGGTGCCAGATCCACATACCAAACCCCGTCGCCGAATTCGTCGGTCAGCTGTGCCGCAAGCTGTATTGCCAGGCGGGTCTTACCCGCTCCACCGGCACCGGTCAGGGTCAGCAACCGATTCTCGCTCAGCAGCCCGCGCACCTGGGCCAGTTCGGCGTCACGACCCACGAAGCTGGTGAGTTGCACCGGCAAGTGCTGGGAAACAACGGCTTTCGATACCCGCAGCGGCGGGAACTCGTTCACCAGGTCGGGATGGCACAGCTGCACCACCCGCTCGGGACGAGGCAGATCACGCAGCGGATGAGTGCCCAAATCGGTCAACCACGCGTCGGCCGGGAGTCGCTCGGCCACCAAGTCCTCAGTGGTGCCCGACAGCAGGGTTTGGCCGCCGTGGCCGAGATCGCGCAGCCGCGCGGTGCGGTTGATAGTCGGGCCGGCGTAATTGCCTTCATCGCGCAGCTGGATTTCGCCGGTATGCACCCCGATGCGCAACCGGATCGGCGCCAGCGGCGCGCGCTGCAACTCCAGCGCCGCCGCCACCGCATCCGAAGCGCGGGCGAACGCCGCCACGAAGCTGTCACCCTCACCCTGCTCGACTGGGCGCACCCCGTCGCGGGCGGCGATGACCTCCGCCACCGTCTGATTGAGCCGCGCGATCGCGGCCGTCATCTCGTCGGGCTGGGTTTCCCAGAGCCGTGTGGAGCCCTCGACGTCGGCCAACAGCAACGTCACGGTGCCCGTCGGTAATAGCCCGCTCACGCCCAGCTCGCTCCAGTCCACCAACGGCGCATCCACGCGTGGATCGATCTCGCTCATGCTAGCCAGCATGCGGCCCCCGCGAACCGCAAAACATCAGCACAAACGCGTAGATCGCGGCCCGCGGCGGCGCAATCTACGACCCTGCTCGCCGAAATCTACGAGTTACGGCGGATGGTTCGAGACTCACGATGGGCGACGGTCGACTCAACCGCGATCCGAGGAGATCCATCATGACAACCAGCATCTGCCCGACCGTTTGGGAAGCGGGCCTGCCGTCGATTGCCTACGACCACCTGAACGATCCCGACGAGGCGCACCGCGTCATCCGGCAGGCACGCCGGCAGGGGGCGATCGCGATCGGACCACACGGGCCGGAGATCTTGAGCCACGAACTGGTCCGCGCCGTGCTGCGCGACTCCCGCTTCGTCCCTGCGGTGAAGCCGGTGATGGCCGCACAGGGCATCACGTCAGGCCCGGTGTGGGACAGAGTGAACCAGAGCATCCTGGGGCTCGAAGGCGAGACGCACCACCGGCTGCGCCGACTTGTGTCGAAGGCCTTTACCCCACGCGGCGCCGAGCGGCTACGGACGCTCATCGTCGACGTCATGACTGAACTCGTCGACCCGCTCGCGGCCGCGGGGCGCTGCGACGTGGTCGCGGAGATCGCCCGTCGATACCCCACCCCGATCATCTGCGCGCTGCTCGGTGTACCGCGTCAAGACTGGCAGCTGTTCTCCGCTTGGGCTGATGACATTAAGAAAATATTCGACTGGAATGTCGCTAACGACGAGCCCGTCATCGCTGCGGCGTGGGAAGAGCTCGACGCCTATCTCGAAGGGATGCTCGCGCAACGCCGGGACAACCTCACCGACGACCTGATCTCGGACCTGATCCGCGCCGAGGAGGACGGTGACCGACTCAGCCACCGCGAACTTCTGATGCTCGCCTCCACTCTCCTTATTGCCGGTACCGACACCACTCGCAACCAACTGGCGGCAGCGGTTTACTTCTTGTGCAAACACCCCGACCAGTGGGCACTGTTGGGCGAGCACCCGGAGCTGGCCGGTAACGCCGTCAACGAGCTGATGCGCTACGTCCCAATCGTTTTCGCTCTCGTACGAGTGGCGGCCGAAGACATCGACTTAGGTGGTGTGACCATTCCGGCCGGGTCCCTCGTGGTCGCCAACATCGCTGCGGCCCACCGCGACCCAGCCGTCTACGACGACCCTGACCGCCTAGACATCAGCCGCGAGCTGTCGGCGCCGATCCTGTCGTTCGGCAGCGGCGCGCACTACTGCCTGGGCTCGCACCTGGCCCAACTCGAACTCGTCGAAGCTCTGCGCATCATCACCAGCCGCATGCCCAATCCGCGCTCCGGCGGACTTGCCCACTGGAGCCAACTCACCGGTATCACCGGCCCGACCACGCTGCCCCTCGAATTCGACGCCGGACACTAAAGACGCCGGACAGCACTAACCACCAAGTCCCTTTTTGATGGCGGCGTCTTGCTTGTCGCCGACGTCGTGGATGAATTCCGGCGGTGCCAGCGCGTAGGAGGGGCCGTCGAACTCCAGGCTGACGAACGCCTTGCCCTGAGTGAACAGCAACACCGTCACGCCCTTGGACCGGTCCGGCGACGTTCCGGTGATCGTCGTGCCGTCGACCCCGACGTCAACCGAAATGGGTTTTGCCTGGAGCGTTTCATGCTGCATTGCCCTCGCCGAATCCAGCGCGTTCGCAGCAGCGGCAGGGTCCGGCAGGACCTGGATAGTATCGATTATCGCGTGGGAATGGTCTTGGTCGCTGAACGTGGTTGTTGCGCCCTGTTGGCCGTTCGGGTTCTTGACCGCTGGGCCGGCCGTGAAAGGTTCCGGGGCATTGATATCGCTGGCCTTGATCAAAAGCGTGGTGTAGTCGCTCAGCTGGGCGTGCGTGGTGGTGGTGGTGACTGATCCCGACGTCGGCGTCGATGACGTCGAATGGCTACTACAGCCGACCAGCGTCACCCCGGCCAGCATCGACGCCGCGATTACTCCGGCGATCATCGTGTGCGAAATCCTCATCGGGCCGTACTCCCTTTCACCGAGCTAATCGGAAAACGTTAACCCAGGGCGGATTTATCTGCTCGGAGGTTGCCTTTCTCGGCGATGTCAGCACACGCAAAGCAGTTTCGGGTTCGCATGCTTGACCGCCGCCGCAGCACGTAACGCCGTGCACTTGGCGCAAATCGTCAAATCTTCGAAATACCCTGCCTACGAATGAGTTTCAGCTAAGCATTTGCATTGCGTACGGCTTCGGAAATGATGTCGACCACAGTGTGCGGTCGGGTGATGAGCGGAGCATGGTCGGCATCGTGAGTACGAACATTGGCGTGCATGCGTTCGGCCATGAACTTCTGGGTGATCGGGTTGATCATCCGGTCTTGCTCGGCGATGAGGTACCAGGACGGGCGGTCTTTCCACCCGGGTTTCGGCACAGGTTGCTGGATACACTGCACGGCGATGGGTCGCTGCACCGCCGCCAGCACCGCGTGGTCTTCGGGATTTCCCTGCTGGGCGAATGCGATCCCAAAGGCGTTGACAGGCAGCCAGATCCAACCGTGATCGTCGGGCTTGAGCTCTGGCGCGTCGGGGTGCGGGTGATCGCGGTAGAAGACATCGGCCACGGTTTCGCCCTCGTCGGGCGCCAACGCGGCCACGTAGACCAGCGCACGCACGCGTGGATGCTTGGTGGCCCCGATGACACCGCCGGCGTAGGCGTGTCCGGCCACGACGACCGGACCCTCGGTCCTGTCGATGGTGCGGTCCAGAGCGTCGACGTCGTCGGCGAGAGAGGTGAGCGGGATAGGGGCGGCTATGACCGCGATCCCGGCCTGATACAGCCCGGTGATGACTCGACTCCAGCTGGATCCGTCGGCCCAGGCTCCGTGGACGAGTACCACTGTGGGCGAGGACGTCTCAGGGCTCATGCCGGACAGCCTTTCGGTTGACGGTGTGCTGGACGATCATTTAGATCGCTGCGATTTCCTCCCGTGCGTAGAGCCCCTTCCCGGTGATCAGCGGCAAATCGAGCGTCGTCCTGATTCCCGGCGGCGCCGCGACCACCGCCGGGATGGCGTTGACGATCCGGCCTGCGGCGCCGGCGATCGCGGCGTGATTGTGGTCGCCCTTAAGGCTGGTCGGGACGATGTCCACGGCGTAGGAAGGCTCCCCGACGATCTCGACGCGATACGATCCGCCGCCGGATGCGGGCTGGGGCCAGTCCGGCCGCAGATCCGGGCGCAGCCGGGTGATGTGCTCGATGGCGATCGCGGGGTGGCCGTCGACCATGCCGCGGATCTCGAACTGCAACGCGGCCAGGGTTCCCTTGGCCACCCGTCCCACCGCGATGTCGAAGTCTTCCGGCGCCGGCTCGCGCTGGTATGACTCGGTGATCTCGTCGACCTCGATGCCGAGCCCGGCGGCCAACTGACGGATCGCCGTGCCCCAGGCGATGCTGAGGATGCCCGGTTGCAGCAGCATCGGTATGTCATCCAGGGGCCGGCCGAACCCCATGTAGTGCATCACCTCTGCGCCGTCGTACGTTGCGTAATCGGCGATCTCCATGCATCGCACCTGCTCGACGCGCTGGCAGGTGCTGGCGAGCGCGAACGGGATGAGGTCGTTGATAAATCCCGGGTCGACGCCGTTGATAAAGATACTCGAGTTGCCTTGCCGCGCAGCATCTTCGACGCGGACAATGTACTTGTCGGGCATCACACCCCACGGATATTGCAGCAGCCCCGGCGACGACCCGACGACGTTGATACCGGCGGCCAGGATGCGCATGACGTCGGCCATCGCCTCAGGCAGTCGGGTGTCACCCATCGCGCAGTAGACGACGCACTCAGGCGCGGTGGCGAGCACCGCGTCGAGGTCGTCGACTGCCCTGATGCCCGTGGACACGTCCAGCCCGGCGAGTGTTCCGGCGTCCTTGCCGACCTTCTCCGGCGACGAGACGCACAGCCCGGTCAGCTCGAACTGAGGATTGCTGACCAGCTCGGTCAACGCCAAACGGCCGACATTCCCGGTGCCGACGTGGGCGACGCGGATCGCCATGGGTGTCCTCCGTCCCTGGATGCCAGCGCACAGACGTTCTAGACGCTAGTCCAGGGCACGAAATCCGACCACGGTGGCGGGCTTCAGTCTCCGAAGCCGTGCCGTGGAGACGTAGCCGGCACTGGAGTGCCGGGAGTTGCCTGCAGGCGGCTCGCTGCGAAGTCGACCCCCTGGCTAATCACGTCCCCATCATCTGCGTATGTATCGTGCGCGGCGAAGTTCATCCCGTCCGAGCAAATCGGGTCCTCGGTGGCACACACCTTGATGGTCTTGGCCTGATACAGCGGGCCGATGACAACCTGCGGCTGGCCCAGGAAGTCCATAGCCCGCGCATTGGGCGATCCGAACAACACGACCGCCGCGACGTGGTCCGCTACGTCAGGCGGCAGGGGTTTAGGGATGGTCGCCGGGTCAACGTCAGTTGGTATCGAATCCGGGACGGCAGGCGAGGTGACGAGGCCCATCACGGCTGCGCCTTGTGAGTAACCGCCGAGCACCATCTTGGTATTGGGGCAGGCTGCGGCCTCGGAAACAACGTGGGCGACGGCATCTCTGATTCCGTCGAGTCCGGTCGACCACTGGTCGCTGGCGGGGTAGTTGACCGGATATACGTCCATTGATCTTCCGCCCAGGCGGCCGCGCAAGGTGTCGACGAACGCCTCTCCGGTCGGGCCAACACCGGGAGCTTCACCGGTACCGCGGGCGAAGACCACCTCGGTGTCGGGGCAGGGCTGGGCGGACGCGGAGGGGACGGCAGCGGCCGGAAGGACGGCAGCAACCAGTCCCGATGTTGTGGCTACCGCGGTACCAAGCAGGTAAGTGATGTGACGCGCAATCATGACGCAGAAGGTTCCCTCGAGATTGGCTACATAAACTAAGAATTTCCACCTTACATACCTGTCGCCGAAGCACTCCCGAGCACCTGTTAACGCCGGGTTAAGCAGAGTGATTCAGCGTGGTGTTGCGTCAACGCTCGTCGGTGCCTCCGGCAGCTTCACCAGCCGCACCTCCGGCCGCGCCGGGACCTCGTCGGCAAGAAACCACCGGAAGGCGAGGTTGCCACGGGGATAGTCAAGTGTGGTCAGGGAATTCGGGTGCGCCGTCATGCCGCGGGAGATGACGATCGTCACCGAGCCGTCCGCGTTGAGCACCGCGCTGTGTCCGTTGACCGAGCTGCGCGCATCGGTGACGCCGTGGGTGGCCATGAATTGGTTCCACACGACCAGGTTCCAGAACCTGCACCGCGGCGGCCGGTGGGTGATGACGAGCGCTTCGTCCTCGTCGAGCACGTAACTGCCGTAGGAGTAACAGGCGTCACGCGCCGACCAGCCGAAGTTGGCGTCCGGGACTTGGTAGGGGTCGGCGAATTGGTTGGCCGCGTGCGCGATCTCATGGCCCAGCGCGTGCGCCTCGACGACCCGCGCCCCGACGGCGAGCGGGAGGATCGCGAACATCGTGCGCAGCCAGGCGGCGCTGGCCCGCAGCCGGGTAGCGGTCTCGGCATCCCCGTGTCGGATCGGTTCCGGTTCGTCGAGCGCCTCGATACGCCAGCTGACCGGGCGACCGGTCAGCGGGTCGGCCTGATAGTCGCGGGTCATCAGAACCGCCGCGTCGGGTGTGGGCCCGAGTTCGAAGGAGAAGTTGTTGGCCGCGTCGATCTGAAGGTCGTCGTCGCGCACGAGTGCCACGATGCGGTCCGACCAGGTGCCCGGCGATGGTTCGTTGTAGGCGGTCAGCGAGAAGTAGACGCTGTCGCCTCGGTTGCCGCTGATGCGATAGCGGCGCTTGGGATCGACCGGGCAGATGGAATAGTAAGCGTCCGTGTTGTCGCCTCCCCATCGTCGATCCCGCCGGAACGGCGTATTGACGTCGACGAACTGGGGTCGACTGGGCTCGGTGAACAGATAGGTGTCGAAGGCTACGCCCAGTGTGGTCGCCATCATGCGGTAGCCGTCGGCGATGTGCCGGTCGTCGGTGACGGCGCGGTCGCCGTCGAGGAAGGAGCGGTCGAGGCTACCCAGGGTCTGCACCAACTCGTGCCATGCGGCGGTGGACTCGTAAGCCCTGTCACTCATCTGCTGATTCCTCTCGTTATGAATGCGGCTGTGCGGTCTACCCAAGAATCGTCGAGTGCGTCACCGCGGGTGAGCAGCGCCAGGAACGTGGTGCCGGCGACGACTTCGACGACTTCGGCCGCGGTGACGTCCGGCCGTACCTCGCCGCGCGCGACGGCGTCGGCCAAGCGATCCGACAGGCCGCGCGAAAGGATGTCGCCGAAGCGCTCCAGCAGCGCGGAGTGCAGCGTCAGATCGGCGGACATCTCACCGACTAGGCCGGGCAGCGCGGCCCGCGCGGCCGGGGTGGTGAGCACCTCCGCGGTGCGGCGAACCATCTCGCGCACGTCGCCGGCCAGCGACCCGGTGTCGGGCAATGCGGTCGCGTCGCTGATCGGGAACACCGCCTCGTGGACGAGGTGCGCCTTGCTGGGCCACCGCCGGTAGATCGCCGGTTTGCTGGTGCCCGCCCGCCGGGCGATGGCATCGACCGAGAGGTCGGCGTAACCCGTCTCGGCGAGCAACTCGACCGTCGTGCGCAGCACCGCGCTGTCGATGCGCTTATCGCGGGGCCGGCCAAGCTCTGTCGTCATTACGAAACTCAGAGTAACATAAGTGGCCGTGACCGACGCCGCTCCAGCCCTCGTGCACCTTGATGACCTGGCTGAACCGCACTTCAGCCCCCAAGTCGAGCAGATCCGCGAGCTCATGGCGGCGATGGCGCCAGACTGCCCGCTGGAGGCCGACGCGCTGCATGCCAAAGCCGCCGCCGATACCGGGCTCACCGACTTCGGACCTGACGACTATCGAGAGCGCCTCGACGTCTACCTCACGGCGCTGCGAGAAATCGGCGGCCTGCACGGGCCGGGAATCGTCAACTTCCACGCGCAGCTGGTGCAGTGGCTCAAGAACCGGCTACTGCTCAATGATCTGCTGGCGCGACACCCTGAGATCTACGACATCGAGTTGCTACCGCCGGTCGTCATCGCGGGCCTGCCGCGCACCGGGACCACCCATCTGCACAATCTGCTGGCGGCTGCCACGACATTCCGCACCATCCCTTATTGGGAGAGCGTCGAGCCCTTTCCGCTGCCCGCCGAGATGGGTGTCGAGCCTGATCCGCGTAAAGCACGGATGGACGCTGCGGTCGAGTTCATGAACGCTGCGATGCCGCTCTTTCCGCTCATGCATGAGATGACCACCGAGCACGTGCACGAGGAGATCCAGCTGCTGGCCAACGACTTCTCCACGATGCTGTTCGAGACTCTCGCGTATGTCCCCCGGTGGCGCGACTACTACCTGGGACACGACCAGACATCGTCGTACCAGCACCTGGCCGTCCAGTTGAAAGCGCTGCAGTTTCTGCGCGGCGGCCGCCGCTGGCTGCTGAAGTCGCCTCAGCACCTCGAACAGTTACGGGTGCTGGACGCCGCCTTCCCCGGCGCCATCGTGGTGTGCACCCACCGTGATCCTGTGCCGGTAGCACTGTCGATGATTGCGATGCTCACCTACACCGCGCGGATGCATTGCGCTCCGGTGCCGGTGCAGGAGATCGCGGCGTCGTGGATCGACCGCTTGCAGACGATGCTGGACGCCCTCGTCCACGATCGCGATGTCATCCCGCCGGAGAGCTCGACCGACGTCCGCTTCGATGACTTCATGGCCGACGAGCTCGGCATCGCCGAACGGGTGTACGACCTCGCCGGCGAGCCGCTGACAAACGCGGCACGCACGGCGATGGCCGACTACCTGCAGGGCCACCAGCGTGGCCGGTTGGGCCAGATCGCGACGTCGGCCGAGATGTTCGGACTCGACGAGCACGACGTGCACGCCCGATTCACCCGCTATACGGATCGCTTTCTGGCGTGACGGACGGCTGGCCTAGGTGTGTGACCTAGGTAGCCTCGGCCGGCTGATCAGGGGCCGGCGCGGGATCCGGCGGCGGCGGCAGTTCGTTCTGCACGGGCTCGACGGGATCAGGGCCGGGCGCGGGTGGCGAAGGTGGCTCGGGAGCCGGAGCCACCGCGTTCACCAGAATCGGGCCGAATGGCGGCGGTGGGGCATCTTCTGATGCACCGGGATCCACTGGGAGATACATGTGATGGGTGAACTGGGGCTGGTATGCCCCGCCGCCACCAATGCGCACGCCGCCGCCTTCACCGCTGGCCACCGGTGTTCCATCGGGCAGCGTCACCGCGGTGTGACCGCCATTCCAGCCGATCACCAAAGCGCCCGGGACGGTTCCGTACTGGAAGCCGCGTGCCAACAAGGCCGATTCTTCATTCCCGGTGTTGAACCTGTTGCCGAAAGCCGGCCTGTCGGTAGCGACATTCGATACCAAGGAAGCCAGACCCGAACAGTCGACCCCAGCGGGGGAATCACCGCCGCGGATATACGGCGTGCCTGACATCTCCTGAAGCAGGCCCATCAGCGTTGCTAAAACAAACATGGGCCGGGACGTTAACAACAAGATCAGAAACGCACCAAAATTTGCGGGTGCCATCACTTTTCATGCTGAGAATGACTTGCGTTACAAATCAGTGCTAAAAGTGCTGGTAGATAAGGCTTCTGAACCACAATTCAACACGTGTGGAAAATTAAGCAGTTCTTTACTTTTCGCCGAGTTTCGTCTCAGGTCTGCAACTTTACGACAGAAGCGGTTTCGGCGAAAGAGTTATTTTCAGTGGTGAGCGATATTGCGTCGCAATGCCTTTGTGCAACGCATTAGGGCCAAAGATCACAATAGAGTGTCACCCGACGACTACTCCGCAGGGGGCAATTGCCGTGGGCCGTCAGCCGCACGGACCTCACGTGGTCCGTCGCGTTCGGCCAGACTGTGCTGTGGCTCACGCAAACTCGGCCCTAACGGGAGGTCGTCCGCCCGCTCAGCGGATAGCCGATGTGACGACAGCGGCTGTGCCGCACCACGGTGCGCCGCGAGGTCGCGGTCGTCCGCGGAGTCGATAGCAGCCGATGCGGGTGCGGACCCCTGGCCGACACTTTCCTCGGTAGTGACGACGATCTTGCGAGTGCGCTTGAGCGCGAAGGTGATCTCCTCGACCTCCTCGAATACCTGACGCGCGGTTCGCAACGGGTGAGTCGAGGTGTC
>NZ_JBKQTQ010000141.1:0-4273 GCF_052143115.1 Mycobacterium sp.
ATGTGGTCTTATTCGAGACAGGACGGGAGCCGAATTAGGGCCAAGCCTCAGCCCCAGGATCAGCCTGACCTCAGCAACCTCGGGTGCTCGCGTAAGGAAGAATTTTCATCATCTCCTGACTTGGGACAGCCGAGACGGGATCGTCGGGTGCAGCTAAGTTATGTTGCTCGCCACGCGTTCCCAGTTCTTGGTCTCAGAGAACATCTCTCCGGTTGGGTTGACGAAGGCGCCATGCGCGTAACTGTCGCCCTGAAGCTGAAACATGAACCATGCAGTCGTATAGCCCAGGTATCCGTAGACGCCGTTGGCACAGCCAACAGGTACCGGTTTGCAGTCGGGCTGGCCCTGGATATCGTTGTGGTTGGGCCCCTTGAGGGATCCCTTGAGTTTCACGATCTGGTTTGGCGTCCCCTGATAGTAGCCGTCAACGGACTGCTCGCCTTGGACCGAGATTGGTAAAGGCTGCGTTTCGGGCGAGATAAGCCCGTCGGCGCTTCCATCGATGAGAAAGATGGATCCAGAGGGCATCTGGGTCGTGTTGGCGCAGTTGGCACCGCTGCTGCACCATATTTGTGCCGGAATTTCTATGGCGACTACGGTCTTGATGAGGCCGGCCGATTTGATGAGGGCGTTCAGCGCGCCTCCGGTTCCCTGCGAATGCCCAAACGACCCGATCTCGTTCACGTTGAGCTTCTGGTAGAAGGGGCTGTGCGAGTCGTTGTTGGCGTTCTTCAGGAAGTTTGCGCCATCCAGGACAGTTTGTCCCGGACCGGTTTGCGAATCCTGGGTGGCGATGACGACGAATCCCCACGAAGCCATGTGTTTGAGGTAGTAGGTGTAAAGGCTCGAGGTGGCGAACGATCCATTGCCCCAGGTCAGAATGGGGTGCTTGAATCCGTTCGCGCCCAGTTGAGTCGGGTAATACAGATCGAACTTGTTTTTGGCCGAGTCGCAGCATGCGCCGCCAAGGCTCACAGTGACATCCCAGGGGCCGGTGGCGTAATACTTCAGTTCGATCGGCCCGGCGGGGTAATTGGGCGGGTTTGACGAACCGCAGCTCAACAGTGCACCGGCGACCGCTACTCCCGCCGCCAATACCCGACAACGTTTCAAAATTCGGTTCACGGATCCCCTCCTGAGAGGTGGGACGACTGGGACGACGGCCTCGATCCGCAAGGCTACTGGCCCGAGGAGACTTAGCAGCGCCAACACCTAAGAGATCCCTGCCTGACCCCGATGCCGTTGCCCGTCCGTCGGCGTCCACGGTAATTCCGGGACAGAGTTTTGAGAGCCTCGTATCTCGTCTGTTTCAAGACAAAGTTGGTCGGCGAGTGACCGCCTTCATAGCATGGCGTCGGCCCAGACGATGTGCCCCTCCAGGCCAAGCGTTTTCGCCATGTCGCGGTAGCGATCTCGGAACTCCGCGTAAGCGGCAGCATCGCCGCGAGCCCGCGCCAGTAGGGCTTGTAGTCGCAGCAGCCAGATGTCACGAATTACCCGATCCTCATCGGCTGGCGCAACCGCTAACCGCTCGATGGCGGCCTCGGCTTCGGCGACGTCACCGTCGGCGCCGCGGTCGAGCAGTGTTTGCGCCAGAACACCCGTCGCTGGAACGCCCCACGCCAGCAGTTGTCCCTCGCGGACCAGGTGATCGGTGGCGGCGCACATCAGCGGTATCGCCTCGTCGAGATCCCCGCGCCAAGCCCTTTCCCGCGCCACGTACACCTCGACGAGCGGTCGATCCCCGAGGTTGTGCGCACGCCGCGCGAACACATCGCTGACCTCGGCCAGGAGCGTGAGTCCTCGGTCACGCTCCGCAGCCGTGTGACGATGCGCCAGTGCAACGCCCAACGCCATCCGGGCGAATGCCGGCGCCATATCGTTGCCGGCTCGTTCGGCAATTCCTAGCGCATCCTCGATCTCGCGCAGCGCGCGGTCGTCGGCAGCCAGCGCGCCATTCGATATTCCCGGGAAGTAACCGAAAGCGGCGACCCCAGCGTAGGTCAGGGGGTCGGCACTGCGGGCCATGTCCAGGCCATGACGCAGATCCTCGCGCCATCCGGTACGTCCTAAGGAATAAGGAATAACGGGCCGTACCCCGCGACGTCAGCGTCAGTGCTAACGGAGACCCGAAGATGAAGTTGCCCTTAAACGGATCACCGTCGGCCAGGTCGATAACCCTTTGCGACCACCGCAGCACGTCAGGCCAGTGACCACATTCGAACTTGGCGTAGAGCGCCGGGAAGGACAGCCCCACCGTCAAGGTCGGATCGCCAAGGGACTCGATGAGGGCCATGGCCTCCGATGCCAGCTTCGACGCCTCACGAATCCGGCCTTGATACGCGTGATCCATCACCAGCCCCGCCATGGCGACGGCCAGTGGCGCCTTGTCCCCGGTAACGGCGCACAACTGCCGCAACTCGTCGACGCGGGCGCCGGCGTCGTTCGCATGGACCCGATAGGCGGTCCCGCACAACATGGTGCGGGGGGCGATGCGCATGGCTGCCCAGTTCGGGTCGTCGGTGGGCAATGTGTCGGCGATCGTTCGAGCGCGCTCCCAACTGGCTCGTGCTGCGGCCATATTGCGGCTGGTTGCCCAGGCCCCGGCGCGCAGGTGCCAGCCGTAGGCGGGGTGTAGATCGCCGGCGGCCTCCAAATGTTCGGCAATCAAAGCGGCATTTTTCATCAGCCGCTGTCGGGTCACGTGATTCGATTGCGGCCGCGACGCGCCGGTGGAGTTCGGCACGATCGGATTTGAGCTGTGACTCGTAGGCCACCGAGCGGATCAGCGGATGGTGAAACACATACTGCGGTCCTCCCGTAAACCTCACCTGATCAACGAGTTCGGCCACCACAAGATCCTCGACAATAGATTCAATGCCCAGCGTTTCGAGCAGGCCCGGGTCGAACCGCGAGCCGATGACCGCCGCAGCACTCAAGGTGCGCTTGGCAACTGGGGCAAGGCGGTCGATGCGGGCAGCAATAGTCGCCTGCACAGTGGCGGGCATGGTGACCTTGGCCACACCGGCCGTCGAGACGTAGGCGCTGCGGATGCCGCGGAGCACACCGCGCTCGGCCAGGTCACGCACCATCTCCTCGGCGAAAAACGGATTACCGGCGGCCCTCTCGGCGATCTTCTGGCCCAGCGCGTCAACAGAGGGATCGTCGCCGAGCAGCTCTGAGACCAGTGCTGCGGTCTCCGAATCGCTCAGCGGCGCAAGGGCGATGCTTTGAGCACCGGGCACCCGGCTCAACGCGTCCCGATATTCGGGTCGGTAGCTGATCAGCACCAGCGAGCGCGTTTGCGGGATCACCGCCACAAAGTCGGCAATCATGGATTCGCTGACCTCATCGATCCAGTGCGCGTCCTCAACGACGTAGACCGCCGGGGCTTGGCGGGCCAGCGACGCGGCATTGACCAGCGCAGTCAACCGCCGCCGACGGGCATCAGGATCGATCTTGGGCAGCTCCACCTCGGGATCAGCGATACCCAGCAGGTCATCGAAGAGCAACAAGTCCTCCGGCTCGGCATCGGGCACCCGAGCCCGCACCTGCGCACGGGCGGCTGGGCCGTCCAAGCCGTGCACACTAGTGGCAGCGCGCAGCAGCCGCGCCACCGCCTGGAAGGGGATGTCGCTGGTGTGTGATTCGCAGTAGGCGATGAAAACGTCCACACCGCGAGCTGCGGCCATTGCGGTGGCCTCGCGCACCAGACGACTCTTGCCGATGCCAGGTGATCCCACCACGGTGACCACCGCGCCGTGGCCGTCGATTGCACGTTCCAGCAGGCCTTCGACAGCACCCATCTCCCATCGCCGACCAACCAGATTCGACTCAGCACGTCCGCCAGCAGGTCGTTCGGCCATGCCCAACAGCCGATAAACGGTGACTGACTCGTCGGCACCCTTAAGACGGACTATCTCCGGCTCATCTAGAGCCGCTGCGCCGTCAACCAAGCGCGCTGTGGACGCGCTAAGCATCACCCCGCCGGGTGGTGCCACCGATTCCATCCGCTGGGCCATGCCGACTTGCTCGCCGACGGCGGTGTATCCGAAAGGCCCCGAACCGATCTCACCGGCGATCACCTGACCGGAGTTCAGCCCGATACGAAGCTGCAGGTCGACACCGTCGCGGGCGTGGACTTCAACGGCAAGCCGCTTCGCCTCGTCCTGAACGCCCAAGGCCGCCAGACAGGCACGAACGGCGAGGACCTCCAACGCCACCGGTGCCCCGAACACCGCCATGATGCCGTCGCCGGTGAACTTGTCCACCG
>NZ_JBKQTQ010000142.1:0-15251 GCF_052143115.1 Mycobacterium sp.
GGCGTTGTCGGCGTCGCGCCAGAACCAGGCGTTGTCGACGTTGGCATTCCAATGGCACAGCGCGAGGTAGTCGGTCGCGCCGGCCAGATAACCCCACACCGCAGGCTCGTGCCGCAGGAATCGAGGCGCGTCGTCGCGCAGGCGCGCGATGAATTGCGCTGACCGAACGTTGGCGGGCAGCAGCCCCGGGCTGGTCTTAGCGAACTCGGCGAGTCGGTTCAGTCGCCGGTCCAGTTTCTCGGCGCTGAGCGGTACTCGTCCAGCGACCTGCGCCGCCTGGAGGTCGACCGGGAACTGACCGGCCTGATCGGGACGCAGGCATCCCGATCGGTGGTAGGCGATAAGCCGGGCCAGCGCGGTCAGCAACGCGCGGTAGTGATCCAGTGGTTCGAGCATCTCGTAGTCCAGGCACTTGTGGTATTGGCGCTCGATGCCGTTGGCTGCGAAATGAATTCGTTCGGTGATCAGGATTCCGGTACCCGTGTCGCGGTGGTAGTCGGCAAACTGGGTAGCGGGTACGGTGATCGGGAACCCGGGCGCGTCGGACAACGACGCGAACAGCACCTCAGACTCCATCTGCGTCTTCCCGCGGTCACGGATGGGGTTGTCCAAGTCGCGGGAGAACTTTACAAACAAGTCGGTGTGGGCGTGCGCGTCAGGCTTCTCGTATTCGATGCGCAGCAGAAGTTTCCGGCCGGTGCTTCCGCCCGGAACTTCTTGAAACCCGCTGATCTGCGTGACAGAGTTGTCGGCGGTCAGCGCACCCGAGGCGCGCAATGCTCGGGTGAGAAACGCTGTGCCACCGGCGCGCAACGCGGCCGGGTCCGCGGGAATGGAAAGCCCAAAGTGATCACCGGTGACCCAACGATCGCCTGCGTCGATCACCAGGTCTGTTCGGCGGCGCGGACCAACATGTGGTTGACGGCCACTCTCCGGTCACGGGTGACGATGTACAGCACCGCGTCGGCGATGTCTTCAGGCGCCAACTTGACCATGTCGGCGGTCTGGCGATCGAACGCTTTGCGCGATTCGGGGGACAGGTGGCTGCTGATCTCGGTGTCAACGGTGCCCGGCCCCACGACGCCGACCCGCACTCGCTTGCCCAACAACTCCTGGCGAATGCCCTCACTGAACGCGTTCACGCCGAATTTCGTCAGCGAATAGACGGCGGTGCCGGGACGGGCGACCCAGCCGGCGGTGGAACTGATGGTGACCAGATCGGCGACACCGCGTGGTGAGTCTGCGGCCGCGTCGATCAGATGGGGGACCGCGGCCCGGGTGACGTACAAGACACCCTGCACGTTGACCCGCACCAGGTCATCCCAATCCTGCAGCGGCGCTTCGGCTGCGGGCGCCATCCGCATCAGCCCGGCATTGTTCACCACAGTGTCGAGCCGCCCCAGCTCCCCAACCACCCGCTGCACCGCCGCGGCTACCTGTTCGGCGTTGGTGACGTCGGCGGGCACCGCCAGCGCGGTGCCGCCTGACGATTCGATATCGGCTTTGAGTTCGTCGAGTCGATCAGCGCGGCGGGCCAGCAGGGCGACCGCAGCGCCCTCGGCCGCCAGTGTCTTCGCCGTCGCGGCGCCGATGCCGCTGCTGGCACCCGTTACCAACGCCGCAGTGCCGGCCAACGTCGTGGTCATGTTCTCTCCGTCGCATGGGGGAGCAAGATTTTGTTCAGAACATAGTCGTTGTGCTCGCCGAGGTCGGGAGCGCCGCGCGCAATCTCGGCCGGAGCAGCCGACATTCGCCACGGCGCTGCCAGTATCGGCCGTTGCCCTTCGCGATGATCGCTGACGAAGCGATAAAGCTCGCGTTCCCAGAGCAGCTGATCGCTGATCACGTCGAGGGATGTCGCGCTTTTGCTCGACGGCACACCAGCCGACCTGAGCCGCTGCGCCAGCTGCCCGGCGTCGCGGCTCTTGGTGAACCGGGCTAGGTCCGTGTCGAGCGCATCGGTGTGTTGGAGTCGCTCCGCCATGCCGGCGTAGCGCGTGTCATCGGCGAGCGTGGCGGCGCCGAGGACGTCGCACAGTGCGCGCCACTGCCTGTCGTCGGCCACGGCAACGCTGATCCAGTCCCCGCCCGAACAGGGATAGCAGTTGTGCGGGACCATATCTGGATCGCGGTTGCCTTCAGGGAAGACGTGCGTGCCGGTGAGATCCTGTTCGAGTAGGCAATCGCCGATCATCGACGACAGCGTTTCCACCGCCGACACGTCGACGAATTGGCCTTCTCCGCTGAGGTCTCGATGAAGCAAGGAGGTTACCGCGGCGAGCGCCGCGGCCGCGCCGACGGTGGAATCGCCGTAACGCATGTTGGTGCCGAGCGGGGGTCCACCTGGATAGCCCACCAGGGAAGCGAGTCCGGCCAAGGCGGCGAAACATGGCGCGTAACCGGTCTGATAGCCCAACGGTCCGTTGTTGCCCCACATCTTGATTGACACCGAGATGATGTCGCCCTTGATGGACTTGAGCTGCTGATAGCCGAGTCCCAGCCGCTCCATCGCCCCGGGACGAAGATTGTTGACGACGATGTCGCTCTGGGCGATCAGGTCGCGAAGGCAGTCCACGCCCGCTGCTGACTTCAGATCCAACTCCACGCTGAGGACTTCGGGATTGATGCTCAGAAAGTAGGGCGCGTGGTTGATGTCGGTCCCGCCGTAGGCGCGCATCTCGTCGGGATTGCCGGAGCTTTCGACCTTGATCACTTCGGCGCCCAGGAACGCAAGGAGCTTGCCGGCGTACGGGCCGGCCCACACTTTGGTGAGCTCGACGACCCGCACTCCTTCCAGCGGGCCGCCTCGTGACACCTTCGGCGGTTTGAGTTGGGCCGACTTCACCGTCGGCACCGGACGTGGCGTTTCGATGC
Source organism: Mycobacterium sp. (assembly GCF_052143115.1). GTDB lineage: Bacteria > Actinomycetota > Actinomycetes > Mycobacteriales > Mycobacteriaceae > Mycobacterium. The sequence continues at coordinate 2,875 of NZ_JBKQTQ010000142.1, forward strand.
TGTCCGCGATCTCGGCGGTGTGCTGGCCCAGGGCGGGCGCCGCACTCGTGATGCGCGCCGGTGATGCGCTCATCAGGTAGGGAACGGTCGGATAGGCCGCGGTGCCCAATACCGGATGGGTGACGTGCTGGAAAAAGCCGCGATGACGGTACTGAGGCGAGTTCTTCAGGTCGGCAGCGCTTTTGACGGGCACCAGGGGGACTCCCAACCGCTGCGCCTCTTCGGCAGCCGCATCTTTGGTCAGGCCGGCGACCCACTTGGCGAACCCGTTCTGAAATGTCACCACTTTCTCTGGCGTGACCGAGAACTCCAGCCAGTCGTCGTCGAACGCGTCGAGCCATTCCGGTCGGCCCATCAGCTTTTTGAGGCCCGTCCAGTGATTGCGGCTGGTCATGTAGAGATAGATGAACCCATCTGCGCACGCAAAGAATGAGGCCGGGCCCTGCTGATCGTAGTCCTCGCGGGTGTTTTCGGGCGCGACCTCCCCGGTGATGAACCTGCCCAGTACGCAGTCGGCGCGCGACGCCAGCACCGCCTGCTGCGACACGTCGATGAATTCGCCTTTCCCACTGTGCAGATGCCAGAACAGCGACGCCGCGACGCACAGCGCCGCGTCGAGCCCGGCCTCATAGTCGGCGAGGAATCGGCCCGGTCCCTTCAACGGCGGTTTGGCGGGATTGGCATGGCTGGGTGTGTGGTAGCCCCATCCGCTGCTGTTGAACACGTTGAAACTCTTGGCGTTCTGGAACTCGGGCGGGGCGCCGCCGCCGTACGGCGTGATCGAGCACAACACCACGGCGGGGTACCGACGCGCAACATCGTTCGCTGACACGCCAACCGCTTCAACCCACGAGGGTGCGTGATCGTCGACGACCGCGTCTGCCGCGGCGATCATCCGGTGCAGCTTCTCGATATCGGCGACGCAGGAGACGTCGAGCACGACGGAACGCTTGTTGGTATTCAGATACGCGAAAAGCGCGCTGCGTTCGGGCCCGCCGCCGTCACCGATGATCGGCGCCATCGACCGAGTCGGGCTACCGCAATCCGGACGTTCGATTTTGATCACCTCGGCGCCGAAGTCCGCGAGCAGTTTCCCGCAGTATTCTCCGGCAACCGATTCGGCCAGCTCGACGATCCTGATACCAGTCAGTGCCGACATGCACTACCTCGAAACGTCAGGGCTTGTTGCGTCCCGAGCGGCTGAGCCGCCACTCCGGCGGGAAGTTCATGTCGTTGTCTTTGACGACGTTGTTGAGGCCCTTTTCGAAGGTTCCCTCGGTGAGGTCGACCTCTTGCGCGTCGTTTTGGATCAGCGGCAACATGCCTTCGATCATCCCGGTGAGCAGGCTGCCGAAGTATTCGCCTTTGTGCTGCTTGTAGAGCTCCAGGAACGTCTTCTGCACCGCGACGGTGTCGGTCGGGCGCGACTTCGAGCATGCCAGCGCGTATTTCAGCGTTTCGTCCTCCAGCTTGTCGCGGGGCACCACGCTGTTGACGAAGCCGCAGTCGTACATCTCCTTGGCACTGAACGGTCGGCCGGTGAACAGCATTTCGGAGAACTTCCGCAGGCCCATGGTCTCGGCCCACCACCACAGCCGTGGTCCCCAGCCGACGTAGCGGAAGGCCGGATGTCCGAAAAGGGCGTCTTCAGAGGAGATCACCAGGTCGGCGTCGCCGGCCTGATAGAAGTGCCAGCCGTAGCAGTAGCCTTTGGCCTCGATGATGCTGATCTTGCGAAGCTCCTGCAGCGGCCGGCAACCGGCGCGCGCCTTGGAGTAGAAATCGGTGACGGTGGACAGATAGCGATACGAACCGCCCGGCGGGTACTTGACGTCGTCATCGTTGATCGCGAGCTCGTGCAACAGCGGCATACCGGGGTTCTCCAGCATCGGCCGCTGTTCGGGCAAGTCCCCGCCACTACCGAAATCCTCTCCCTCGCCACGGATCACTACGACCTTGACCTCGTCGTCGACGTTGCACTTGTGGAGCAGGTCGGCGTAGTTCTGCCGCATGCCCAGGGTGGTGGAGTTCTGCGCCTGAGGACGATCGAAGGTGATGTAGGCGATTCTGTTCTTCTTGTCCTTCTCGAACCTGATGTACTGCTCGGCTTCCTTCTTCAGTTTTTCGTAGTCGTACTCGGGCATGTGACCCTCCACTTCCTTGTGTCTACTTGAGCAAAGCACCCGCATCAACGGGCAGCGAAACGCCAGTGACATAACGAGATTCGTCAGAGGCGAGGAACAGGACCGCGTTGCTGATGTCGGCGGCCTCCACCCACGGCACCGGCAACGTGTGCGTCATCTGCGAGAACGGGGCGAAGTCGTCTGGTCCTGGATTCTCCAGGTCCGGTCGAAACAATTTGAACGTCACGTCGTTCATGGTCATCGGAGTGTTGACCTGGCTGGGGTCCACCGAGTTCACCCGGATTCGGTGCTGGCCGAGTTCGACCGCGAACGCGCGCATGAGACCCACGACACCGTGTTTGGCCGCGATGTAGTGGCCGGTGTGCGCGAAGGCCTTGTGCGCCCCGACGGAACCCGTTAGCACAATCGAGCCACCTCGCTCGCCCGCGAGGATATGCGGCACACCGGCTTTCACCGTCTTCCAGACCCCGGACAGGTTGATGTCGATCATGTCCTGCCAGATGTTCTCGCGAATCTTGTGCAACTTGTTGCCACCGTTGCCGATCCCCGCGTTGGCGACGATGATGTCGAGTCGGCCGAGTTGCGCCACACCGCTGTCGACGGCCGCCTTTAGGGCGTCGTAGTCGCGCACGTCGACTTCCGCAGTCACGATGCGGCGGTCGTAACCCTTAACCAGGTCGGCGGTCTCGGCGAGGTCGGCCGGCGTCGCCGCCGGGTAGACCACGTTGTCGACCGGCTTGCAGATGTCGATGGCGATGATGTCGGCGCCCTCTTGGGCCAATCGGACGGCGTGGCTGCGGCCCTGGCCGCGCGCTGCGCCGCTGACGAACGCGACCTTACCCTCGACGCGAGCAGTCATCGTCGCCTCATGGTGTCCGGGCCGGCATCGACTCCCACCCTCGCACCGTCGATGTCGGGCTGAGGCGGGCATTCGCCAGGTCGATTTCCCACTCCGGAAAGCGCTTGAGGATCTCTTCGAGGGCGATTCGGCCTTCCAGGCGCGCCAGCGCTGAGCCCAGACAGAAGTGGGTGCCGACGCTGAAGGCCAGGTGTTGGTGAGCAGGCCGGTGGATGTTGAATTCCTCACTGTCGGGGCTGAATTGGCGGTCGTCGCGGCAGGCGGCTCCGATCAGCATCATCATCACGCTGCCTGCGGGCACAGTCTGGTCGTAGCAGGTGACGTCGCGTGTCACGTGCCGGGCCGTGTGCGGTGCCGGTGGCTCGTAGCGCAGCAGTTCTTCGATGGCCTGCGGTATCAGCGCCGGGTCGCGGGCCATTTCGCGACGCTGATCCAGATGTTCGGCGAGAATCTTTCCGGCCCAACCGATCAGCCGCGTGGTGGTCTCGTTGCCTGCGCCGGCGACGACGTTGAGGTAGATCAGCAACTCGTCGCGGGTCAGTCGGCGGGTGGTGCCGGTCTCGTCGACGAACTCGACGTTGAGCAGTTCGGTCATGATGTCGTCGGACGGATGCGTGGCGCGCCAATCGATGTAGGCGGCGAAGATTTCGCCGGTGGCCAAGCCCTCGTCGGCGTTCATGGGTTTTCCGGCTTCGGTGCGCAGCTGCGCGTTGGTGCGGTCGCGGATGAATTCCTGATCGTCTTCCGGAATGCCGAGCAGCATGCTGATGACCTTCATCGGCATCTGGGCTCCCAGGTCGGCGACGAAGTCGATGTGTCCCGATCCGATGAGCGGGTCCAGCGACTGGCCGCAGAATTCGCGAATCTTGGGCTCGAGCGCAGCGATTTTGCGCGGGGTGAACATGCGGGCCAGCAGCTTGCGGTGCACGTCGTGGATCGGCGGATCCTCCATGATGAGCATGCCGGGTGGGATGTCGAGATTGGCCTTGATCAACTCCAGGATGATGCCCCGCGCTGAACTGAACGCCCCGTGGTCGACCAGGCCCTTGTCGACATCGGCGAACCGGCTGAACGCGTAGAAATCATGCTGTGCGTTGTAGTACAGCGGCGCCTCTTCGCGAAGTCGGCGGAACATCGGATAGGGGTCGGCGTTGAGGACGACGTCGTAGGGGTCGTAATAGACGTCCTGGACGTCCAAGCCGGTGCTGATCGTCACGAAATCTCGCCTTTCGCCACAACTTCCAAGATCTCCGATGCGCCACCAGCCGGGATCGATGCCGCCAGTGTGTCAGCGTCTGAGGCGGTTCGGGCGATTTGTACTTTCTGCTTAATCCATCCGCGCTCGCCGGCTCAGGCGCGATTGGCAAACTCTATTGTCGTAGAGAACCACATGAGCCCAGGTTGGGCAAGACCGGGTTGTCTTAGCGGGCGGGCGATGATCGCCGGCGGCGGGGCTGCACCGAGGCGCCGTCGTGGGTGAGCCGTCCCTGCTGCTCGCTGCCCAAAATGCCCGCGACGATGGCCGACAGAACGCCGTCGAGCCGTTCCGGGCTGTCGATGATCCGGTCGCCGTGGGCGAATCGCAGCAAAAGGCCGTTGATGAACGTCAGCGTGACGTTGCTCAGATCGTCGACGACGGCGGGATCCAGGTCGGCGCCGTGCGGCAGCAACTGCACCAGGATGTCGTGGTGCAGCTTGGTGAATGCGTCGGTGGCGCGCTCCAGGGTTGCGGCAATCGCCGCATCGCGGGTCGCCTGCATGGTCAGCTCATAGCGCGCCTTGGTTCGGCTCAGCTGCGGCTCTTCCCCGGACTGGATGACCAGCGTTGCCAAGGTGGAGGCCGACGCCCCGTCGTCGAGGCCGGCCCGGTCGGCGACCGACTGCAAAGCGGCCAGGTCCAGCTCGGCCATCCGCTCGGCAACCGCGCGCAACAGCGCTGAGCGGGTGCGGAAGTAGAACGAGGTGGTGCCGTCGGGAACGCCGGCGCGCGCGTCGACTTTCAGATGGCTCAGGCCCTTGGCGCCGTCGTCGGCCAACAGTTGGATCGCCGCATCGCACAGTTCGCGGCGGCGCCGGTCCGGATTTGGCTTGCGTCTCTTCTGTATGCCGGCAGTGTAGCGGCCGGTTACAGGCGGTTTTGGCGTCAAAGCTGATCTTTGCGGTGTGATGGGTTTTGGCTCGACACCAGACTACTCTATATTCGTAGTGTCAATCAAAATCGTCTAGCCGGTCGAACGGGTTGTCTGCACCCGATCGTCGGTGATGTCCATCCCGCGAGTCTGGACCGGCCGGGACCGAAGTACACATCCGGGCTGGACTTCCCAGTGCATGGTCGCTGCAACGTCGATGCAAATCCTTGCTGCACCCGAACCCAGCCCATAACCTTGGCAGCATCGGACCGCGATGGGGGTCGCCGACCCGGCGGGTATGAGACGACAACAGGGACGGATAGATGGCGCAGCGGTCACCGCGAGTCCCCGGCATACCCGACCCATCCGGGACGCCGTAGTGACCGAACTGACCGCGCTGCGCGCCGACGAACTCGCCGCATTGGACATCTTCAAGGGCTGTCCGCCCGTGGACTTGATGCCGCTGGCGGCCAGCCTGCAGCCGCTGCAGGCCGCCGCGAGCCAGGTGCTCATGCAGCAAGGTGAGCAGGCGGTTTCCTTCCTGCTGATCTCGTCGGGTACCGCCGAGATCAGGCACGTCGGAGACGACGACGTCGTGACCGTCGAGCAGGTGTCCGCCGGCACGATCGTCGGTGAGATCGCCCTGCTGCGTGAGATCCCGCGGACCGCGACCGTGACCACGACCGAGCCCTTGACCGGCTGGATCGGCGACAACGACGCATTCGCGCGGATGGTGCACATCCCGGGGATCATGAGCCGGTTGGTGCGCACGGTCCGCCAGCGACTCGCCGCCTTCCTGACGCCGATCCCGGTTCGGGTTCGGGACGGAACAGAACTGCTGCTTCGTCCGGTATTGCCCGGTGACAGCGAGCGGACCATGCAGGGTCATGTCGAGTTCTCCAGCGACACGCTCTATCGCCGATTCATGTCGCCGCGAGTTCCCAGCCCGGCGCTGATGGACTACCTGGCCGAGGTCGACTACGTCGACCACTTCGTGTGGGTGATGACCGATGCGGATGGCAACCCGGTTGCGGACGGCCGCTTCGTTCGAGACGACCACGACCCTACCGTCGCCGAGATCGCGTTCACCGTCGCCGACGCCTACCAGGGCCGCGGTATCGGCTCCTTCCTGATTACCGCGCTCTCCGTCGCCGCCCGGGTCGACGGAGTGGAAAAGTTCTCCGGCCGGATGCTCGCCGACAACGTGGCGATGCGGACGATCATGGACCACTACGGCGCTTTCTGGGAGCGCGACGACGTCGGGGTGGTCACCACCGTCATCGACGTGCCCGATCCGCGCGACCTTCCGTTAAGCCGCGACATGACGAACAACATCAAACGTACAGCGCGCCAAGTTATTCGGGCTGTCGGCTAGCATGCGACTCCGCGTCGCTGCGGTGGTTGTCCTGCTGCTCGCCTCATGCGCTCACGCACGCCAACCCGCGCCGACGCCTTCCGGCAGCACGCAGGCTCGCCAGGTCAACCCCGCCAACATCAGGCGGGTGGGACGCGAACTGCCGCCCGGCTATGAGGTAACCGGGATTTCGGGCGTGGCTGCGCCGCCGACGATCTGGGGTCTTGGCGGGGACGGCGCGGCGGCCCCGGCGCGGTGCGCGGCGCTGGCCGACCCGGCCGACGGTCACGGGCAATCCGCCCAAGGCATTTCGGGTTCCGGTGCGGGCGGCATCGTCTACGCGGTGGTCGTGGCCGTGCCGACGGGCCCGGTGACGCTGGATCAGTCCCTGGTTACCCAGTGCCGCGGGTGGACCATGACCAGCGGGCGTGCCACGGCCCGGGTTCATCTCGTCGATCCGCCCCGCATCGACGGCGCCGAAACCCTCGGTATGGCTACCGATATCACCACGTCGGTCGAAGGCGGCAATGAAATCGGCTCTCGGGCAAACACCTTCACCGCTTATCTGGGCGACTACTATGCGTTCACCACGCTGATCAGTGACCCCGGCTCAGCGCATTCGCCGCTGACGCCACAGTTCGCGGCCGATCTGCTGGTGAAAACCGTGTCGGCGTTAGGCGCCTGAGGGAGGTGCATTAGATTGACGCGGATGATGAGGATAGCGGTCGCGATCGGAAGTGCCTGCTTGCTGGCGGCCTGTTCATCTCACGGATCATCGGAGAGCGCCCCGACCGCCGATATCACAAAGATTTCGCAGGTGAAGTCCGATTTCGGGCCGGAGTTCAAGGTCAAAGACGTCCCGAAGACCGCAATTGACCCCAAGGTGTTGTCGACGCACAAGCTTCCGCCGGGGCTGAAGTTCGAGCCGCCCGATTGCTCATCATTCGTGGTTGGCGAGGACATGCCGCCGGGCCTGCAGGGAAACATGGCCGCCGTGGCCGCCGAGGGTGATGGCAATCGCTTCATTGCCATGGCCGTGCAGACGTCCGCGGCAGTGCCGTTCAACGACCCGGGACGCAACTGCCGGAAGGTGGGATTCGAGGGCGGCCGCTTGCGCGGGCTCATCGAGGTCGTCGAAGCGCCGCAGATTCAGGGGACACGCACCCTGGGCGTGCACCGTGTCCTGCAAACGACGGTGAACGGAAAGCCGCGCAGCGGCGAGCTTTACAACTACACCGCGCACTTCGGCGACTATCAGGTGATCATCACCGCCAACCCGGTGCTGCAACCCGGCAAGTCGGCCACGCCCATCGACACCAATCGGGCGCGCGACTTGCTGGTCAAATCGGTCGCGGCAATCAGAAGCTGATTTCTAGCGCACGTCTCTGGGCCGGAACTGGATACTGACCCGCGGGCTGCTACACGCCGACGTTTTGGGAACCGAGTGTTCCCACGTCCGCTGACAAGAACCGCCCATCACCAGCAGATCTCCGTGCGCCTGTGGGAGCCGCAACGACGGGCCGCCGCCGCGCGGTCGTAACGCGAAGGTACGGGTGGCGCCGAGGCTGACGATCGCCACCATGGTGTCCTGGGTGCTGCTGCGGCCGATGGTGTCGCCGTGCCAGGCGACGCTGTCCGACCCGTCGCGATAGCAGCACAGACCCACGGTGGTGAACGGCTCGCCCAATTCGCCGGCGTAGATGTCGTTGAGCCGGCGGCGTAACCGGCTCAGCCGTGGATGCGGTGGATCCTCGACCGTGAGGTCATGAAAGCTCACCAGGCGCGGCACATCGAGGACGCGGTCGTACATCTGACGCCGCTCGGCGCGCCACGGCACCGTTGTCAGCAGTTCGCCCAACCAGTCGTCGGCGCCGGTCAGCCATCCGGAGCGGATATCGATCCAGGCCCCCTTGCCGAGCTGCCTCCGTTCGTTGCATTCGAACAACGACTCCTGTACTGCAATCGCCACGACGGCGATTCTATCGCACACCCGTTCGAATTCGCGCGGCGACGATGCGGGCCGTGGAACGGCCCGAAGAGAGGCCGCGCAATCGAACTACAGCCGGACCGGACCGGGCCCCTGCTTGGCGAGCACGTCGCCCGGATTGGTCAACGCGCAACTGCGCAGGCTCAGACAACCGCAACCGATGCAGTCGGCGAGGTTATCGCGCAGCCGCTGAAGATGCAGGATCCGATCGTCGAGGTCTGCCCGCCAGCCCGCGGACAGCCGCGCCCAGTCCCGGCTGGTCGCAACCCGATCGGCGGGCAGCGTGGCCAGTGCCGCGCGCACACGCGCCAGCGGGATGCCCAGCCGGTGCGACATCCGGATGAAGGCGACCCGCCTGAGGGTGTCGCGACTGTAGCGGCGCTGGTTGCCCGACGTGCGCCTGCTGGTGATCAGCCCCTGCCGCTCGTAGAAGTGCAAAGCCGAGACCGCAACGCCGGCCCGAGCGGCCAGTTCTCCCGGTAGCAGTTCCTCGGTGTCCATAACCTGAACCGTACTTGAGGTGACGGTTCGGGTTACCGTGCTAACTGTGAGTAGCAGCGAGCTGGGGTCCAACTCCGAAGTGGGTGCACTGCGAGTGGCGATCCTGCACCGACCGGGCGCCGAACTGCGCCGACTCACGCCGCGTAACAACGACGATCTGCCGTTCGACGGATTGCCCTGGGTTGCAAGGGCGCGGGAGGAACACGATGCATTCGCCGAGCTGCTGCGGTCCCGCGGCATCGAGGTGCTGCTGCTCTCCGACCTGCTGACGGAAGCTCTGCAGAGCGGTGCCGCCAGGATGCAGGGCATCGCTGCCGCCGTTGATGCTCCACGACTCGGATTACCTCTGGCGCAAGAGCTCTCGGCCTTGCTGCGTGGCCTTGACCCGGCCAGGTTGGCCCATGTGCTGATGGCCGGCATGATGTTCGCCGAGCTGCCGTCGGACGCGGGCGCGGACGACTCGTTGGTGCGCCGCATGCATCACGGCACCGACTACGTCATCGAGCCATTGCCGAACCTGGTGTTCACCCGCGACTCGTCGATCTGGATCGGTCCCCGGATCGTCATCCCGTCACTGGCCCTGCCGGCGCGGGTGCGCGAGGCGTCGTTGACCGATCTGATCTATGCCCACCATCCGCGGTTCACCGGTGTGCGGCGCGCCTACGAATCCCGCACCGCGCCCGTCGAAGGCGGTGACGTGTTGCTGCTGGCGCCGGGCGTCGTCGCGGTCGGGGTGGGTGAACGGACCACTCCGGCGGGTGCGGAAGCTTTGGCGCGCAGCCTGTTCGACGACGATCTGGCTAGCACGGTACTGGTCGTGCCGCTGGCTCAGGAACGCGCGCAGATGCACTTGGACACCGTGTGCACGATGGTCGACACGGACGCGGTGGTGATGTATGCCAATGTCGTCGAGACATTATCCGCCTTCACGATCGCGCGCACACCCGACGGCGTGAAGATCTCGGACGAGACGCCGTTCGTGGAGGCCGCGGCCACCGCGATGGGTATCGACAAGTTGCGCGTCATCGACACCGGGCTGGATCCCGTTGTCGCCGAACGTGAACAGTGGGATGACGGCAACAACACGTTGGCGTTGTCGCCCGGGGTCGTCGTCGCTTACGAGCGCAATGCGCGAACCAACGCTCGTCTGGCGGACGCCGGGATCGAGGTGTTGACGATCGCCGCCTGCGAATTGGGGACTGGTCGGGGTGGCCCGCGGTGCATGTCCTGTCCCGCCGCCCGCGACCCGCTGTAAACGTCGTTGAGATTGCGTTCAGGGCTGTCGCCGGACACCCATCACGACCCTGAGTGCAATTTCAACTGATACCCGCGGCGGGCCAACGCATCCGACACCCGATGAATGATGAATCGTCGGCTGTGTTCGGCGACCACGTGAATGTCGATCCAGCCTTGACGTTCGATGAGCTCTGCCCGACCGATGTCGTGCACGTACCGGCTGCGATCAACGCTGTGGTGCTGGCCGTCGTAGTCGAGGCCGATCATCGGTTCGTCGTAACCCATATCAATGAATGCCTCATTGACACCGTCGGTCAGCCTTATTTGTGTTCTCGGCGCGGGTAGTCCGGCGTCGATGAGTAGGAGCCGCAACCAGGTTTCCTTCGGTGATTGAGCACCTGGGTCCGTCAGGCTGAGTGCGACCTCTGATCGACGCAGTCCTCGCGCCCTTGGATAGCGCTCGGCCAGCGATAGGGCATCGCATGCCGTTACGCCCGTTGCGCGGGCCAACGCGTCGAGGTGCATTACGGCGACATCGCGGGGCAAATGTCGGGCAAGATCCAGGGCGGTCCTCGCCGGGCTGGTCACCGGCATTTTGTTAACCTCGACGATCTCGTCAGCCTCGATCCTTTCGTTGCGCACCACAATTCCTGACGGCGGCCGGGTGGTACGCCAAATCATCTCGATGGGTGTTGTCGCGTCGACCCACAGGGCGCCGTGTAGCGCTGCGGCGGCGCGCCCGGCGATCACGCCGCTTCGACCTGACCAGAGCCACGCGCCGACGGTATTGCGCCACAGGGAGGGAGCGGTCGCTCTCGGGGCATAGACGTCGGGAAACATTGCGCAGTAATTCCAGCGCAACTGCCCCCTGGTAAGCGCGCCGCGGCCGAGCATTTCTGTGCCGATGAAGATTTCAGACATGCTGTGATGCTGATTGCACGCACCGACGTCTCGCCGTCGGTGCGGTGAGATTGCACCCAGGGTTGTGGATAAGCTCGGACCAACAGCCTTGAGTGCAATGTCAATGCGCGCCGTCACCGCCAGCTGGGCAGCCAGATCTCCATGTTCCAGGTGGTCTGCGAAATCGGCTGACCGGTCAGCACCGGAAACAGCCACGCGAAGTTCGTCAGCACCATTGCGACGTAACAGGATACGGCGATCAGTCCGAGCGTGCGGCGTTCGGCGCCTTGACCGGGTTTGTAGAGGATGTCGCCACAGATCAGCGCGATCGCCATCACCAAAAACGGCGCCATGGTGGCGGCATAGAAGAAGTACATCTGCCGGTCGATGTCGGCGAACCATGGCAGCCAGCCGGCGCAGTAGCCGACCAGCACGACGGCGTAGCGCCAGTCGCGGCGCACGATCGTCCGCCAGCAGGCGTAGCCGAGGACGGGCACAGCAAGCCACCACATCGCCGGCGTGCCGACCAGCATTACCGCCTTGACGCACGATTGCGCGCCGCAGCCCGGTACGTTCTGCTGATCGATGGCGTAGAGCACCGGCCGTAGCGACATCGGCCACGACCACGGTTTGGATTCCCATGGATGGTAGTTGCCCGCTGAATTCGTCAGGCCGGCGTGGAACTGATAGGCCTTGGCGGTGTAATGCCACAGCGAGCGGATCGCATCGGGCAGCGGGAAATTCGACTGCGGCCCGATCGACTGGCCGACCTCGTGTCGATCGATTGCGGTCTCGGAGGCGAACCAGGGCGCGTAGCTGGCCAAGTACACGCCGAAGGGGATGAGCAGCAGCGCGTAGGCGGTGGGACCCAGGTCGCGGCGGACGACACCCAGCCAGGGTCGCAGCACTCGGTATTGGCGGCGTGCCGCCACGTCGAACGCCAACGACATCAACCCGAAGAACATCACGAAGTACAGCCCGGACCACTTTGTCGCACAAGCTAAACCGAGCAGCACTCCGGCGCCGAACCGCCACCAGCGCACACCCAGCCGTGGTCCCCACACCGTCTCGTTGGTGCGCCCCTCGATCAGCGCGACGTGCATGCGCTCGCGTACCTGATCCCGGTCGACGATCAGCGCACCGAACGCGGCGACCACGAAGAACGCCAGGAAGCCGTCGAGTAGTGCGGTGCGCGCCACGACAAAGCTGACCCCGTCGCCGATGAGCAGCAGTCCGGCGATTGCGCCGACCAACGTCGAGCGGCTGA
>NZ_JBKQTQ010000143.1:0-17835 GCF_052143115.1 Mycobacterium sp.
TCTTCGACGGGCCCGTCGATCACATGCGGGGGCAGAACCTGCTGATCGGCTACATCGGGGACAACTACCCCGACGGCAACATGGTGGTGGTCTCCCCCGACTCGGGCCGGGTGCGCATCGCCGAGAAATGGGCCGACGCGCTGGGCGGTGTTCCGCTGGCGTTCATCCACAAAACCCGCGATCCGCGCGTGCCCAACCAGGTGGTCTCGAACCGCGTCGTCGGCGAGGTTGAAGGCCGCACCTGCGTACTGATCGACGACATGATCGACACCGGTGGCACCATCGCCGGCGCGGTGAAGCTGCTGCACGACGACGGCGCCAAGGATGTGATCATCGCGGCCACCCACGGTGTGCTGTCCGACCCGGCGTCCGAACGGCTCGCGGCCTGCGGCGCCCGCGAAATAATAGTCACCAACACGCTGCCGATCGGTGAGGAAAAACGGTTCCCGCAGCTCACGGTGTTGTCGATCGCGCCGCTGCTGGCCCGCACGATCCGCGCGGTATTCGAAAATGGTTCGGTCACAGGACTATTCGACGGGGACGCCTAGATGGCTTCGGGTGCCCGTGAAGCCGTCATCTACCACAACCCCAAGTGCACTACCTCGCGCAAGACCCTGGAGTTGTTGCGCGACAACGGTGTTGAGCCCAGAATCGTGCAGTATCTCAAGACACCGCCATCCCGCGACGAGCTGGTAACCATGATCCGCGACGCCGGGATCGATGTGCGCAGCGCGGTCCGCAAACGCGAGTCGCTGTACGCCGAGCTCAACTTGGCCGACGCCAGCGACGACCAATTACTCGACGCCATGGCCGAACATCCCATCCTCATCGAACGGCCGTTTGTCGTCACACCGAAGGGCACCCGGCTGGCTCGTCCGGTCGACACGGTCCGCGAGATCCTGTGACACTCGGCGGTCGTTGGACCCGCGGTGCGGCCGCGATACTGCTTCTGGTCGTATCGCCGGTCGGCTGTGGGCCGAAAAACCCTGATTACCAGTCGATTTGGACTACTTCAGCGACGACTCCGACGTCGACTGAGACGCCGGTACCGTTCTCGAAGTATCTGGAAAGCAGCGGGGTGTCCGGCGAGCCGGTGGCGCCAGACAAGCTGACCGACCTGACCGTGTCGATCCCGACACCGCCGGGCTGGGAGAAGGTCGACAAGCCGAACATCGCGCCCACCACGGAGACGATCGCCAAAGGCGAGAGCTTTCCCACGGCCATGCTGATGGTGTTCAAACTGACCGGGGATTTCGACCCCGCCGACTTGGCCAAGCACGGCAACGCCGACGCCACGCTCGCGGATAACTTCAAACTGCTCGACCAGTCCGGTGCCAACTTTCACGGCTTTCCGTCGTCGATGATCGAGGGCAGCTACGACCTCAACGGCAAACGGTTGCACACCTACAACCGGATGGTCATTGCGACCGGGTCGGCGCCCGACAGCCAGCGCTACCTGGTCCAGCTCGCGGTCACCAGCCTGGCCGAACAGGCCGCTCCCGATGCGGCCGACATCCAAGCGATCATCCGCGGATTCGCCGTCACAGCGAAGTAGCCCCCCGGCTCGCAACACCAGCGCATTAGTGTGTTTGCCATGACGTCGTGGACCGCCGCAGACCTGCCCTCATTCGCCGGACGTACCGTGATCGTCACCGGCGCCAACAGCGGACTGGGCGCGGTGACGGCCCGCGAGCTGGCCCGCGTCGGTGCTCAGGTCATCCTGGCGGTACGCAACACCGGAAAGGGCGAAGCCGCTGCCCGGGACATGACCGGAGACGTCGAGGTGCGCCGACTCGACTTGCAGGATCTGGCCTCAGTGCGGCAGTTCGCCCACGGGGTCGACACCGTCGACGTCCTGGTCAACAACGCCGGCGTGATGGCCGTCCCGCACGCGGTGACCGCCGACGGCTTCGAGACCCAGATCGGCACCAACCATCTCGGTCATTTCGCGCTGACCAACCTGGTGTTGCCCAAGATCACCGAGCGGGTGGTGACCGTGTCGTCGTTGATGCACTGGATGGGCTACATCAGCCTTCGCGACCTGAACTGGACGTCGCGGCCCTACTCGGCGTGGGTCGCCTACGGCCAGTCCAAGCTCGCCAACCTGCTGTTCACCAGCGAGCTGCAGCGGCGCCTCAAGACGGCCGGCTCGCCGCAGCGTGCGCTTGCCGCGCACCCCGGTTACTCGCACACCAACCTGCAGGGGCGCACCGGTCGCAAATTCGGCGACGCGGTGATGTCCGTCGCTACCCGCGTGCTCGCCACCGACGCCGACTTCGGCGCCCGCCAAACGCTGTATGCCGCCTCACAGGATTTACCGGGCGACAGCTTCATCGGCCCGAGCTTCGGCATGGCTGGACGCAGCCGGCCGGTCGGGCGCAGCCCACTGGCGAAACGCACCGCCACCGCCAGCGCACTCTGGGACCTCTCCGAACGGCTCACCGAGACCAAATTTCCGCTCTGAGGCGCCGATGCGCTAACCTGGCCGGGCGTCACGGCGAGGGTGGCCTGCGGCGAAACGCGGCAGCCACCGTTATCGACGGGGACCTTGATTCCAGTTTCTATGGTTGCCGCGCGATCCTGGCCGTGCCCAAGACACGTCTCACAGGAGCGAAACCATGGCCAGATCTGCCAACCAGCTGACCGTCTCGGTTCGGACCGAGACCGGCAAAGGCGCGTCCCGGCGCGCGCGCCGCGCAGGGAACATTCCCGCCGTCCTCTACGGCCACGGTGCTGACCCGCAGCACCTGGAACTGCCCGGACACGACTTCGCCGCGGTGCTGCGCCACTCCGGTACCAACGCGGTACTCGAACTCGACATCGACGGTAAGGAACAGCTGGCGCTGACCAAGGCTCTCGACATCCACCCGATCCGCCGCACCATCCAGCACGCCGATCTGCTGGTGGTGCGTCGCGGCGAGAAGGTGGTCGTCGAGGTCGGCATCGACGTCCAGGGCGAGGCCGCATACGGCACCTTGGTCACCCAGGAGGCCAACACCGTCGAGATCGAGGCCGAGGCGTTGTCGATTCCGGAGGTGCTGATCGTCTCGGTCGAAGGCGCCGAACCGGGTACCCAGTTCACCGCCGGGCAGATCGCCTTGCCGCCGGGCGTCACCCTGGTGGACGACCCCGACCTGCTGGTCGTCAACGTGGTGAACGCGCCGACCGCCGAGGAGCTCGAGGCTGAAGGGGCCGGCGAGGTGGCCGAGGCCGAGGAGCCGGCCGAAGAGGCCGCCGAAGAGGCCGAAGCCTCTGAGTCCGAGTCCGAATCCGAATAATTCATGGCCGACCCGCTATTGGTGGTCGGCCTGGGCAACCCGGGACCAAACTATGCCCAGACGCGGCACAACCTGGGGTTCATGGTCGCAGACCGGCTCGCCGCCCGGCTGGGTTCAGCGTTCAAGGCGCACAAGCGCTCCGGCGCGGAGATCGTCACCAGCCGGCTCGGTGGGCGTGCGGTGGTGTTGGCCAAGCCGCGCTGCTATATGAACGAGTCGGGCCGCCAACTGGGCCCACTGGCCAAGTTCTATTCGGTGCCCGCCGCTGACGTGGTGGTCATCCACGACGACCTGGACATCGACTTCGGCCAGATCCGGCTGAAGATCGGCGGCGGGGAGGGTGGTCACAACGGGCTGCGCTCGGTTGCGGCAGCGTTGGGCACCAAGGACTTTCACCGGGTGCGGATCGGGATCGGTCGACCGCCGGGGCGCAAGGATCCGGCGGCGTTCGTGCTGGAGAACTTCACCGCCGCTGAACGCCCGGAGGTGCCGACGCTTTGCGAGCAGGCGGCGGACGCCACCGAGCTGCTCATCGAATTGGGGCTGGAGCCGGCCCAAAACCGCGTCCACGCTTGGTAAGTCGCTGCGAGCAGTCTGCTCGCCGGGCTACTACGTAACCAGGGTGACGGAGCTCGTCCGCCGCAGCTTGCCCGACGGCGTCTTCGGGATCGTCCCGGGACCCAGCACCACGACGTTGCGCGGCCGCACGTCGACCTCGCTCACGACCTCGTGCGCGACCTGATGCTCGATGCGACGCACTGCAACGGGATCCTCGAAGGCATTGGACTCGACGGCGACAGCGAAGGTCTCCCGCGAATGTCCGGCATCCAGCCGGACAGCCACCGCGCAGCCCGGACGGACACCCTCGACGCGGCCCGCGGCCCGCTCGATGTCGGTCGGATAGATGTTGCGGCCGGCCATGATGATGACGTCCTTGACCCGGCCGCAGACAACGATGTGGCCGTTGTCCATCAGATAGCCGAGGTCGCCGGTGTCATACCAGCCGTGCTCGTCCTGGGCCGGGATGAACCCACCCATCGTCGTGTAGCCGGGGGTCACCGGCTCGCCGCGCAACTCGATCACCCCGACGCCGCGGGCCGGCAACACATTGCCGTCCTCGTCGACGATGCGGGCCTCCAGCCCCTGCAGCAGCGGCCCCAGGGAGGCGAGCCGTTTGGTGTTGCCCTTGGTGGCGGGCACGGCGCGACGCAGCGCGGCCAGCAGATCGGCGTCCACCTCGTCGACCACCAGCCCGTCACCGAGTTCGGAGAAAGACACCGCGAGCGTCGTCTCGGCCATTCCGTAGGCGGGCATGATCGCTTCGGGCCGCAAGCCGAACGGCTTTCCGGCCTCGATCAGGTCCTCGACGTCCGCTGGGTCTACCGACTCGGCACCTGACAGCGCGAACCGCAGCGTCGACAGGTCGAACTGACCGGGCGTGGCCTGGTTGCGCAGCCGCTTGGCGAACAGCGCGTAGGCGAAGTTGGGCGCGGCCGTCATCGTGCCGCCGTACTTGTCGATCAGCTTGGCCCACAGCAGCGTGTCGCGCAGGAAGTCCATCGGGGTGACCTTGACCAGCTCGACACCGAAATACATCGGCACAGTCAGGAAGCCGACCATACCCATGTCGTGGAAGCACGGCAGCCAGCTGAGCATCACGTCGTTGCCGCTGGGGTCCATCTTGGCGGAGATGAACATCGCCTCGGCGTTGGAGTAGACGTTGCGGTGCGTGATGTGCACCGCCTTGGGGGAGCCGGTTGAGCCCGACGTCAGCTGCATCAGCGCCAGATCATCCTCGCCGGTGGCGATCGGGTCGATCGGGTCGAATGCCAGCAGCTGCTCGACGGTCAGCACCTCGATCCCGCGCTCCGTCAGCACCGGCGCGGCCGCCATGAACGGGTCGGAGACGATCACCACCTTCGCCTCGATCATGTCGATGACGGTGGTGGTGTCGTTGGCCCACAACTGGAGGTCGGTGCGAGGCGTGGGCTGGTGCAGCATGGTCAGGCTGGCGCCGCGCATCCACAGGCCTTGGGCCGTCGGCGCGATTTCCACCGGCGCGCCGGCCAGCACGCCGACCACGTCACCGTGGCCGACTCCAGCAGCGGCCAGGCCGCCGGCCACTTGGCGTGCACGCTGGTAGACCTCCAGCCAGGTGTGCCGGACCGGCTGGTGCGGGTCGCCGGTCACCATGCCCTTGGTGCTCTCGTGGGCGCGGCGGAACATGTTCTCGGTAAACCTGCTCACGACGGCCTCCTCGGCTCCGGCGCCAACGCCCAGCATCTAATGCTGCCCCTGCTCAAGCACATTTTGGAGCAGCCGCACGCCCACAATTGGGCTGCGATTTCGTGTCGAATCGGTGATGAAGCGGTAACCTCACGCCACGTTGCGGTTGCGGCGCGGACACGGCGGTCACCCCGACTTTTGGGGTTCATGCAACGCCCCCCGGCATGATCGGCGGGCGAGGGAACCAGGCGCATTTCTTGACCGGCATTTGTCACCGCCGAACATCTTAAACTCCTCTTAAGTAACTGCCAAACTCGCGGGTGGAATCGGGTGTTCGTCACACCCCCGTGACAGGTGCCGGCACCACCCGCGCGCCGTGCACCGGCCCGCTGGCAACGCGTACGGTTCGGCAGACACCGGCGCCCGAGAGCTCGGTGCCGACGTCCACCGCAGCGGGCGCCGACCGGCACAGGAACGTACACGTCGGTCCGGAACCCGACACGATGCCCGCCAGCGCGCCCGCCTCGACGCCGGCACGCAAGACGCGGCGTAAGGCCGGATCCTTGCTCAGCGCGGCCGCCTGCAGTTCGTTGCCCAACAGCGGCGCCAGCTGCTCGGGGTCGCCGACCGCCAGCGCCGCCAGCACCGGACCGGGTTCGTCGAGCCGAGGTGGTGTCCCGACCTCCCGAAGCCGGTCCAGTTCACTGAACACCGCCGGGGTGGACAACTCGCCCTCGGCGAACGCCAGCACCCAGTGGAAAGTGTTGCGGGCCAACACCGTCGCCAACTCCTCCCCGCGACCGGTACCCAGCGCGGTGCCGCCGTGCAGTGCGAATGGCACATCGCTGCCCAGCTTCGCGGCCAGCATGTGCAGATCGCGACGTGGCACACCGAGTTCCCAGAGCGAGTTCATCGCGACCAGTACGGCCGCCGCGTCTGCACTGCCACCCCCCATTCCGCCGGCCACTGGGATGGACTTGTCGATGGCGATCGAGACGTCGGGCGCCAGGCCCACGTGGTCAGCCATCAATTCGGCGGCTTGCCACGCCAGATTGCGCTCGTCGCGGGGCAGCTGGTCGGCGCCCTCGCCGCTGACCTCGAGCGAGATCACATCGGCGTTGCGGACGGTGACCTCGTCGACCAGGGAGACGGCGTGAAACACCGTTGTCAGGTCGTGATAACCGTTCTCGCGCCGCTCGCCGACGGCCAGATACAGGTTGATTTTGCCGGGCGCCCGGACCGTAACTGACCCAGTGGGCACCCACTGAGCAGCGGTGCTTCCGTCCATCGGCACCGAACGAGACTATCGCTCGCCGCGGGCGAAATCGAAGCCCCTCGGCCCCTCAGCTCGCCGAGGCCTGCCGCTGCGGGAGGCCCGCGGCGGTGTTGTCGCCGACTTCACCCGAGCGCTGATACAACCGAACGAATTCGTCGACGGTCAGCGTCTCACCCCGGCGCGCCGGGTCGATGCTGGCGGCCAGCAACCGACTCGCCGATTCGTTGCCCGAACCCGCCCACTCGACGAACGCATTGCGAGATGTCTTGCGCCGCTGAGCAAATGCGATATCGACAAGTTTGAACACGTCTTGACGGAAGGCCTTGTCGGTCGGCCAGGGCGGGTTTGCATACCGATCGATGCGCACCAACCCGGAATAGACGCGCGGAATAGGCCAGAAGACGGTCGGTGACACCGTGCCGTGGCGGCGGACCTGTCCGTGGAAGCGGACCTTGACGCTGGGCACGCCGTACTCCTTGCCGCCGGGTTCGGCCGCCAGCCGTTCGGCGACTTCGGCCTGCACCATCACCATCAGGGTGCGCAGCGACGGGAATTCGGCGAGTAGGTGCAGCAGCGCGGGAACGGCGACGTTATAGGGCAGATTCGCCACCACCGCCGTCGGCTCGGCAGCCAGATCGGCGGGCCCGATGGATAACACGTCGCGGTTCAGCACCGTCAGCCGGTGAATCTCGCTGTGCGAATGCTCGGCAACGGTCTTCGGCAGCCTGCCTGCCAGCACCGGATCGATCTCGACGGCGCTGACCGTGGCCCCGCGATCCAGCAGCGCCAGCGTCAGCGATCCCAGACCGGGGCCGACCTCTAGGACGTGATCCTGCCGGTTGACTCCGGAGGACGACACCACCCGACGCACCGTGTTGGCGTCGTGGACGAAGTTCTGTCCCAGAGATTTGCGCGGCCGGAATTCGAGTTCTTTTGCCAGCCTTCGGATCTCGGTGCGCCCGAGCAACCGGATGGTCAGCGCGCACCCGCTCTTCCGCTGCACACCGGCCACGCGCCCCAACCCTGATGAGCACGCGTCACCTCCGCAACGGTGATCTGCTCTTCCCGGCTTGCCAGATCGGCGCGCGGGGCAAAGCGCAAACCACCGTTGCGCTCCCAGGTGTTCTGGTCGAATTGCACGCCACCGTAGTAGCCGTTTCCGCTGTTGATGGCCCAGTTTCCGCCGGCTTCGCAACGCGAGATGGCGTCCCAGATTTCTCCGTTGGCGACCTGCGGGACGTCGGTGCCCGGTTTGGTTCCGACCCGTACCAGCGCCTCGCGGGCAGGGGTGATGACGTGGCTGGCCACCGGCAGCCGGCCGGTTTCGACGCCGTTGACCTTGGACACCGCGAAGGTCACGTCCTGAGTGCCCGGGATGCCCGGGTTCTGGACGACCTCGCGGTCCATGTTCATGTCCGGGTCCTCGATGCGGTGCCTGGGCGGAACCAACGGCACCCGCACGGTGATCTTCTCGATGCGGTTACGGGTGACCTGGATGTGCATGCCGTCGATCACCGGCGCGGCCGCGCCGGGGGTGACCTGGTCACTTTGCAGCAGCGGCGCCCCGATGCCGGCCAGCAGCTCCCCGACTCTGGCCGCAGCCAGGTGGACATTGCGTACCGCACCGCCGTCGTCGAGTTCGACGGTCTTGGCGCTGACGACCGGCAGGGCCATGCCGGCCAGCGGGACACGGCTGCCTCGCGACGCCGCGGCCGGAGCTGTATCCGTCATCGCGAGCTGGGCCAGCGCCTCGTCGACGGTGGAAGCCGTCGTCCAGACCTGCTTGCTGTTCTGGCCGTCCAGCGAGATCTGCAGCGGTCGGCTGCGCCGCAGCACGATGTTCTCGGTGTCGCGGACTCGCTCGCCGGCGGCGGGATAGAGGTCATCACGCTCGCTGACGTTGAACCCGTTCTCCCTGATGATGTCGATTACCCGCGACTTCATGGTCGTCACGGTCATAGCGGTTCCATCGACGCTCAGCGTCACCGTCTTGTAGTCAGCGACCGCATAACCGCCGGCGAAAGCCAAGACCAGCAGTAGACCCGCGACCAGAAGCCGCAGAGCCGGTGAGGGAGCCTGGTGGAGTCTGGTGAGTACGTTCAAAGCGCGTTATCCCCGACCTCGACAAGAACTTCAGCAACAGTTCAGTGACAAAGCAAAAGGCCCACCTGGGGCCTCACCGTTCGATCACAAGACGGTAACGAACCGGCCTAGATAGAGCAACTCGGGCGGCAGTCGCCTTAACGGACTCTTAACTCTCTAACGCTAATCCGTAGGCGCCGCGCGCATTGCCGGTGGTGATCTCGGCCAGTTCGTCGGCGGGCCGATCGATGAGCTCGGCCAGCGCCCGAACAGTGTAGGGCAGGCAGTACGGCTCGTTGGGCGCCCCCCGGTAGGGATGGGGCGTCAAAAACGGCGCGTCGGTCTCCACCAGCAGCTGCGCGACAGGGATCAGCGGGACGGCTTCCCGCAGCTCACGTGCATTTCGGAAGCTCACCGTCCCGGACAGGCTGACCAGCCACCCGGCGTCGACGCAAGCGCGCGCCAAGGCGGCGCCCGACGAGAAGCAGTGAAAGATCACCGTGTCCGGCGCGCCCTCGGCGCGCAGCACATCGAGCACCTCGGCGTCGGCATCGCGGTTGTGAATCATCAGCGGTTTGCCGGTTCGCTTGGCCAGGTCGATATGCCACGCGAAGGCCTCCCGCTGCACAGCCGGCTCCGCGCAGCCGTCCAGCCGGCCCGGCCAGTACAGATCCATGCCGGTCTCGCCGATCGCCACCACCCGCGGGTGGGCAGCCAATCGTTCGATCTCGGCTCGGGCCGCATCGGTGAGCGCGTCGGCGCGGGTCGGGTGCAGCGCCACCGCGGCATAGACCCGCGGATCCCACTCGGCCGCACGCGTCACCCAGTGCGCCGAGGCCAGGTCGTCGGCAATGGTGACCACCGCGACCACACCGACCGCCGCGGCGCGGTCGACGATGGCGCGCACGTCGTCACCGTCCTGCGCGCCGCACGCGTCGAGATGGGTGTGCGCGTCGATCAGCGGGCTCAATCGCTCGGGAGCCGGCGGCGGCTGACGTTTGGAACCCACGCGGACACAATAGGGTGAGACACGATGACGCCCTACTACATCACGACGGCGATCACGTACCCGAACGGTGAGCCGCACGTCGGGCATGCCTATGAGTACATCGCCACCGACGCCATCGCCCGGTTCAAACGGCTCGACGGGTTCGACGTGCGGTTTCTGACCGGCACCGACGAGCACGGCCTCAAGATGGTCGAGACGGCAGCGGCGGAGGGCATTCCCACCGCCGAGTTGGCACGGCGCAACTCCGATGTGTTCCAGCGCCTGCAGGAGAAGTTGAACATCTCCTTCGATCGGTTCATCCGCACCACCGACGCCGATCACCACCAGGCCTCGAAGGAGATCTGGCGGCGGATGGCCGCGGCCGGCGACATCTACCTGGACGCCTACTCCGGCTGGTACTCGGTGCGCGACGAGCGATTCTTCGTCGAGTCGGAGACCGCGCTGGTGGACGGGACCCGGATCGCCGTCGAAACCGGCACACCGGTGACCTGGACCGAGGAGCAGACTTACTTCTTCCGGCTCTCGGCCTATGCCGGCAAGCTGCTGGCGCACTACCAGGCCAACCCGGACTTCATTGCCCCCGAAGTGCGGCGCAACGAGGTGGTCAGCTTCGTCTCCGGTGGGCTGCGCGATTTGTCCATCTCGCGCACCTCGTTCGACTGGGGCGTGAAAGTGCCCGAGCATCCCGACCACGTCATGTACGTCTGGGTCGACGCGCTGACCAACTACCTGACCGGGGTCGGCTACCCGGACACCGAATCCGAGTTGTTCCGCCGCTACTGGCCCGCCGACCTGCACATGATCGGCAAGGACATCATCCGGTTCCACACCGTGTACTGGCCTGCGTTTCTGATGTCAGCCGGAATCGAGCTGCCCCGAAGGGTTTTCGCGCACGGGTTCCTGCTCAACCGCGGCGAGAAGATGAGCAAGTCGGTGGGCAACACCGTCGCCCCGGATGCTCTGGTCGACACCTTCGGGGTGGACCAGGTGCGCTATTTCCTGCTGCGGGAGGTCCCATTCGGCCAGGACGGCAGTTACAGCGAAGAGGGCATCATCACCCGGATCAACACCGACCTGGCCAACGAATTGGGCAACCTGGCGCAACGATCGCTGTCGATGGTGGCCAAGAACCTCGACGGGATCGCCCCGAGGCCGGGCGATTTCACCGCTGACGACACCGAACTGCTGGCCGCCGCCGACGGCCTACTCGACCGGGTACGCGCCGAGTTCGATTCCCAGGCAATGCATTTGGCGCTGGAAGCGATTTGGCTGATGCTCGGCGCGGCGAACAGGTACTTCTCCGCGCAGCAGCCGTGGGTGCTGCGCAAGAGCGAATCCGAGGCAGACCAGGTCCGCTTCGCGACCGTGCTCTACACCACGTGCGAGGTGGTGCGGATCGCGGCGCTGTTGATCCAGCCGGTGATGCCCGAGTCGGCGGGCAAGCTGTTGGACTTGCTCGGCCAGCCGGAAGACCAGCGGACATTCGCCGCGGTCGAAACACGATTGGTGCCCGGCACGGTGCTGCCGACACCCACGGCCGTATTCCCCCGCTACCAAGTCGACTGATCTCGTCGGTCACAAGCCAGCGAGGTGAACATGGACGGTCACGCGCCCCTTGTCGTCTCGGTGAGCTACGGCATGTCCGGTGCGCTCGGCGCCGTCCAGCGTCAGCGAGATCGGAGCGCCATCGCCGACAAAGTTGCGCCACCATGTCTTGGCGTCGGGCAAGTTTGCGTCGATATCGATCTCGTCACCGCGGCGGCGGTATGCCACCGGAGTACTGAACGTCCGTCCCGAACGCCGCCCGGTGTAGGTGATCAGCGTGACACTGCGCCGCAGTCGCGCCCCGAGGCGGGGCGAGTTCGCTATAGCCGCCACCGGCGCATTGAACAGCGGGCCCGCGCGCATGATTAACCGCTTGTAATTGACCATTTTCTTGTTTCCTTTCGATTAGTCGGTGCCGCAGTTCAGATCAGCAGCGTCAAGCACAGCGCCGCAACCGCCAGACCCTGCAACGTGGCCCTGATTACGATCACTTTGTCCCAGTTACGTTGCAGCGC
The DNA here is from genome assembly GCF_052143115.1 of Mycobacterium sp. Classification (GTDB taxonomy): domain Bacteria; phylum Actinomycetota; class Actinomycetes; order Mycobacteriales; family Mycobacteriaceae; genus Mycobacterium. The sequence continues at coordinate 11,932 of NZ_JBKQTQ010000143.1, forward strand.
ACGGGCGTCCGTCGGCAAATCGGGATGATCGGCCCCGGCGGTCAGTTGCTGGTTGATCGGCTTGCTCACTCGCAGGTAGACCACCAGCCAAATCAGCAGCAGGCCAAGGGCGACACCAGCCGTGCCGGCTTGCGTCCCGTGGCCGGACGCCGCGGCGAACGCCGCACTGGTCGCCGCGGCCACCATGCCGAGCACCCCGGGCACCGGCATCCGCCGGTCGCCGTAGCGATGCACGTTGCCCATCACCGCGAGCAGGGCCCGGTCGTCGATCCGGGCCAGCGCGGGCCGTTGCACCATCGCACAGAACACGTCGGTGCCATAAACCACCGCGGTGCCCAACACCGCGATCAAAGCGAACCAGCCAGCAGGTTGCGTCATCGCACTCTACCTCTTCTCGATTAGGTGTTAGCAACGCTAACCCCCGGCATTGATCGTGTCAATAGCATTGCTAGTTTTTATATCGGCGCTAACATGACTCCATGGCCATTGAAGACCGTCGGGCCCGGGAGCGGGCCGCGCGACGCCAACTCATCACCGACACCGCACGCAAGCTCGCCGAAGACGAGGGCTGGGACGCCGTCACCACCCGCCGGCTTTCCACCGAGATCGAGTACAGCCAGCCGGTGTTGTACAAGCACTTCTCCAGCATGGACGGAATCGTCGCCGCCGTCGCCGTGCAGGGATTCGGTGAGCTCGCCGACGCGCTCTCTGCGGCACGCGGTGGCGCTACCGACGGCAGGGACGCCTTGGCGCGAGTCGCCCACGCGTTCATCGGGTTTGCCCATGACAATCCCGCTCTGTTCGACGCGATGTTCACCCGCGCCACCACGCTGCGCTTCGCCACCCCGGAAACCCCGGCCGAGTTGAACGCGGCATTCGCCGAACTGCGCGCGGCAGTCGACCTGGTCGCAGGCACCCGGGACACGGACACGCTGGCCGAGGTGGTGTGGGCGGCGCTGCACGGGTTGGTCACCCTCGACCGCAGCGGCCGGTTACGTCCGGAGTATTGGGTCGCGCGCGTGGATCTGCTGGTCTCTGCGTTCTCGCGGCCGACGTGAGCCTGGTCACAGCCGCCGAAACCCCGTCACATCCGCGACCTCGGCGGTGTCTCAAGGGCAGAACATCCCGCGAGAACAGGAGACAACAATGACCGAGCAGCACGCTCACATCGTCGTGATCGGTGGCGGATACGCCGGAACACTGGCCGCCAACCACCTGCGGCTGCGCGCCGACGTCGAGATCACGTTGGTGAATCCACGTCCGTGTTTCGTCGAGCGAATCCGGTTGCATCAGCTGGCCGCACGCAGTGGCACCGCCGCCGTCGACTACGGCACGCTGCTCGGCGAGGGCATCCGGCTGGTCGTCGACAGCGCCGAGCGGATCAACAGCTCCGACCGCCAGATCGAGCTGGCTTCTTCCTTCGTGTTGGATTACGACTACCTGATCTACACCGTCGGCAGCACCGGCGCGGTGCCGGCAACGGTGCCCGGCGCAGTCGAATTCGCCTATCCGATTGCTGAATTGGAGCATGCCGAACGGTTGCGTGACGCATTGGACGAGCTGCATCCCGACGCGCCGGTCACCGTCGTCGGCGCCGGCCTGACCGGCATCGAGACGGCATCCGAGCTGGCCGAGCAGGGCCGGCGGGTGACCCTGGTCTGCGGCGGGGTGCTGGGCCCGTCGCTGAGCGGGCCCGGACGCCGTTCGGTGGCCAAGTGGCTGCGCCGCCTCGGTGTCGACGTGCTCGAGGCGGCCGTGGTCCGCGAGGTCGGCCAGGCCGCGGTCGTGCTGTCCGACGGTGCCCTGCTGCCAAGCGCAGTGACGGTGTGGACGGCGGGCTTCGGCGTGCCGGAGCTGGCCGCCCGAAGCGGGCTTCGCACCGACGAACTGGGCAGGCTCCTGACCGATGAGACACTGACCAGCGTGGACGACCCCCGCATCGTGGCGGCCGGCGACGCCGCCGCGCCGTCCGGCCAGCCGCTGCGGATGAGCTGCCAAGCCGCGATCCCGCTCGGCGCCCAGGCGGCCAACACGGTGCTGAGCCGCATCGCCGGTACCCCGCCCGCGGTGGTCAACCAGGCGTTCACCGGGCAGTGCGTCAGCATCGGCCGCTCGTACGGCACCATCCAGCTCGCCCGTCCCGACGACACCCCGGTGAACGTCGCGATCGGCGGCCGGGTCGCCGCGTCGATCAAAGAAGCGGTCTGCAAAGGCACTGTTTGGGGTATTCGTCGCGAGGCCGCCAAGCCCGGGTGGTATCGCTGGCTCAAGGGCGGCAACCGTCCCGAGCAGCCGGCAAACGACACGGTGACGGTGCCGTGAGCAGCTCCGACGAACACACCGAACGGTTCGTGCTACTGCGGCCGTTGCTGTTCACCATCGCCTACGAAATCTTGGGTTCGACAACCGAATCCGATGATGTTCTTCAGGACAGCTACCTGCGCTGGGCGCAGGTAGATCTGTCCGGGGTGCATGACACCAAGTCCTACCTGGCCAGGTTGGTCACCCGTCAGGCGCTCAACGCGCTACGCGCCGGCGCCCGGCGGCGAGAGGACTATGTCGGGCCGTGGCTGCCGGAGCCACTGCTGCTGGACGAGCAGGATCCGTCGGCCGATGTCGTACTGGCCGAATCGGTTTCGATGGCGATGCTGGTGCTGCTGGAGACCTTGAGCCCCGACGAGCGCGCAGTTTTCGTGCTGCGCGAGGTGTTCGGGTTCGATTACGACGAAATCGCCGCGGCGGTAGGCAAATCGCTGCCGGCGGTGCGGCAGGTCGCGCATCGGGCCCGCGAACACGTGCAAGCCAGACGCCGGCGCTTCACCCCGGTCGACCCCGAGCAGAACGCACGAATCACCACGGAATTCATGGCGGCAGCGGCCGGCGGCGACGTGCAGAAGGTGATGTCGATGCTGGCCCCCGATGTGGTGTGGACCGCCGACAGCGGTGGGAAGGCCAGTGCGGCACGTCGACCGGTGGTCGGGGCCGACAAGGTCGCCCGGGCCGTCGTCGGGCTGATCGGCCGTGGATTGCAGCTGCCCGACGTCCGGGCGGAGATGGCGATCTGCAACTCGGCGCCGGCGGTGGTGCTCTACGCCGGCGACCGCCTGGAGGGTGTTTTTACCGTTGAGATCGTCGACGGCAAGATCACTAACTTCTACGCGATGCGCAATCCCGACAAGCTGGCGGCCCTGACGACCGTGCGTCACATCACACGCGGCTGAGATCTGCCAAGCTGGGGAGGTGAGAGTCGACCGGCTCGGCGAGCTTGGCGGCGCACCCGAGGTGCTGCGCGCCATCGGCGATGCCACCAACCGGCTGGACCTGCCGCCACCGGCCGCGCTGACCGGTGACTGGTTCGGCGCGCTGGCGGTGATCGCGCCGACTGTGTCGGTGCGACCGGTCGACCCCGCCGAGGCGTTCGCCGTGCGACCGGGCTCCGATGGGGCGGCGGTCGGTGGCGGCTGGGTCGGCTACCTGTCCTACCCGGATTCGGGCGCCGGCGGACAGCCCGCCCGGATACCGGAAGCTGCCGGCGGGTGGACGGACTGCGTGTTGCGCTGCGACCGTGACCGGCAGTGGTGGTACGAGAGCCTGTCCGGCGCTCCGATGCCGGCCTGGTTGGGGGATGCTCTCACGGCGCCGGTGCCGGCGCGGCCGTACCGGATCGACTGGGACGCGGCCGACCGCCGCGCGCATCGCGACGGGGTGCTGGCCTGCTTGGAGGCCATCCGCGCCGGCGAGGTCTACCAGGCCTGCGTGTGCACCCAGTTCGCCGGCACGATCGCCGGGGAGCCGCTGGATTTCTTCATCGACGGCGTCGCGCGCACCGCGCCGGCGCGGGCAGCCTATGTCGCCGGACCCTGGGGCGCGGTGGCATCGCTGTCGCCCGAACTCTTTTTGCGGCGCAGGGGTGACGTCGTCACGTCGAGCCCGATCAAGGGCACGCTGCCGCTGGACGCTCCCCCGTCGGCGCTGAGAGCCTCGGTCAAGGACGTCGCCGAGAACATCATGATCGTCGACCTGGTCCGCAACGACCTGAGCCGGGTCGCGGTCACCGGATCGGTCACCGTGCCCGAGCTGCTGGTGGTGCGGCCCGCGCCAGGCGTGTGGCACCTGGTGTCGACGGTGTCGGCGCGGATGCCGGTCGAGCTGCCGACGTCGGCGCTGCTGGACGCGGCCTTCCCGCCCGCCTCGGTTACCGGCACGCCCAAACTTCGTGCGCGACAATTGATTTCACAATGGGAACAGTTCAGGCGTGGAGTGTATTGCGGCACAGTCGGTTTGGCTTCACCGGTCGCCGGCTGTGAGCTCAACGTCGCGATCCGCACCGTGGAATTCGACGCGGCGGGCAATGCGGTGCTCGGGTCCGGCGGTGGAATCACCGCCGACTCCGACGCCGACGCCGAATGGGACGAATGCCTGCACAAGGCGGCGCCGATCATCGGCGCGGGAATTCCCGCAGAGCTTTTCGCGCGGTAGTCAGCCCTGATCGCTCCCCCGCTGCCGCGAACGCAACACCGCGTCGTAGAGCGCCCGCCGCGACTTCAACTCCGGATGCGCCTCGGCCACCTGGCTGCAGGCGTCCTTGACGCGGATTCCCGCGGCGGCCACGGCCTCGACCTCAGCGACCAGCGCCGGCAGGTCAGCGCGGACAGTGGCGCCGGCCAGCACGACGGTGATCTCGCCCAACACGCCGTCGGCCGCCCAGGTCGCCAGTTCTGCCAGCGACCCGCGCACCACTTCCTCGTGCACCTTGGTCAGCTCTCGGCACACCGCCGCCCGGCGATCCCCGCCGAGCCGCTCGACCGCATCACGCAGACATGCGGGTAGCCGGCGCGGCGATTCGAAGAACACCGCCGTGCGCCGTTCCTCGGCCAGCGATGCCAGCCAATCGCGGCGCGCCGCCTGCTTGCGCGGCGCGAATCCCTCGAAGCAGAACTTGTCTGACGGCAGCCCCGAGACCGCCAGCGCTGTGGTCACCGCCGATGGACCGGGCAGACACCGTATCGACAAACCGGCGTCCAGGCAGGCCAGCACCAGCCGATGGCCCGGGTCGCTGATCAGCGGCATCCCGGCGTCGCTGACCACCAGCACCGTTGCGCCTGCGCTGATCTCGTCGATCAGCTCAGGCACCCGGGACGCCTCGACGTGATCGAAGAAGCTGACGATCCTCCCGCCGATCCGGACATCGAGCGCTTTGGCCAGTGTCCGCACCCGGCGGGTGTCCTCGGCGGCGACGATGTCAGCCGACGACAAGGCGGTGATCAGCCGCGGTGAGGCATCGGACGGCTGGCCCAACGGCGTCGCGCCCAGCAACAGTCGGCCACCGGTCATGCGCCACAGCCTACGATTGTTTGTGATGACCGCCCTGTCCGATGAACTCGTCGCTACCGAGCGGGCAGTCCCTGTCATCAGCCCCGGGCCGATGATGCCGGTACCCGACTTCGGTCCCGTGGACCGGTTAGAGGGCTGGGTCGTGACCGCGGTGATCACTGCTCTGGCGGCGGTGACCCGGACGGTGAACCTGGGTTCGCCGACCGATGCCGGCACACCGATTTTCGACGAGAAGCATTACGCGCCGCAGGCCTGGCAGATGCTGCATAACCACGGCGTGGAGGACAACCCCGGCTACGGCCTGGTCGTTCATCCGCCGATGGGCAAGCAACTGATCGCGATCGGTGAAGCGCTCTTCGGCTACAACGGGCTGGGCTGGCGGTTCACCGGCGCAGTGCTCGGCATTTTGCTGGTGGCGCTGGTCGTGCGGATCGCGCGTCGGATCAGCCGCTCGACGTTGGTCGGCGCAATCGCCGGACTGCTGCTCATCGGCGACGGGGTCAGCTTTGTCGTGGCGCGCACCGCACTACTCGACGGCTTCCTGGCGTTCTTCGTGGTCGCCGCGTTCGG
>NZ_JBKQTQ010000144.1:0-27969 GCF_052143115.1 Mycobacterium sp.
TGAGCAGCCTGCTTGACGATTTCGGGCAGCTGATCGATCAGCATCCGGTCCAAGGCCACCCGGTTGTGCGAGGCCGCCGCTTCGGCTTGGATCTTCATTTTCTCAGCGTCGGCAACCGCCAGAATCCGAACGCGTTCTGCCTCCGCCTCGGCGGGCTTGACCACCTCCGAGACCAGCTCTTGCTGCCGTAGCTCTGCGGCGCGCTGAGCCAACTCGGTCCGCATCGCGAGCACTTCGCGCTGGGCTTGCGCCTCGGCCAGCGGTCCCGCCTGGCTGGCTTCTGCCTGCGCTTTGTCGACTTCGGCCTTGTACTGAGCCTGCACGATCGCCGTCTGCCGAGCGAACTCGGCCTGGTTGCGCTGCGACTCCTGCTCGGCCTCGGCCGCGGCCTGATTGGCCTTGGCCTGGGCAATCTGCGCCTGCTGCTGGATGGCCGCGTTGTGCGGCGCGGACATCGCCAGGATGTAGCCCAGGGAGCCGTCGTCGATGGACTGGATCTGCAGGGCGTCGACGGTCAGTCCGATCTTGATCATCTCCCCCTTGGACCCGTCGAGGACCTCGGTGGCCAGCTTCTGGCGTTCCTTGATGATCTGCTCGACGGTCATCGAACCGATGATCGAGCGCAGGTGACCAGCGAAGATTCGCCCAGTCAGAACCGCCATCTGGTTTTGGTCGGACAAGAATCGTTGTCCGGCGCTGACGATGCTTTCGGAGTCGTTGCCGACCTTGAAGGCAATGACGGCTCGAACGTTCAAGGTGATCCCCTGCTGAGTGACGCACCTTTCCTCGACCTCGGCCTCACACATTGCCAGCGTGAGGAACCGAACCTTTCGGAAGAACGGCATGATGAAAGCGCCGTGACCGGTCACCACACGAAACGGGGCGTCGCCAGCAGCGCGGCCGCCGGAGATCAGCATCGCCTCGTCTGGTGCAGGCACTCTGTAGCCGAACATGTTGAACTCCTTGCAGATTCGTGTTTTAGGGTCAGGAAGTCAGCGTTGACAAACTCGAGCCGGGCCATGGCTCAACCAGGACCGTCCGCGCACCTCGGACATCTATCACCAGCACCTCGGTCCCCCTCGGCAGGGGCTGCTCAGACCACGCAAGATAGGCCTCCTTCGTGCCCCGCACGTTCAGAAGGACCTCTCCGACGCCCGCGACGCCGCGGGTCGCCACGATCAACGACCCGACGCAACCGATCACCGAGACGTCACCCACCCCTCGCATACTCCTCCAATCGGCTGTGCTCGCGCACCCCACCATTGACTTGACCGGCGCCCGCCTCGGCCGTCCCCCCGGCGTTGTCGTCGTCTTGATGTGTCTAGGCGGCCTTCGCCGGGACCGGAGTGGTTCGTACGCGGTGCTGACGCCCGACGGCTGCCTGTACGGCCTCATTGATGAGGTCGCGCATTGCCTGGGCCAGCTGGTCGACCGCGTCACTCATGGTCGCCGTTTCCACGTTCGCGGCGGCTCGTTGATGGACGGGATCGACCCATACGGTAACCCGTCAGCTCACCGTCGGCGATCAATCGGCGCACTCTCCGGTCACTGATCTGCAAGTACTCGGCAGCTTTCCCGATAGTGATGTAGTGGCGTCTCACCATGTTGTCCACGTTGTCCACGACTTGAACTGGCCCAGTTGCAGCAGCGATTCGGGATCAATGCGGATGGCCCTAGAACTCCCGATCCGGCACGCCTCAAGTTGTTCGTGGGCAATGAGTGCACGAATCAGGGTCGGGCTGACCTGGTAGTACTCAGCTGCCTGCTTGATCCTCACCCAGCGCGCTGGGCTTCGGCTCATCTGCAGTTTTGGTGGAGCTGCCGGGAATCGAACCAGGCTCAAAAATCGACTTGAGCTGGGATAACAGCGGAATTGACGACGCGACATGACGCCAGACAACGCGAAACGACCTGCGGCTACTCCAACAGGTGTTGATGGCAACAACACCTCTCGAGCCCACGGCTCACCGGGGCGAACACCTCAAGTCGCCAGTAATGCAGCGACCGCCGCCGGGTCCTTGTAGTACACGTCGAGCTCCGCGATTCGCCCGCCCCGCACGGTGTAGATCTCGACAAGTCCCATCTCGACGCTCTTGCCAGAGGCCCGTGAAATGAACGTGAGCCGAAAGCGCGCGGAGACAGCGTCCTCCCCAAGCGGATCAGTGGTGATCGGACCCGCCGTGAGCTCCAGCACGTCGTCCATCCGGTTCAGAAGCTCGAAGAAGCCCTGCGACCCGTGATAGTCACCGCTGAACGGTAGACCTCCGGCTTCGTGAACAACGAAATCCTCATGCAGCAAGCTGCGGCGCTCGTTTCGGTGCTCCGCGCCGTTCGCCGCCATGAACCGGCGAACCGTTGCCAGGCTTCTCTCGGCCGTGTCCGGTGCCATCGAAGCGGCCTATCCGACGCCGACCAACGGGTTCTCGCCCGAGAAATCCGCCGCCATGATGGCAGCTCCGGGCGACGTCTCGGCATGCGTGCGTTCGAGTTTTCGGTAGCTGAAGCGCCATCGGCCATCCTCGCCGCGGATGTAGGTCTCGTGATAGAAGCCGAACCCGCGCAGCCACTGCTTCTCACCGTTTCGCATCCAAAACAGGTTGTCCTCCATGGCCCACACACCAGTCGCGTTGTCCCGGTCCTGAAAGTCGATCACCGGCGTATGACTGTGATGAACGGTGGTGACGTTTGCCAGCTGAACTGAAAGTGCTTCGGCTGCGGCTTTTCCGCCAACAATCGGTTCGCTAGAGATCGACATCGCGACGTAGTCGTCGGTGTGCAACTCTGCGTAAGTCGCCCAGTCCTTCTGGTCGACCGCATGATCGCGTAGGGCTTTGAGCCGGTAGATCGCCTGGAGCTCGACCAGCATCTCGACATCGGTCATGTCGTTAGCTCCGCTCATGTCATGTCCTCGAACCGCGAGACAACCGGTTCCGCGCCTGGGCTGACGTATTGCACGAGTTGGGGCATGCCCTCCGTCAGGAGCAGTGACTTTGGCACCGACTCCCTTACCCAGGCGGTATCCCCGTGTGCGACGCAGGCTGCTTGGTCCCGATACACCTCGACGACCACGTAGGTGTCGGCCTCTTCGACGCTCTTGGCGAAGCCGTAGTAGGCGACACCCGGCTCGTTCTCAAGCGTCATTGCCGTGACATGGGTCATCAGATCTTCGAACGCCTGCGCGTTCTCTGTAGGCACCCGCAAGTGAGCGATGAAGGTAATCATCGGCCTTCCTAGACCTTCGCCGGTTCGCCGATGACGTGGTGGGAGGTCTGCAGCCGGTCCTTCGCGGCTTCGATCGTTCGGCGCACGCCTTCGCGAACCGACACTTTGTTCGGACCCAACAACCCCACCATTTTGGTCGTGTCGGCCCATATCGGCCAGGCCCTACTGTTCTCGACGAATACCGGCTCCTTGCCGAGTATCTCGCCGGCGATCTGGCAGTACTCCTGCGTCGTCACGGCTTCCGTCCCGCCGACGTTGACGATCTCGGCGCCAACCTTGGCGATACCCGCTGCAGCGATGGTCTTTTCGACGTAATCACTCTCGTACAACGGGGTATGGACATTTCGCACGCCCGGATAGACGCTCACCGGTTGATCCCGGATCATCTGGTCGATGCGTTGCGTGACTCCGCCGCCCCGCGGGCCGTAGAAGGAGAAGATCCGCACTATCACAACCGGCAGCTGGTAATCCACGCTGAGATGTTTGAGAAGGAATTCGGCCGCGATCTTGCTGGCGGCATAGTTCTCCGCGGAGCTGTGCAGGCCGTAGGGATCGTCCTCGCGCAGGGGCCGCTCGCCCTGATACTCATAGAGCGAACCGGTGCTGCCGTGCACGAAGGCTTCGCAGTCCCGGTATCGCCTGGCGAGGCGCCCCGCGGCGCCCGCATTGACCTCATAGGCGTTCTTCTGCGGCGGCAGGACAGCGTAATTGATCACCACATCAACTGATTCCGGCAGCGGCGACAGGTCGGGATCGGCAAGATCGAAGGCAATCGGATGCGCGCCCGCCTCCTCCAGCATCCGCTTCTGCGCGGGATCGGAAAACCGTGCCACTGCGTAGACCTCATTTGTCTTCGCGAGCTCTTTGGCAACCGGGAACGCCACCACGCCGCTCGCGCCGGTCACGAGAACCCTTCGCCCTGACAAGTCGTGCATCGCAACTTCTTTCGTAGCGTTATCCATCGGCCGCGGACACCTCCATGGCTCCAGCCTCGTAACTGCCCATGAACTCCATCGGCACCCCGCCCACGGTGCAGATGAACAGGTCAACGCCAGGCACCCCCGTGTCGAGAACTGTGACGTCGCCGGTGAATTGGCGCGCTCTATTCTGCATGATGCGGTAATCGTCGGCCAGGAAGGACAGTGCGGCGAGTCCTTCGGGTGCGGCTGTGCGTAGCTGTTCGGGAACGTCGAGAACTTCGACGAGACCTGCCACGCCACTGCCCAGGATCGTGACGTCCGCCCCCTCGGACGGTGGCCACCCAAGGGTCGTCTCGAGTATCTCCCCCGGAACCCGGAAACTGTGTTGCACCTCCATTCCGACGACGTCTGTGAGGAATCCGATGAACCTCGTCGCTGAATGGCTGAGCATCACCACGTGATGCAGCTGGTTCGGCACGGCGAGACCTCCCGATGAGCGCCTATTGGTGCGTCACGTCGGATGCTAGCCAGGCGGGTCGAACCGGGCCACAGATTGCGGAATATTTTTCCCGAAACGAAAAAAGTCTCAGGCGATCTCGGCGTCGTCGGCATCCGCATATCGAGACGAGGGCGTCCCCGATCAGCGTCGGCGGCGGGCTATTGTATTGCCGCTCTGGCTGCCCACCACCTGCTCCAGCCCGGCGATCACCAACTCGAGGCTGAACTCGAACTGACCTTCGTCCGGGCCGGCATCCCCCTGCGCGGCGACGACTTGGCGGAGGACGGGAAAGTCATCGGCAGCTGCCGACCTCAACGCAGCCGAGATGCCCGGAACGTCCGGGTGGACGGGATTCTCGGCCATGCGCAGAGCGTCGCGCCCGGCCGCATAGGCCAGCTCAGTTACGAACGTCAGCGTGCGGCCGGCCTGCTCGATGTCGAGTCCGGCACCGACCAGCGCTTGCAGGACGCTTTCCACCGGATCGAGCGCGCCCAAACCCTGGCTTCCAGGCAGATGGATGGCAACCGCCAAGGCGCCTAGCTTGATGGTTGCCTCGCGTAGCGCATGCACATAAGCGCGCACTACGTCGCGCCAGTCGCCGCCGCCGGGAATCTTGACGCGGCGAAGCTCGGATTCGAAGACATCCAGGACCACCAGCTGCCGCAGCCCGTCCCGGTCTCCGACGTGGTAGTTGAGCGCCTTCGGATCGACTCCCAGCACGTCGGCGACCTTCTGCATGGTCAAGGCTTCGGGCGCTATCGTGCGCGCCGCGGCGATTATGCGCTCACGGCTGATACGCGCCGGTCGGCCACGGGTACGCGGTGCCACGACGTCGCCGTGAAACCCGGATACATCGATTGCTTTGCTGCCCACATTCATGAGCCTAAGCGGACGTCAGTCGGAGCACCGTCAGATGCCGTAGCGCAATTTGATGCTGTGATAGCGATCGAGCATCTGCTGCACACGCTCGCCCTCGGAGACCATCACGGTGTCGGAAGGCAAAGCGTCGAGCAGTTCCGAGCGCTTCACCAACCGAGTACGGAAGCGAGCGGGGTTCTGGCTCATCAGATTGCGATAGGTGAGGTTGCCGTTCGAAAAGCCTTGAGTGTCAAGCCAGTTGTGCACACCTGGATCGTCGTGCGCAATCACCAGGCGCACCACGCCGTCGCTGTCCACCTTGGTACGTGCGGGGGTGTAGCTCACCGGGCGGTACAGGAAGTCCATGCTGGCCGCGAAAACATTGCCCATCCCAAAGATCCAGAAGCCGTCGTGGTTATCCATCTCGACGATCAGCGCCTTGTCCGGCCTCAATTCCCAGATCATGTGCGCCGCCAGCCGCCCGCGCTTGGCGTCGTCGTCGGTGTTGGCGGTCCGCTCGGGCGGGAACTGGTTCGTAAATGCCGGGTCGCACACGCCGTTGGAGTACTTCCACGAATGTTCGGGCCAGTCGTGCATCACGCCGGTGAGGAAGTCCCCGGCCCACCCCATCGCCTCGATGACCCGCTCCGGCGTCGGTACGGGCCGTGGGCCGTCCATACCGATCCGCTCGATCGACAGCGTGGTCGGCGTCTCGAACCACGCGTCGAACGCCTCGCGGATGAACAACTTCCGCGAACCGGGCGTCGTCGGCAGCCAGTTCTCGGCGCGTATCTCTCCCCCGACGTAGAGTTCGAAACTGCCGTCGGCTTCGGTGGTGATCTGATGACCGAAGATGTTGGTCTCCGGAATGTCCCCAAAGGGTTCGTGCAGACTCGGCCAGTCGGTGCCCGGGATGCGGTCCGGTCTCGGACCCTGCACCGTCAGGTTCAGCCACCGCGCGGTGCCGCGTTTACCGCTGATCCGGTAGGCGTGGTCACCGTCGATCCATGCCTGGCGATAGGTGAAGTCGGCGACATCACCGCCCAGCTTGCGCGTCGGTGTGCAGAAGGGATGTATCTGTGGATAGGCCGGATCATTGGTCTCCAGCGCGAGGTCGAACGCCTGCCCCAGGTTCTGGGCGAGGAAGCGGAATGCGTCGGCGCGCAGGATCGGCGAGCTGGGATTGGCGTCCTTGAACACGTCATCGCCCGCGGACTTGAGTTGATCGCAGAAACGGTGCCAGGAATCGCGCATCGCTTCGTCGGCGGGTCCGTCGCCATAGGCCATTGGTTCAGGCTCCCAGCCGGGTCAGGATTTCCGACACCCTTTGCGCCGCGCGTTCGGTGGCGGGCCGGGCACCTTCTGCCTTAATGCGCGGGCCGACCAACTCGATGTCGAAGACGCCTGGATAGCCGGCCTCGAGCACGTCGCCCAGTATTCGGTCGAGCGGGATCACCCCGTCGCCGGGCACCGCGCGGCAGGGCGCGGTGCGGTCGCCCAGCACGTAATCACTCACCTGGACAAGACCCGTCATCGGAATCGCTTGCTGCAGAAGCGCCTTCAAGCCAGCCTCCATCCAACAGGCGTGCCATTCGATGCAGAGACCGATGCCGGCGAGTTCCGCGAGGGTGATGGTATCGGCGAGCGTGTGGGCAATGTGGATGTCGGCATTGAACGACGAGGCGTTCTCGACGAGCACACGAACCCCCCGGGCAGCAGCTGCCGCCGTGCATGGCGCGATGAGCGCGGTGAAGCGTTCGGCAGCTTGCTCCCACGTCAAATATCCGCGGCCGCCCGTTTGCAAATACACCGAGCTGGCCCCCAACGCCGCGGCGATGTCGATGGCCTGCAGCAGCTTCGCGGTGGCTTCGCCACGGTCGTTATCCAGGTCGGGATAGACGGCGAACTGATGATTCACCGCTTCCACTTGCGGCGCGCCGGCCCCCAGTGCCTGCTGAGCCTCATCTACCCCGCCCGGCCGCATCAGCGAAGGAGTCACCAGCGTCGTGTGCTGCACGCCGATCCTGCGGCAATGGTCGAGGAACGCCGTGGTGCTCTCATCGAGGAATGCAACTTGGTGCAGGCTGACGCGCGGATGCATTCCTAGGCTCTCGTCTCGATCTCGACTCCGAACCGTTCGCGGAACGGTCTGAACTCCTCGTTGAGGGCGTTGATGTCCTCACCGATGTCAGTGAGCAACGACGTCGAATAGCGGAACTTGCCGTAGCGGTCACCCTTGTTGTTCGCGAGGTAATCACGCATCGCGCGCTCGGCCCCAGGGGTAAGCTGCCGCCCAGCGAAATCGTAGTAGCCGCGCACTGTTGCGATCTGGTCGGAGACAAAGTCCCGGTAGCGGACATGGTGGATGCGCGGGTCGTCAACCATAGGGTTGGTCATGGTGTTGGCGATGCCCGCTCGCGTCATCTCGAGATGCTTCTTCGCCTCGACCTTCAGATCGATCGGACCGACGATACCGTCCATGATGTCGGCCATCATCATGGTGCGCGATGCCGCCACCTGTACGGGATCGCGGTGCAACCACACGAGTGTGGCGTCGGGATAGGCCTCGAAGAACTCCTCGAGCCGAAAGCCGTGAAATCCCTTGAGCACCCAATATTTCTCAGGCCTGCCGTACTGGAGCTGCTGCAGCATCGCCTTGTGAATTCGGTACTGTGCCCGAGCGTCGGTGGGCAAGCCCTGAGTCACGGATTCGATCGGCACTCGCCACCAAGCGGTCGGCGTCATCACCCGGAAATCAAAGGCCCAGGTGCGTTCGTCCTCGGGCAAGCCATCGCCGAGCATGTCGTTGTAGGGGTGCGAATGCAGCCATTTCGGCAGTTTGGCGTTGATCTCACGCCAATCATCGTCGGCGCGAACTCGGCGCGGATCGTCAGTGCCAGCGACGCCCGGCGGTGGCGACGGATACATAACCTCCCAAAACCTCAGGGCCCGAGCCTTGGGGTCGACGGACATCAAGGCGTGCATGAGCGTGGTTCCCGTGCGCGGTTCGCCGGTCACGAACATCGGCCGCTCGATCACCTCGTTGGCGATCGGGTAGCGGTTACGGTCCTCGAAGAACTCAAGTCGCGAGGTGAGAAGCCAGTGGCAGACTTGCGCCGCCCGTCGACGACCGTCTGCATCCATCGTCGCCGCGTTGAGCTGATCGACTGCCAGCCCGAAGCGCTTTGGCAAGGTGGCGTCGCTCCAGTCGTACAGTCCCATCTCGGCCTGCGCACGAGTTAGCATCGCCTGCGCGTCGAGGGCGTTTTCGGTTGCAGGCGTGGTCATTTGCCACCGACCAGGGTGAGCAGTTCGTCCTCGGTCTCGCGCACCTTGGCGGCCGAGCCTGCGCTGAATGCGAGTCCACCCATGCTGCCGTACTCCATCAACTTGAACACCCGCAGACCCGCGTCGCAGAAGCCCTTCATCCGCTGCGCCACCTGCTTGGGCGTGCCACAGGGGATGATGTTGCGAATCGCCTGTGTATCAACGTCTTCGCAGAACTTTATGATCTTCTCGCGTGACAGCTTGACCGGGTCGAAGTCCATGATCCCGCGCCAGTCTGAGCCCATCGGGTGCTCGTAGCCGAACGTGCGGAGGTCCTCTGCAGTGAGCATCAGGATGATGGACTTGACCAGCGGAGCCTTCAGCATCGCCTCGATCTCGTCGTCCTCGCCAATCAAGCACATCTGTGTGATCGCGGGGACGATCGCCATGGGGTCGCGACCGGCCCGCTCGGCCGCCTCCCGAACGACACCGAGTTTGGCGGCGTAGTCCTCCGGTGTGAACGAGCCCGCAGGCCACCACCCGTCGGCGTGCCGGCCGGCGATGCGCAGCATGCGAGGCCCGGCGGCACCGATCCAGATCGGCGGGACCCTGCCTTCGTAGGCTTCGGTGTCCAGCCGCGCGTGCTCGAGACGATAGAAGTCACCCTCGAAGTCCACCGGTCCGTCGCTCGCCCAGAGCAGCTTGATGACTCTAACCGACTCCTCGAAACGACTGACTGGCTTGGCGAAGTCGAACCCGTAGGGCACGGTGTTTTCGAGCTCACCGGAGCCGAGGCCGAGGATGAAGCGGCCCTTCGAAAGGTGATCGAGGGTCAGTGCTGTCTGCGCGAGCATGGCTGGGTGTCTGCGGACCGTGTCAACGACGGTCGTGACGATGGGTGTCGTCGTCGTGAGGACGGCAGCCGCGGCGGCGACGGCCATACCGTCGAGGTGCCGGTGCGGCGATGGTGACGCTGTGGCGAGATCGGTGAACTCGGGTGCCCAGATCGAATCCGGCCAGAAACTGACCATGTGGTCCGGCAGCCAAATGGAGTGATATCTCCCGGAGTCGTACTGATCGAGCATGTCGATTGCGAGCGGAAGCGTAGTGCGCAGAAACGCGGCCGGCTGGACCTTCATCGGTTGACGGTCCGTGCAACGCCCGTAGTCATCCGCTGACACAGTCCGATCGCGCTGAGCATTCGCTCAGCGTAACCGTACGCTGTGCGCCGGAACCTGAGGATCATCGACTCGATGCCACTCCGACGATGACCACCAGCATTGTAAGAAAAGAGGAGGATTGCGATGGACGGTGACAGCGTGCGCAACGACATCGAGTCGATCAAGCAGTTGAAGGCGCGTTACTGCCGATATCTCGATACCAAGGACTGGGATCGATGGCGGGAACTCTTCACCGACGACTTCGTAGGCGACACAACGGAAGCGGGAGGCACGGTGATCGTCGGCGTGGATAGGTTCATGGCCTACACCCGCAACACGATCGGCAAGCCGTCTCAGGTCACTGTCCATCAGGTGCACGCTCCCGAAATCGAACTGACATCGGCGACGACAGCTCGGGGCGTCTGGGCGCTCAACGACGTCGTCCGCCTGGTGCCGGCCTTGACCCTGCACGGCTACGGCCACTATCACGAGACCTACGAGAAGATCGACGGCCGATGGCGAATCAAGGCCTCCAAGCTGACCCGGCTTCGCGAGGACGTGACGGTGCCAGTGTTCGCTCCGCGTATCGCCGCGCGTTTGCGAGCCGCCGCGGCGAAGATCGCGCGTCGCTGTGCCGACTGAACCGCCATACCATGTCTGTCTCAAGCGAGCCAGGCGCAAAGGTTGCTGCTCAGTTGAGGGGTAGTCATGATTGATGTGCTGTCACACCTGAGTCGTGAAGGGCGGATTGAACGCATCGGCGGATTGGGCCAGAGCCAGCGCCGAACTGGTGCCGATCGGCCCGTGCCGATCGAACAAGGTCGCTCCGCCAGTTGCCACACCGGCTGTGCCGTAGTGGCTTTGGGCTGCCAGCCCGAGGTATTCACCGTCCGGCAGTCGGCTCGCAGTGACCGTGTAGTCGGCGTTGATATAGCGCAAACCGCCAGTGCCCCAATGGGTGAGCGAACTTGTGATATCACCGATGAATGCCAGTCGACTAAACGGTGTGAGCGGGTGACCCTGCACCATCGGGCGGAAGACCCGCGTCCACGCGAACTTCTGGGCGTGGGATTGCTCCCACTCAGTCATACCTCGAGTCCCCTTCTCGGGGTTGGCGCCGTACCCCCAGATGAAAAACGGCATGTCTGAGGGGAATTCGTCGGAGTCGGTTGGAAGCGGCGGCATCCGCACCGGGGCGGTCCACACCTCGCCGTCGGGTTGCTCGCCTCGTCGCAGAAACAGTGCGCTGGCCCGGGCGACGGTCTTTCCGTTCTGCACCAGCGCGCCGTCGACGAGTTTGATGCGCCGTCCTTCCCGCTGCACCGAGGTCTGAATCTGCACCGGTTCGAGCAGAGCTGGCCGCAACAGGTCGACCGTGATACGGGCAGGCTGAAGGTCGGGATCGACGCCGGATTGCTCTATGCCCCAACCCAACAGGCCTCCGACGATCTGACCGCCCATTGTGGCACCCCACGGTCCTCGCGCCATCACGCTCGGCAGATAGGAGTCGCCGTCGACAGTGAAGAACGCCTCGGACATGATGGTGGAATCCCCGATCGTCACCGGTATCACGTTACGACACCGCACAGTAGGAACCGGGTCCGCCGCCGGCACCACCTCCGAACATTGTGTTCCGGCCGTTTGCCGTCTGAGCGGCAGCATGTTTTGGTGGAGCTGGCGGGAATCGAACCCAGCTCAGAAATCTCGTTGAACTGGGGAAACAGCGGAATTGACGACGCGAAGCGACCTGTGAATACACCGGCGGTGTCGATGGCATCAACGCTGATCGCTGGCCCCGAGTGATCGTCGTCCCGATGGCGGCAGGGCTCCCTGCCGTCGAGCATGGTCGTGAGTGCGGGGTATGACTGGTCGGCCGGCGGTGGCTAGATGGTGCAGGTGCGGCGGGACCGTGTCACTGGTCGGGCATCTCGGAGTGTCGGCGCAAGAAGGATGTCTCGACTCGTAACACGTTCTCGTGGTCAAGCCCGCCGGCGTAGACGTCGTAGTGCCCGCCGCGGCTGCGGTATAGCTCTCCGAGGGGTGCGCGCGCGGCTACGGCCAGCGCCGGTCCGGTGGGAGCTATGGTGTCGTGTTCCGCCACAACCATGAGCAGCGGGCATCGGGCATTCCGGGCGTGTCTCGCCGGTCGGTGCACCGTCACGTCAAGCAGAGACCGGGCGGTGATCTCGTTGGACCAGGACCCGTCGCCGGGGTCGAGTCGGGCCATGCCATTCATCGCATCGTCGGTTGCGATCACCCCGAGCTGCCCCGGGGGCACGCTGATGGGCAGATAGCGCGGGGGTCGGTCGAGCACTGACCCAGCCAGGTCGGCCAGGGCGTACACGGTCAGCCGCAGCGCGCGGGCGGCCGGGATGTTGGTCAGCCCGGCCAAACCGTCCACCAACGGGCATTGCGCAATGGCGCCAGCTAAACCGGGTTCACTGGCGGCCAGCGCGACAATGTGCATGCCGGCAAATGAGGTGCCCCACACAAACATCCGTGCAGCGTCGAACTCCTCTTGGGTGCGTGCCCAAGCCAGCGCAGAGCGGTAATCCTGGAGCTGACGACGGACAGAGAGGAACTGTCGTGGCTCACCGGTGGAGTCACCCCAGTGTCGGTAGTCGAACGCAACTGCTGCAAATCCGCTGCTGGCGAATCGTTGCGCGAACGGCGCTAAGCCACCGGCTTTGATACCGCCGATACCGTGCGCCATGACCACGACGGGAACCGGACCGGGCCGGTCGGGCATGTACACCCAGGCATCGAGCTGGTCGCCCTCGCCAGCTGGGATCCGCAGTTGGCGGCGGACGGCGCAGCCCGTCACGATGTCACCGCGCCCGGTGTGATGATCTGTGCGCCCGCGCTGCCGGCCAAGTCGGCGCCGAATAGTGCGCCGGGGGTGAATGAGCCTGGGTCGACCTGACCGTCGCTTATCCGTGTGGCGGTGTGTGCGGCGACCCTGGCGGTGAAGCTGTAGCCCTCCCCGGTGCGGAGCCACGCTTCACGATGTGTGCGGTCGGGCCACTCGAGTCGCGCGTACGCCCAGGAGATGTCGCCGGACTTCACCGGTGGAGTCAACCGAACATGGCTGACCAGCCGCTGAGCCCCGGCCCGGATTGGCTGCGCGGCTAGCAGAGCTGACAGCATCGGCAGGACCGCGCGCACTGTTCGCCCGCTGGGCACCTCACTGGAGAAGGCCACCACATCGTGAGCCCCTGATGCGCGGCGTGCCGCTTCCAGCTCACCGGTCGGAACCGCGAGGCCCTGGATTGCGGGCAAGCCCGGCAACGGAATCCACGCGTGCTCGGCGCCAAGCCGTGTCCGCACCAGGTGCCCGTCCCGGTAGCGCCGCCCACCGTATGCGACGGCATCGATCACACTGGACAGCACGGCCGAGCCCAAGCCGTCCACGGCGGGCATTGCGGCGACTGTCGCGCGGGCTGCCTCGGGTCGGCCGCTGACCAACTCGATGACGAGTGCCTCGGTGGCCAGGACACCAAAGCCCGCTCCGGTGACCAGCGTGACTCCCGCGCTTCTTGCGTCGGCATCCATGTTCAGCAGCGCCTGCACTGACGATAGCTCGTTAGCCAGATCCACGTAGTGGCTCCCGGCGGCCAGGCATGCTCGGGCCAGCGGCGCGCTTGTCAAGCCGAACGGGCCGATGGTGTTCACCACGACCGTTGGCTTTTCGGCCGCAATCAGCGCAACCAACTCAGCCGGCCCGGGCGACAGGATCGTGCGGTTCTGTCTTCCCAGCGATGCGGCAGCGGTGGCCAGCCTGTCGTGGTCACGTCCGATGAGCACCACATCGGCGTCGTTGCCGATCAGTTCAGAAGCGATTGCGCGACCGCCCTTGCCGGTCGCGCCGAGTACCCAGATTGTCTGCATTCATTTACGGTACAGTGTGCATCGTTAATGTGTCAACGCTATCGTTCTGGTGATCACATGTCAGGTCTTCGAGGTCGTCCACGCGACACTGCCTTGGACACCGCGATCGCGAATGCGACTGAGGCGGTGTTGCTTTCGCATGGCTATTCAGCGGTGAACATCGATCGCGTCGCCAAGCTGGCTGGCACTACCCGCGCTGCGATCTACCGCCGGGCAAAGACTCGCGGCGAGCTCGTTGTCGCGCTGCTGGTGAGCCGTTTCGGGATCGACCCCGCCCCCGACAGCGGTAATTTGCGCGAGGATCTGCGGCTAATACAGGAACTTCAGCGCCACTTTTTCGTCGCCCCCATGGTCCAGGCCGCTTTGGCCGGCGTGCTCAACGATGTCCGAGACGACGGTGAGCTCGGCGAGGTGTTCTACGCGCGCTTCATGGAACCCCGTCGCCGCTCGGTGGCCGCAATGCTCGCCCGAGCCGCCGACCGAGACGAGATCGCGCCGCCATCGCAGCCGGGTGTTATCTCCGACCTACTGACCGGCCCGCTGCTCCTTCGCACAGCGCTACCACCCATCGGGCCGATCGACGACACACTCGTGAACGCCACCATCGAGGCCGCGTTGACGGCATGTGGCGCTGTTGATCGCACCGCCGATAGGCCAGCGGCCAAACCAAGCCAGCGATGATGGCCCACGTTGAATTCGTTACCTGCGGTTACGTTGTCGGGTCTTGACGGCGTCAAGAGCAGTACTTTTGTCGACTCGAGTCGTCCGACAGCGTTTCGAGCATCCCGACATGGTCTGGCCTCCATCGAGAGGAAACTCGACGTCCTAGTGCGATCGCGTGATAGGCGAGTCGGCCCGCCGCCCCAAGCGGGATGACGGGCCGACCCATTCCGAGGAGCGTTGCATTTCGTCAGACAAGCAAGTCCTACTACCCCGCCGCGACCTGTTTCCTGCCGTAGACCCGCTCCATTACCGCCGTGTCTGTGTGCGCCAGTACTCGGACCGTCTTGCCGCCGCGAAGGGTAAATACGTCGGCGTCTTCGCCTCTTTCGTCGCCAACCGTCACTTCGGTTAACGCGACGACGGTGTCGCCGTCAGCGAGGAGGCGGTTTAGCTTCACCGTCACCGACTTCTCGGCCCATCGGCTGAGGTACGAGGCCGGGCATATACGGCGCGAAGCCGATCCCGCCGATCGCCGCAAGTCGATGCTTCGCTTTGAAGGTCACGGGATGGCGGTAGGCCGCGAGTTTTTCGGCCCGCTCGGTGCTCATCTGCGATCTGCTCTGACCGATATGCCGGACACGGATCTTGTTGTTGCTCATCGGGTTTTAACGGCAATAATCGCGGCAATGTCGATGTTTGAAGAAGAGCTTCGAGCGTAGGCCCCAATCACAGCGAAGGGAAGTGGCCGGAGCGGTTCGTCGTGACGGAGGGCCGTGGCAGCGCAACTCGGGCGAGTCAAAAGACCCGACGGCTGGACGAAAAAGCGAACAGCGTTTACGTGGAGCCGCACAATCATCTCGCGGTAGCAGAATCAGTTCTTGTCCGACCACCGGAAAACTGCTACGCAGGCAATCAAACCGCCGATACTCCATGCTGTCAGCACAAAGAATATGTGCCAGTGCTCCCAGCTGCCGGCTGGCTCGAAGGCGACCATTTTCGATGGCAGCAATACCGAGCGGAAGCCTTGAGCCATCCATTTGACCGGAAAGATGGAGCCTAGGGTCAACATCCACATCGGTAACGCGGCAAGCGGCACGTATGTGCCCGAGAGGAATTGCAGGCCTACCGCTGGGCCGTTGGTGACAACTGCGGCCGACACCGCGTTACTTGCCAGGTTGCTGATGAAGATGCCTAACAGCGAACAACTGACGATCCCCAGAAGAAACACCCACGTCAGCGTGAACCATCCGAAAACCGTTGTAGGTAGTTGAAGTTCGAAGAAAAGCACCCCTACCGACAGGAGTACGATCGCCTCGGCGAGACTGGCGATGGCAACCAGCAAAATTTTTCCGATGAAGTACGACGATGCGGTCGTTGGCGTCCCACGAAGCCGCCTCAGGGCTCCAGTGTCGCGGTCGGCGGCAATGCTGATGCCAAGGTTGATGAATGATGTCGAGAGAATCCCGTAAGCGAGCATGCTCGACGCGATCACGGTGCCGGTGCTGATTTCGCTGTGGGGCAGTTTCGTGGAAAAGATCGAACCCAGCAGGATACAAATCACAGCCGGCATCGAGAATGTCAGCGCCAACTGCTCAGGCCGACGGTAGAACATCTTCAACTCGGGGACTACTCGCGACAACCCAATACGTAGCGGAGATGGCAGCGGTGACTGCGACTCAGTCAGCCTGTGTTGCGGCGTTGGGGCACAAGCCATGTGGTCGATGTCCGTCATTTCAGGCCGATCAAGTGCAGATAAGCGTCTTCGAGCGTCGGCCGCGAGACTGTCAGCTCAGCCAGTTCTGCCCCATCTTTGGACCGCTGTCTGATCAGTTCGGTCGGGTGATCTGTTTCCTCTACATGGACTGCATCTCCCCGCCTCCACCGGACCGTCGCAGCCGAGCTCACGTATCCGATCAAGTTTTGCGGTGAGTCGACTGCCACCACCCCGCCGCCGGCGATGACTGCGACACGGTCGGCCAGGGCCGCGGCTTCGTCGAGGTAGTGGGTAGTCAGCAGGATTGTCGTGCCATCGTCCGCCAATAGCCGGATAAGGTCCCAGAAGCGTCGTCTGGCTTCTGGATCGAACCCAGTCGTCGGTTCGTCGAGAAAGACCAATTTAGGCATGTTGATGATGCCGAGAGCGACGTCGAGCCGACGGCGCTGTCCCCCTGAGAGCGTGCGTACTTTTGAATCGGAAACCGAGCCGAGTCCAACGAGTTCGAGTACCTCCTCGGGGACTCTGGCCGTCCCGTAGCAGTTCGCGAACATGTGCACGGTTTCAGACACTGTGAGCATGCCGGCGTCGCTGGCTTCTTGGAGCACTATCCCGACCTTGGCGCGCCAACTCCTGCCTGCGGTTCCGGGGTCTTCGCCTAGCACGCGCACGTTTCCAGAATCACGCTTTCGGTGACCCTCAAGGATTTCTATGGTCGTCGACTTGCCCGCTCCGTTGGGCCCGAGGATTGCGAATATCTCGCCATAGTCGACATCGAGGTCCAAATCCCGCACCGCCTGTAACTGCCCGTAAGACTTTGACAGCCCTCGGACGATCACCGCGGGCGATTGATCCGCCTGCCTCACTGCCATCGCCGGACCGTTCTGTGCGCGCAGTCCATCGTCCCCATCGCTTCGCGTAGCAAGCTATGCAGGAAGCGAGGATGCGGTACGGAATTCACGAGTGCGCCTCCCCTGCTTCCTGCTCGATAGGTTGTCTCTCAAGTTCGGCCAGCACGTCCCGCAGCTCGGCCTCAGATAACTGTTCAATCAGGCGGTCGACGTTGTCATCAGCTGGGGCGGGCTCTGATCGCTGTTCGGTGACCGCGGCGGGGTCGTCGTCGGCTAATCGAAGGTCGGCGAGTATTCGCCCGGCCAGTGAATTGACGGTGACGCCTCTGAGTAGTTCTAGCAGCGGAAGATCAATCGCGAACATCGCATTGATCCGAATTCTGAAATCCATCGCCATCAGTGAGTCCAAGCCAAGGTCGTCGAGGGCGTCGTCGGATCCGATGTCGCTAACGGCGAGCTCAAAGACCGCGGCAACGATTTGCCGAACATGGCTTGTGACAACGTCGAGCCTGTCAGCTTCCGGGCATCCCGAGAGCAACTCAAGTATCGACGATGCTGCATCGGTGGGATCGGGCGAATTCTCGGCTGTTCCCAGTTCGGAAAACATCGGTGGCAGCTGTCCGCCGAGCCCGACGCGGCGGGCCTGCATCCAGTCGGCGCTGATAGCGATGACGTTGGGTGTCTTTTGATTGATAAGCCGATCGAGGATGCCGGTGCCCGCTGCGGGCGTAATGAGCTCGATTCCCCGTTGCGCGTAAATTTTCTCCAGCTTAAGTTTCTCGACCATTCCCACCGACCATGGGCCCCACCCGATCGTGAGAGCAGGCAGACCCTGGGCCTGTCGATAATGCGCGAAGACGTCGAGGAATGCGTTGGCGGCGGCATAGTTGCCTTGACCAGGCGAGGCGATGACCGACCCCGCGGACCCGAACATGACGAAGAATTCCAGATCGTGTCCTTTGAACGTGTTGTGCAGCACGCGAGCACCGCTGATTTTCGGAGCCATGACTTCGGTAAACTCGGCTTCGGTCATGTTCACAAGAAGTCGGTCGTCGACAGATCCAGCGGCGTGGACGACTCCGCGTACCGGTCGGCCTCCTGCTCGGATGTGGTTACTCAACCAATTTTTCACCTGATCGCCGTCGGTGACATCGACAGTGGCGGTGGTTACTTCAGCGCCGAGGTGTTCGATCTTTCGGATCGCGCTGACGGTGGCGTGATGCTCGTCGTCGTGAGGTAGCAGCGACCAGCGGTCTCTCGGCGAGATCTGGCTTCGGCAGAGCAGTGCAATATGACGTGCCCCGCGTTCTGCGAGGTACGTGGCTACGATGCGGCCAAGCGCTCCGGCCCCACCGGTCACAACGTAGGTCGCGTCGGGGGTGAGTTTGGTCGGGAAAGCCGTCGTCAAGCTCCTGCTCGGGCGAAGCCGCGGAACGAATGTGTCGTGGCCGCGGATGGCGATCTGATCCTCGGCGTCGTCAGCGAGAATGTGCTCGCAGATACGCACAGCAGTCTCAGCGCGGTCGTCGGCGTCGTCAATGTCGATCAGCCCGCCCCATCGATCGACGAATTCCTGGTGGCCGATGACTCGGCCCAGCCCCCAAATGGCGGCCTGTTCGACGGCAAGTGCTTCGGTTCCAAGAGCCGGTTGCGCGTTGGCGGTAACCAAGTAGAGGCGGGGCTGGACACTGTCGCGGTCCGCCAAGGCCTTTGCAAGATGCAGGATCGTGAAGACACCTATCTGGTCGTTCATTTCGGCGGCGTCTATATCCGCGCGCTGAGCATCGCGGCCTTCGTGCTCGGTTGGTTCTGAAAGGCGTGAGTGGTCGACAGGCTCGGCGCAAATGTCCAACGGCCAGCAGTTGACGATGCCAGCGAGGCTGTCTTCTTTGTCGAGGTGCGCGTCGAGCAGCTGGTGTAGTTGCCGGGGCTGCCCCGGGTTAAGCGCGTACCCGTCGTCGATTTCTGTTAACGCGGTGACGGGCTGATGGACGACCGTTCGGACACGGTGGCCGCTGCGGCGCAGTTGCTCCGCGATCATTGCCCCCACACCGGTGGCCTCAACGAAGATGAGCCAGGACAAGCCGTCTGGTGAAATCGCCGTCCCACGCTGATCGTGGTGAATCTGGGAGTGTGCGACCCATTCAATCTCATACAGCCCCTTGTCCACCCGTTCGGCGGACAGGCGAGATGACGCGGTCAGTGATCGCAACGTGAAGCCGGTGAACGTGGCGAGCGGCTCTCCGTCGTCGCCGGTGATCGTGATGTTGCTTTCGATCTCGTCTTTGGTGGCCGACACCACACAGACGTGGGCGGTCATGTTTTCTTCGGGCGCGCGATAGATGGCGCTTTGCCGGATTCGAGTGGGAAGGTAGGGGCTTTCGTCTGCGTCACGTCCGACAAACGTTGTGCCAATGAGTGTTTGGAAGGCACCGTCGATGAGCGCTGGGTGGAATCGGTATCGATCAAGTTCGTCGGTGATCTGTGCAGGAATGGCGATGTGAGCGACCGCCCAGCCATCTCCTGACGTGATACCGGTGATGGTCTGGAATGCGTCACCGTACGCGAACCCGACGGCTCGGGTGCGGGCGTAGAACTCACCGCCGTCAATCGCGGTGACCTGTTCCGCGCCGCGTTGAGTATCGCCGTGGTCGGGCGGCCTTGACAGTGTGTTGAGTTCCGCGGTCGCCGTTATCGTCCACGTCAAGTCACCCGCAGCTGTAGCTGCGAACGCGGCGAATTCTAAAGTGCCCGTGTCCCGGTTGAGCGTGGTCCTCAGCACGGGGTCGCAGGTGTCGTCGAGGATCAGGGCGCGATGAAGCGTCAGGTTGTCCACACTGTAGTTGGTTGATCCGTAGATGGCTTTCCCAGCGGCCAGGGCCATCTCGATGTAGACCGCCCCGGGTACAAGAGTGCTTCCAAGGACTTGGTGATCGGCGAGGAAGGGGGCTATGGCCGTGCTTAACTCGACTTCCCAGGTCGGATGCACGGCGCTCACCGGTTGGCCCAGCAGCGAATGCACGGGTTTGTAATGTAAGTCCTCGGCCGCTTCCTGGGTTTCGTTCCAGAAACGCCTTGATTGCCAAGGGTACAACGGAAGCTTCAGCAGTTGTGCCTTCTTGCGGGGGTATAGCGCGTCCCATGCGATCGGGTGGCCGTGGCAGTGCAGTGCGCCAACGCAGTTCATCAGCGTACGACCATCGTCGTCATTGCGTCGCTGGCTCGCCAAGACGACAACGTCGGTCTTTTGGGCTCCGGCGATTTCGATAATCGATGCCCCGAGAACGGGATGTGGGCTCAGCTCGACGAAGTGGGTATATCCATCATCGATCATCCGGCGGACGGTGGGTTCGAAAAGCACTGTAGTGCGGGTATTTTGCCACCAGTAGTCGGCGCCGGCAGGGTATCCGTTCAACCGTTCGCCGGTGACCGTGGAGTACAACGGGATCGTCGCCGCACCGGGCGATAGCCACTCCAACGCGCTGTAGAGGTCATCTTTCACCGTGTCCATGTAGTGGGTGTGGTACGGCACCTTCACGGCGAGAAACCGATTGAAGATCTCGAGCTTCTCTAGTTGGCGGGCGATGTCGTCAAGGGCGTCGCTATCGCCGGCGACAGTCACCGCCGACGGGCTGTTGATCGCGGCGATCGAAACACTTCGCCCGATTTCATCGAGTGTTCTGTCATCGATCGTCTGCATGAACGACTCGGCGCTCAGACCGACGGCGAGCATGCGGCCCAGTCCGCTTGTGCGTTGCTGCAGGCAACTTCGGTGGTAAATCACATGAATCGCTTGCTCAAAGGGGAGGACACCGGCGAGATAGTGGGCGGCCACCTCACCGGCACTGTGTCCAGTCACCGCGTCGGGGTTGATGCCGAACTGTTTGAGCTGTGCGGCGAGTGCTATCTGAATGGCGAAGTTGGCCGGTTGCGCTACATCTGTCTCAGCCATCCGAGAGCGGGTTTCATCGGTTCGAAGCTCGTCGACCAAAGACCAGTTCGTGTAACGGGACAGCTCGCGATCACTTCGCAGGATGCTCTCGGTGAAAGCGGGATAGACGTCAAGCAGTCCCCGGCACATTTTCCACCATTGCGGGCCCATGCCAGTACAGACGAATGCCAACTTAGGCACCGTCGGGTTTGTGCGGCCCGCGGGGATCGCCCCTTCGTCGGCGAGGGCTTGAAGTTGTTCTCGCGCCTCGGTAATGCTGTCTGCGACGAGCGTACGGCGATAGCTCAGATGAGAGCGGCGCTGACTGAGGGTGTAGCCAAAGTCGAGGAGTGTGACGTCGGGGTGCGCGCCCAAGTGCTCAGCCAACTGGTGGGCCGTCGCCGTCAACGCTTCCTCGGTGCGCGCCGAGATCGGCAAGACGGCCAGCGGCAGCAGCTGACAACGGTTCGGAGCGGTCACCCGGACCGGGGCGGGGGGCTCAGCGAGCACGACGTGGGCATTGGTGCCGCCGAAACCAAACGAGTTGACCCCTGCAATGCGTCGCTTGCTGTCGGGAAAGTGGCGACCGGTTCGTGGAATGTTAATACTCCAGTCCCCCAGAGGAATCTGACCGCTGAGGTTTTTCAGATGCAGGTTCGCTGGGATGTACCCGTGTTTGAGCACTAACGCTGTTTTGATCAGTCCGGCCACCCCCGCGCCGGCTTCGAGGTGGCCGATGTTGGTTTTGACCGATCCGATCAGCAGTGGATTTGTAGCTGCCCGTTGTGACGCGAGCGCATTGGCCAGAGCCCGGACCTCGACGGGGTCACCGACAGGAGTTCCGGTGCCGTGCGCCTCCACATACCCGACTTCGTTGGGGTGAACGCCCGCTCGTCGTAGGGCGGTTGTAATCGCTGCTTCTTGCGCTTCGGCGCTGGGTACGGTGATGCTGTCAGTGTGACCGTCTTGTGACACCGCGCTGCCAAGAATCTGAGCGTAGATGTCATCGCCATCGCGTAGCGCCTGCTCGAGAGGTTTGATGACGACGACCGCGCCACCTTCTCCCCGTGCGTAACCGTCAGCGGACTCGTCGAACGCCTTGCATCGGCCATCTGGACTGAGGAATCCGCTCTTTGATTCCGCGATCGCGGTGTTGGGGCCGATCATGATGTTGACCCCACCGGCAAGTGCAAGCGCGCATTCGCCATTCCAGATGCTCTGCGCTGCAAGGTGTACCGCGACGAGCGAGCTTGAGCAGGCCGTGTCGATTGTCATGCTCGGTCCGTGGAAATCAAACGCAAACGAGATCCGGTTCGCCAGCATGGTCATCATCATTCCTGTGGCGGAATGGGTTTTGAGTCGATAACGGCTGGTGCGACCTTGATTTTGCAAGAGTTGGTAGTCGAGGGTGAAACCGCCGATGAACACACCGACGTCGGTGCCAGCGAGACCGTCCGCGGATATTCCGCCGTCTTCCAAAGCTTCCCACGTGGTCCGCAGCAAAAGGCGCTGCTGCGGATCGAGCAAGTTGGCCTCTCGGGGGGAGATACCGAAAAATTGAGGGTCGAATTGATCGATCTCACTGAGGAACCCGCCTCGACGAGTAATCATTTTGCCGAGTTTTGCCGGGTTCGGGTCGTAGTATCGTGCCGCGTTCCAACGTGTTTCAGGGACTATCCGCGTGGCATCGGTTTCACTACACAGCAAATTCCAGTAGCTCTCCGAGGTATGGGCACCGCCCGGAAAGTGGCACCCAATACCGACGATCGCCAAGGGCTCGCGAGGGCCGTGTTCGGCAAGCATTTTCGTCCTTTCGCCCTAACAACCTGGCGTCAGTCCACTGGGGAGCGCAGCCAAGAGTGCGTTTCGCGATCTAGCGATGAGGAGGCCGGGGCGTGTTGATGGCGACGTGATTCGCGCCCCCGCGACGAAGACCATGCCGGTTTCCGGGTTCGTCGCGCCGATGGCGACGTCTTCGGTTCCCCTGGCACGTAGCAACGAGAATCGCGGCCGTCGCTTCGACTGCGAACTCGGACGTGTCGCAGGGCTATAGATCGCCGCGTCGTTTCGGCAGGAGGGCTGCCATACATTCGGTGTTCGCCAACGTGGCGATTCTTCTCGTCGACCGCTTCGACAGGCCCGGTAGCAGGGTATGCAACAACGACTACAGAGCCGGCCCGAGGCTGCACAAGCGGCCGCCGATCGTTCCGACGACATCTTGTGGCCAGGCACTGGCCAGCATGAATCCTGTAGCTTTTCAACTGAATTCGAGTGCAGGTGTGGCGCCGAGAATCCACTCTTGGCTGATCGGGCTGATGGTTTGCTCGTGGCGGTAGATGGATCGGAGTTCTCGCAAAAAGGATTCTCGTTGCCACGCCTGCACCTGCCGCATGACATCGTCTTCGGAAAACGTGCGACATTTTTCCGTGAGTACGATCTCGATCAGCTGGCCCGCCAACTGATGCAGCAGCCGGACATTCGCGTCGAATTGTGCGGTGAACTCCACGGCTTTCCCCATCATCGCGGTGTGCAGCGTCACCATGAAGTTCAACGGCGAGTAGAGATCGACAAATTGTGCTGCGGGACGCGCGCTCTCGACTGAAGCCCATTCTCGGAAGAATTGTTGCATGCGGTTACTGAGCTCGATGAGACCCTGCAGGTGTGGCACCACCTCAGGGTCGTCGGCGACAGTGACAAACCGACCGTTGCTGTAGAGAAAACCTAGAAAGCCCCAATAAAACGCGATGTCCCAGATCACTTTGGCCGACATGACAGCAGGCGAGCCCATGAGACTGTATTGGTTGCAGTACACGTTCAGCCACATGTCGGTAAGGGAGCGAAAGAGAGAATCGCTTATCCCAGACCGTGCCACGACATCTTCACCGTCGAGTTGACGGGTAATCATGTCGGTGATGAGGCCATTGCCGATTGCGATGAGGTCCAGTCCCGATGAATACAAGGGATCCAGGAAGATTCCGGAATCCCCTGTGAGACACCAACGGTCACGGGCGTCGTACACCTTCGTGGCGCTGTGACTGTAGTGTTTCATCACCCTGAAGTCCTTGATCAGGTGTTCGTGCTCTGCCAGGACCGCAGCGCACTGCGGTTCGTACTCGCAGAGCCACGATTGCGCTTTGGCGAGCGTGTTGAACCGGTCGAACGCATGGTATGCAGGGTCGGCAACGATGCCGACGCTGGTGGATCCGGATGCAAGCCGGATCAGCCAAACCCAATAACCCTCACCCATCAAGTGGTTGGTGGACAGCGCACGGTCGCCCTCGACGAGGCGCGCCTTCCAACTCGGGTCATCGCTCCACTGGCCGATGTTGATTTCAACCGCGACACGCAACCACACAGCATTGCAGTTGTGGTCATTGGTGCGCTTCAGGTCCAACTGTCGGGGCAGCGTCCGGTTCCGCCCTGATGCATCGACGACCCAACGAGCCGTCGTGTGAGTGGTTGTGCTACCGCGCTGAACGGAAAGAGTGTGTGGGCGATCCCCGAGACCGAATTCGACGGATCGGACTCGGCCAGAGGTGATTTCTACACCTCCCGACAGGCAACGTCGGTTGAGCTCGTTCTCCAGCCTGCCGCGGTCGATTTGATAGGTCACCTGAGGTGTAAATGACGAGCTGCCCAGTTCCGTCCGTTGGGCGATATCGGTGTTCCCGCCGTGTGAGAAAAACATTCGCAACCCCATTTTGCGGATCTGCGAAGTGTGCAAATGGTCGGCCAGTCCAAGGCGATCCCGCAGGTAGTGCGCGGCAATCTCGACCGTCGACTCGCCGACCGTATGGGTGATCTCAGGCACCGGGTGAGCAGTTGGCTCGATGATGAGAATCCGCGTTCGCGGCCGCACGCGGCGAATCTCTAGCGCCAGAGTGAGGGCCGCCACCCCGCCTCCAACGATCGTGACATCGTGATCCGGGCCGGCGGTTTCGGCATCCAGCAGGTGCGTCTTTATTTTCTGCGCCAAGGCCTGCCGTGCCTCGAAGCTCAGTTGCGACAGCTCCGTTTGAACGTCCACACATGCACCTCCTTCTAGTCAGATAGACGCGGTTACTTAATATTTAAGGACGCTACACTAACTCCGGTCTCTGGCAAGCGGAGAACTGCAGAGCCAGGCTGCCCAAGGTTCCGGCAGAAGGGTTGATGAGACATGTGCCTAGTCGTCAACGGCATTCCGCGCAAGGACTCCGGGGATGCTGCCGATCTGTGCGGATGGACCTGGCTCCCCGGACTGCCGGTCCCGCCCAACGACGAAATCGACCGAAGCTACCGGCCTCTCAACCCATCCGTGCCTTAAGCCTTAGGACCTAACCCATGCCCACAGCAACTGCCGTCCATTTCTTCCTCGAACTGGCCGTCATTCTCGGAACTTGCCGGTTCGTAGGGCTAGCGTCACAACGTCTCGGACAACCGCAAGTCGTCGGCGAAATGGTTGCCGGCGTACTTCTTGGGCCCTCACTGCTAGGCCGCATAGCACCCGACGTACAACATCACTTATTTCCCGCAGGACCAGCAAACATCGTGCTTTACACCATGGCGCAGATCGGCCTGGTGCTTTACATGTTTCTCATCGGCCTCAACTTCGACGTCAACCTGATCAAACATCGTGTCAGCACTGCGGCTGCGGTATCGGCAGCAGGCATCCTCACGCCGCTCGCTCTGGGAGCGCTCGTCGCTGTGCCCCTGTCAGCAGGCGGAATCTATTTCGACAAAAGCGTCACACTCGTCATGGCAATGATGTTCCTAGGCGCGTCGATCGCGACTACCGCATTTCCCATGCTCGCCCGAATCATCTACGAACGACAGCTTTCCGGAACGTCTTTGGGCACGCTCGCGTTGGCGTGTGGCGCAACTGACGATGCGCTGTCTTGGTGCATCCTGGCAACGGTGCTCGCCGTTCACCGTGGTAACGCCGCCTTGGCCGCTACAGCAATAGCCGGCGGAATCTTGTACGCGCTGCTGCTCCTAACAATCGGACGCAGAGCTTTGCATGTCCTCGGTACGATATCCGAACGCCGAAACACGATCACCGCACCAGTGCTGAGCACAGTACTGATTCTGCTGATGACATGCTCCTGGTTCACAGACAGCATTGGTATCTACGCTATATTTGGCGCATTCATCCTCGGTGTCGCCATGCCGTCCGGCTTGTTTGCGCAACACCTCACCACGAGCCTCGAACCACTCGTAACCACCTTTCTGCTACCACTATTCTTCGTCTACTCAGGGCTGAACACCCAGATCGGCCTCGTGAACGGCCCAACGCTGTGGGCGGTGACCCTGGGGATACTCACAGTCTCGATCGCAGGGAAAGGAATCGCGTGCACGTTAGCTGCGCGGCTGAAAAAAGTCCCCCTCCGCGAATCTGTCGCGCTGGGATCATTGATGAATGCCCGCGGACTAATTGAACTCATTCTGCTCAACATCGGACTTGAAGCCGGCATCATCACTCCTACGCTCTTCAGCATGCTGGTCTTGGTAGCCATCGTCACCACACTGATGGCCACACCGATATTCGAGCTCGTTTATGGACGACACTTAAAGATGTCGCAGAACAGCCAGATGGGGTCAGGCCACGCGGGGACATACCCCCATGGGACGTTGACCGAATCCGCCGACGTTTCCCCCGCACGAACCTGACGCGTGTGGTCGTCGCGCCTTGAATCCAGAGGTCTCGCCGGGCGACCGACCTGGGAACCTCCCACGGGGACATCGCGGGCCGGCTACACGCCAATGCCGTCGGCGCTGTTCTTCGAGCCCTGCCGATCCCGAACGCGCATCGCATCCTCAACGCGAAAGGGCAGCGATCAGCCGGATTCGCGTTCCCCGTCGCGCAAACAGATGATCCGGTGGAGTTGTTGAAGAAGGTATCCGATTTTCGAACGGCCGTGCCGATCCCCAGCAGCGATGGCACCCAACCGACGATTAATGGCTCGCGTCGCCAGTCGAAAGGACTCACCAGCACGTTCTCTGTGGAGCTGCCAGGAATCGAACCTGTCACTCTACCAGGGCTTTTGCTTCCTGAACTGCCGGTTCGTTCCGATTCGGCCCAGTTCAGTACAACTCGTTACCTGCGGTTTCGTTCTCGGGCGTTGACGGCGTCAAGAGCATCAGCCGCTCTTGTCTTGATTACAACTGCGCTTTGCCGCTGCCCTCTTCGTGAGCGCAACCGTCTACGCCTCGTCCGATCGCCTGATCTGCGACGAACGGTCAAAGAGATCGCACCCGGATCCCAGCCATGCGACAGTTCCCCGATGACGAGAACTGTCGCCGTGATCGGGGCTGGACCCGGCGGGCTGATCGCGGCGCGCTGGCTGCTCTCGCAAGGATTCGAACCGACGATCTTCGAGCAGGGACCGAAGCTGGGCGGCCAGTGGACGGGACTCGTTGGCCGAAGCGGCGTTTGGCCGGCCATGCACACTAACACCAGTCGCATCATGACTGCCTTTAGCGACCTGGAGAACGACAGCGACCTCGTCTACCCATCAAACCGCGAGATTCTCGACTACTTGCATCGCTATGCCGACACCTTCGGCCTTACGTCACGCATCCGGTTCGACAATCGTGTCGAACTCCTCAGGCGAGACGATGCCGAATGGCTCGTCGGTCACGCCGGCATAGAGGAGAGCTTCGAACGAGTGGTCGTGGCGAGTGGCAGATTCCATGTCCCCGCCATCCCCCCTGTGCCGGGGCTCGACACGTTCGCAGGCTCGGCCGGAGCGATCTCCACCTACCACTACAGAGGGCCCGCTCCATATCAGAGCAAACGGGTTCTCGTGGCAGGCTGCGCTATCAGCGCCCTCGAGATCGCCGCGGAACTCGCCCAGCTCGGCGCAGCACGCGTTGTAGTAACTCAGCGGCGACAGAGGTACGTCCTACCGAAGTTCGCCGGCGGAGTCCCGTCCGATCACCGGATCTTCACGCGATACGGAACCCTCGCGAGCGAGACTCTCCCAGCAGCCGAGATCGACCGGCAGCTGAAGGAGA
>NZ_JBKQTQ010000145.1:0-2955 GCF_052143115.1 Mycobacterium sp.
GGCACGCCGACGCCGCTCGCCACGGCGAGCTTTGTCGTATTGCCGCCCTCCGACGGTGGGCGGCCGCGATCTGTCGGTGCCCTTCACTGCTTTCTATACCCCGGGATGCTGTGGGTGACGCATACAAACAATATCGGCGCAGCGAGCAACGACGTGTGACCAGCGCTTAGTCGCGGCCTCGCGGTGATCTGATCGACGCTAAACCTTGACTTGACGTCGGGATTGCTCGGCGTTGACCATGAAAGGGTGCGCCGACTGCTGGGTTCGCTGTGCGCTACGGTGTGCGCTGCTTTCGTCACCCTGGCGGCGGCTCCAACGGGTGGTGCAGTCGGCGCACCTTGGTTTGCGCCCTCTGTCGGCAACGCGACCCAGGTGGTTTCCGTTGTCGGAGTTGGCGGTTCGAACGCAAAACTCGACGTCTACCAACGTAGCGCCGCGGGCTGGGAGCCGGTAGCGGCCGGCATACCGGCGCATGTCGGATCGGCAGGCCTTGCGCCGCAAGCCAAAAGCGGCTATCCGGCTACCCCGATGGGGGTCTACTCGTTGCCGTTCGCATTCGGGACTGCACCCAATCCCGGTAGCGGCCTGCAGTACGTCCAGGTCGGGTCCAACCACTGGTGGAATGGCGATGACAACAGCCCGACCTTCAACACGATGCAGGTCTGCCAGAAAGCTCAGTGCCCGTTCGACACCGGAGCGAGTGAGAACCTCGAGATCCCGCAGTACAAGCATGCGGTGGTGATGGGCGTCAACCCAGACCGTCTGCCGGGCAAAGGCGCTGCGTTTTTCTTCCACACCACCGACGGTGGCCCGACCGAGGGTTGCGTGGCGATCGACGACGCCAAGCTAGTGCAGATCATTCAGTGGCTGCGGCCCGGCGCCGTCATCGCGATCACCCAATAACCGAGAGCCGCAAACGAATTCAGGCTATGGCGTTACCGGGCCGCACCTTGAAATCGAGGTTCGCCAACGACATCGTCGCATCGTAAGTCCGGTCATACCCCGTCGCGCTGATCCGCCATCCGTCGGCGGTGCGGCGATAGCGGTCGTGGTAGAAGCCGGCGCCGATGAGCATGAAGTTGAACTCGGCCACGATCACGCGGTCCTGCAGATACCAGACGCCGGTCGCCTCATCACCGGTCACCGTGATCTCCGGATGAGTCACCCGGTGCTCGGTGACGACGCCCGGCCCCAGCGACGAGCGCATGAACTCGACCAGGTCGACACGGTTGGTGAAGTGGTGCTCCTCGCCGAGCGACGACCCGTAGTCGCCCTTGACGTCGTCGGTAAGCGTGTCGGCGAAGTCGTCCCAATGTTTAGTGTCCAGTCCACGCAGATAGCGGTACTTGACCTGTTCGATCGCAGCGACGTCGGCGAGATATGCGGCGTGATCGTAAGAGCTCATCGAGTCATTGCAGCACACGCGGTCGCCGCGCAGATCCGGCGGTGAGGTAGTGAGTGACCATATCGATCAACGCACGTCGCTCCCGGTGCCAGTCGACCGAGGTGCCGACGATCATCTGCGCCAGCACCACACCTCGCAGCGTCGCCCAAATCACTTCGGCTACACCATCATTCGCCGGATCATCGGTGATCAATCTGCCCAGCTCGGCGATCGCTGAATTCATTTCCAGCAGGTGCTGCCGTGAGGATCCACCGGGGCCGCCGCGGTTGGCCCGCAGGATTTCGAAGGCCGCCATCGATGTCGGACTGCTGTAACAGCTCCACGCGGTGTCGACGACGACCTCGATGCGCTCCCGCAGCGGCAGTTCGCTGACGTTGGCTGAGGACAGGCTGGCCAGCAACTTGGCCACGCCATCGTCGACGACGGCCATCAGCAAGCCGTTGCGGTCGCCGAAGTGGTATTGGATCACTCCCCAGGTCACGCCCGCGCGTTCGGCTACATGTTTGGCGGTCGCAGCGGCGAATCCCTGGTCCACGATGCACCGGACCGTCTCGTCGATGATTTTCGCGCGGGTGTCATCCCCGCGTTTGCGCGGCGCGTTCGTCCGTCGAGTGGGGCTGACGGACCGGGGTGGTTTCTGACCTGCGGCAATAGACATTGTTGACTTTATAACATAGTCCGCACTATTTTTGGGCGGTGACTCAATCCCGCTACGCACAGCTGTCCCGCGCGGAATTGGCTGTGCTGGTGCCCGAGCTGTTGCTGATCGGGCACATGATCGATCGCTCCGGCATGGCGTGGTGCATCCAGGAATTCGGCCGCGAAGAGATGGTGCAGATCGCCATCGAGGAGTGGGCCGGCGCCAGCCCGATCTACACCAAGCGAATGCAGCGGGCGCTGAACTACGAGGGCGACGACGTGCCCACCATCTTCAAGGGCCTACAGCTCGACATCGGCGCTCCGCCCCAATTCATGGATTTCCGCTACACCATTCACGACCGTTGGCACGGAGAGTTCCACCTCGATCACTGCGGCGCGCTGCTCGACGTGGAGCCGATGGGAGACGAGTACGTCTTCGGGATGTGCCACACCATCGAGGATCCGACGTTCGACGCCACCGCGGTGGCGACCAACCCGCGCGCCCAGATGCGCCCCATCCACCGGCCGCCACGGGTGCCGGCGGACCGGCAACCGCACTGCGCGTGGACCGTCATCATCGACGAGTCCTACCCCGAAGCGCAGAGCATCCCGGCGCTGGACATCGTTCGCCAAACCGACGCCGCCACATGGGAATTGGATCCCATCGACGGGTCCGACGAGGGCCAGGCGGATTACTCGGGACCGTTACTGTCCGACCTCGACTTCGGCGCCTTCTCGCACTCGGCGCTGGTGCGCATGGCCGACGAGGTTTGCCTGCAGATGCACCTGCTGTACCTATCGTTTGCCATCGCGGTGCGGGCGCGCGCCGCCGACGACGCCCAGGCCGTCTCGATCGGCACCCGCGGCCTGACCGGCCTGGCCGGGCTGGCGGCGGAGCGGATCCACCGCGC
>NZ_JBKQTQ010000146.1:0-11431 GCF_052143115.1 Mycobacterium sp.
ACGCGGCGCTGATCGCCGAACATCTGCAGGCCGCCGGCGAGCTGCACGCCGCCTACGGCTGGCACATGCGTGCCGCAACGTGGGCGACCAACCGCGACATCGCCGCCGCCCGGGTCAGTTGGGAGCGCGCGGAAAAGATCGCCGAAGCATTACCCGCCGATGACCCGGACCGGGCAGCCATGCGCATTGCCCCTCGCACGATGTTGTGCGGGATCGCCTGGCGAGTCCATATGAATGTGGCAGGCGCCCGCTTTGATGAACTGCGGGAGTTGTGCACTGCCGCCGGGGACAAGGCGTCACTGGCCATCGCCATGGTGGGGCTGGTGATGGATCACGCGTTCCAGGGCCGGATGCGCGAGGCATCCCAGCTGGCATCGGAAGCCATGGTCCTCATCGAGTCGGTCGGCGATCCGACCCTGACGGTGGGGCTGTCCTTCGCGACGATCTACGCCAAGCTTGAAAGTGGCGAGTGGTGGGACGTGTTGCGCTGGTCACAGAGGGTTATCGATCTGGCCGACGGTAATCCGTCTAAAGGCAACTTCATTTTCGGGACTCCGTTAGCGCACGCCTTGACGTCGCGGGCTATTGCCCGGTATTGCCTGGGCCGTCCCGGATGGCCAGATGACCTGCGGCACGGCCTGGTCATGGCCCGCAGCGCCGACCCTATGTCCTATGCCACCGTCGTCGCCTACATCTACTTCGTGGGGGTACCCTTTGGCGTGCCGAGGCCCGACGATCGCGCACAGCGTGAGATCGAGGAGGCCCTGCGGATCGCCGAACGATCCAGTGATGACCTCGCGGTGGCCGTCGCCCGGATGACGCTGGGCTTTGCGCTGGTGCACCGCCACACAGCTGCAGAGCGTGACCGCGGACAGAAGCTACTGGCAGAGGTCAGCGAAGTGTTCCTGCACCGGAGTTACGGCCTGGGCGAGTTACCGCTCGTCAACGCCTACTTGGCGCGCGAGACGGCTCGGTGTGGAGATCGCGACGGCGCCATACCGCAGATGCGCGCCGCCGTCGACCATCTGTTTCGCGAGGGACAACTGCTGAATTGGGGCATTCCGGCGACCGGTGTGCTGGTGGAGACACTGCTGGACCGCGGGGCCGAGAGTGATCTTGCCGAAGCCGAATCCGCGATCGAGCGGTTAGCGGCGACGCCAGCCGACGAGGGTCTGGTGATACGCGAGATCTGGCTGTTGCGGCTGCGCGCGCTGCTGACCCGGGCCCGCGGCGACGATGTTGCCTACCGGGACTTGGTGAGTCGCTATCGCGCGATGGCGGAATCGCTTGGCTTCGAAGGACACATCGCCTGGGCGAAGGCGCTGATCGAGGGTGGGGAATAGTCGGCAATTTGACGATTCCGCGGATGTTTTGGCCCTCCTAACGGGTCGCGATGGCGTGGTCGACAACCGTGACGCGCGCCAGAACTTCGCCGATACTCACCCCCTCGCGGCTGCCGCCGGCCGCATCTAAGTGGCACCGCGCCGAGGCCGGCGAGATTGCAGTGGTGCACTACTGAGCTCGTCACACCCCCCGGAAGCGACGATTCCCTTGGCACGTGGCTCGGTGATGCGAGCCGTCGCGCTCGCATCACCGAGCAGGAGATTCCGAGGAACATCGCAGTTTGGGGGACCGCATGACCGATCGGGCCATGGCCAGTCCGTGCGAAACATTGCTGCCGAACAGGTTGAACCCGCCGCCGGTGCGCCTACCCCAGCTCGTGCAGGCTGTTGGATTCGCTTTCTTTCAACGCAAGGCGATGCGGAATTGGATCAATCGGCACGGACACATCTTCGAAATCAACGTCCCATTCTTTGGTCGATCAGTCGTCGTTTCCGACGCGGCTCTGGTGAGGTCGGTGTGCACCGCGAGCACCGAACAGCTGATCAATGTGCAGCCGAATCTCGGAAATTGGTTCGGGCCCGGGTCGATATTTGCGCTTAATGGCAGCCGACATCGCGATCGGCGCCGGCTGCTCGCACCGGCCTTTCACGGCCATAGCGTCAAAGACTACGAGACGATCACCGTGGACGAGACACTGCGTGAAAGCGCGAATTGGCCTGAGGGTAAGGAATTCCGGATTTTCGAACCGATGAACAGGATCACCTTGAAGGTGATGTTGCGGATCCTCTTCGGTGCTGATGGGGCGGAACTCGAGGAACTATGCGAAATCGTGCCGTCCTACATGAGACTCGGACAGCTCATGGCATTTGTGCCGGCGCCACCACGCTGGACCGGACGCCACGGCCCGTGGGGCAAGCTGGACGACTTCCGCAAGGCACTCGACCGCATCGTATTCACGCTGATCGACAGGGCCGATGCCGATCCGGGTCTCGGCGAGCGGGCGGACATCCTGGCATTGTTACTGCGCAGCAGGCGCGACGACGGAACGGAGATGTCGCGGCTGGACATCTGCGACGAACTGTTGACCCTCATCGGTGCGGGCCACGAAACCACGGGAACAGCACTGGCCTGGACGTTCGAGCGGTTGCGGCGCCACCCAGACGTGCTGGCCGAACTGGTCCGAGAGGTCGATGAGAGGGGCAGCGACCTCCGCCGAGCCACAATTTTTGAGGTGCTGCGAGTACGCACCGTCATCGATTCGATTGGCCGCCGGGTCAGGGCGCCGAACTTCGACCTCGGCGGATGGCGGATTCCGCATGACCGCACGGTGTTCGTGCGCATTGCCGATCTGCACGAGAATCCGGAAATC
Source organism: Mycobacterium sp. (assembly GCF_052143115.1). Classification (GTDB taxonomy): domain Bacteria; phylum Actinomycetota; class Actinomycetes; order Mycobacteriales; family Mycobacteriaceae; genus Mycobacterium. Next base: position 2,714 of record NZ_JBKQTQ010000146.1, read on the forward strand.
TTCCCTCACCCCGAACGATTCGACCCGTATCGCTTCCGCGGCACCAAGCCGGCGGCACCAGCATGGCTGGCGTTCGGCGGCGGAGCACGGCGTTGCATCGGCGCTGATTTCGCGATCGCCGAAATGGATATCGTGCTGCGGACGGTGCTGCAGAATTTCCGGATCGAGACCGATGCCGCCGCCGATGAGAAGTCGTATTTCCGGGGAATCGCCCACACCCCGAAACTCGGCGGCCGCGTAACAATGAACCGCCGAACGTAGCCCGTTGTGTCGACTCAGCTGATCAGACCAGTGCCCGCACAACGGCTCGAAATCCGCTGCAATGTCGGCGACGCCATTGTCGCGAACTTGGCGGTCCACATCGTCTTCTTCTTTGAGCGGCAACTCGACACGACGGCGCTCACTCGTGCATTTACGCAGGCGCTCACGAATCTTCCGATCTTCGCGGGGCGAATGGCCCTGGTCGACGGCACGATGCGAATCCGATGTGAGGGCCATGGTGTGCCCTTCACGTCTGTGTCGTCCGGCCGCACGCTCCGTGAGGCGATCCGTTCGGTGTCGGAGGACAACGGACTATGGCTCATCGACCCGGTGAACGGCGCCACGGCTCGATGGGGGCGGGGCGCGCTGTGCAAGGTACGTGTCACGCAGCTCGCGGACGACGCGACCGCGATCGGTTTCTCATGGCACCACGCGATCGGCGACATGCAGACGTCGATGCACTTCATGAACGCGTGGGCTGCCGCCGCTGCCGACAAGCCACTCGCTGAGCCGTTGATCGTCGAAGACCGCGCTGCCTACCTCGACGAGCATCTCCCTGCCGATGGCGCTCGGGAGCCCGGGGTGCGTTGCCTCGGGCTCGCAGAAATTGCACGTAGCGCGCTGTACCTGGCAAAGGATGCGCGAAAGCAGCGAACTCTGAGTCTCTACTTCGGAGAAGACGAAATCGCCAGCATGCGCGACGCCTACGGAAACCGGATGCGCTTGTCTGCGAACGACGTTGTGTGCGCGCATGTTTCCGAAGCGCTCATGAAGGCGGATCCCGCGGCGGATGGTCGCACCCTCGCGATCGCCGTGGATGCGCGGAATCGTTGTGGCCTCGATCCGATGCTTATCGGCAATATCCTCACGACGCTGAACCTCGACCTGCGACGCGGAGAGGCTGCAAGTTCGATTGCCGAACGCATCCGCCACAACGTGGACCACTTTGCCGACGAACACTGCGACCTGCGCACTAACCAACAGTTCCTGGACGCTGCCGGTGCATGGCGGGCCGCCCGCTGTGTATCCACTGCCTTCAATCCGGCCCAGTGGAACCCGCTTGTCTCGAACTGGAGCGGCTTCGGCGTTTACCGCATCCAATTCGAAGACACCTTCACGTCCTACTGCACGCCGTTGATGAAATTGCCCGTTGCGGGACTCGGTGCCCTGGTGGATGGGGCCGATGGCCATGGACTGGTCTTTCAGATGTCATTGCCGCCCAAGGAATTCGAGGCCACGTCAAGCCCCGCGATTCGGGAACACATGCACCGGTTTCGGCGCGAAGGCGACGACATTCCGCGATTGCACCGTGAGATCCACGGCTAACGGCTGCGTCTCACTCGGAAAATGGGGTGAGCTGCCGAGCGCAGGAAAGTTACAGCGCGTCAACTAGCTCGCAGCACCTCGGCCGTTTCCAACCGTCGCGAATGGATCACGGGATACACCGCGGCGGCCAGGACGAGCACGAACACAGCGGTCACTCCGGTTCGCAGCGGCAGCGCCAGCACATCCCAGTCGATCTTGATGCCGTAGTACACCGGTGAGCCCAGCGACCAGAGATACGTAAGGCCCACACCCCCAAGCACAGCGAGGCCAGCGACCAGCAAGCCGAGAAGGCCCGCGTTAGCGATGATCACGGCCTGTTCTTGCCCGGAGGTCACACCGATCGCTCGCAACACGGCTCGCTCACGCTTGCGTTGCACGAGTCCTAGCACGAACACGTTCAGCAGGCTCAGGCCGGCGGCCGCCATCACCACGTACCCCGCGATCGTGAACGGCTCAAGGAAACGGGTGATTCCGGTTGTGGCCTCCGAGCGCCACTGTTCGTTGTCGTACACCGACAGTCCGGCGCCGAGGTTGACGAAGTCGTTACGGTGGGCGGTCGCGTCGGCGGAAGACGGATAGGCCACCGCGACCTGGTCGCGTACGGCAGCCCAATCAGAACGCGCCAATCTTTCGGAGACCAGGACGATGTCGCCCACTGCGGTGTCATTGATCATCCGTGGATGAAAGATCCCGGCCACCCGGTACTGCTTCGGCCCTTCGACGGTGGGCAGCTCGACCGCTCCGCCTGCGGCGACTCCGAGCCGGCTGGCGGCAATCTCGCTCAGGCCAATCTCGCCTTCCCGCAATCCCTGCCAGAGCCTGTCACGGACATCGCTCGGCTCATACAGCGCCAGGCTGTACCAATCGCCCGGCGTGACGCCGACGACTAGGCGCGACAAGGTCCCCGACGAGATCGTCGATCGCCAGCGCGAAGACACGCTTCGCCCGTCAGCGGCGCCAGTCACCAACTTGAACGTGGCGTCAGAAAGCCGGCCGTCCCGCTGATCGAGCACTGATTGGGCGGCAATCAACAACGCGGCGGGCAGTCGGTCGGCCTTCTGCGCTGCCACCTGCCTGGTGCCGAGCAGTTGCATGCTATGTGAGCCGATGGCCAAGCTGGTGCCCTCGGCGAGTAGCGCGGCGGAGATAGCAAACAGCAACGTGTAGCGCCGAAAATCGGCACCCAGCAGGCGCCCGACGGCGGGACGCGCAATCGTCAGCAACTCGATCAACAGCCCGGCAGCACGCGGGGCGATCCACACCGTCACCAGCACCACCCCGCACAACCCCACCGTCATGCCGTTGATGCCCGCGCTGAGCGGCAGCGACCCGCGCTCGAAAATCTTCAACACGACGACGGCGCCCGCCAGCAAGCCCGCGCCAACGATCAGCGGCCACGTCGGGATCGTCCTGACGCGCTGCACTCCGCCGGCGCTCGCCATCGACGCCAACGGCCCGTCGCGAACCAACCTGGCGGCCGGCCCGATCATCGCGAGGATTCCGCAGACGATCCCCGCTGCCGCTCCGATCACGATCAACTTCGGCGTGAAGTGCGCGGTGATTGCGCCGCCGGATCCGGCCAACATGGATTGCCCGAATCTGTTCACCAGATAAGTCCCGAGCAGGAAACCGCTTGGGACCCCCAACAGTCCCCCTAGCAGACCTACCACGGCGCCTTCGCCGAGCATCCCGCCGAACAACGCGACCGGTTTGGCGCCGATCGCGCCGAGGGTCCCCATCACCGCTCGTCGGTCCTCGACCGCCAGCAGGATGGTGTTCACGGCAATGAGGAGGCCGATCAGGACGCCGGCCAGCGCGGTCAGGTTGAAGCTTTGTGTGGCGTTCTCAAACAGGGCCGGCTGTTGCGGGCGGGGTGGGCCCGCCGTTGCGACGCGAGCAATGACCCGGTCGATGTCGGCCCGGATATCGGCGCCCGGTCTCGGCAGTACGAACGCGGCCGTGGCATAACCGGGTGACGACAGGATGCTGGCGGCTAGGTCCACAGAGGGGGCTAGCAGCACGTAACCATCGTTGACGCCCGCGACGCGGTCGAACTCGGGGAACGTCCAACCAAGGTGCGCCGCACCTGGAGGCACGCCGGGGATGCGCAACTCCTCGCCCAGCTGAAGGCCGAGGCGCTGTGCGATGACCGTAGGAACCTCCAGCGGCACGCCCGGGCCATCTGCGGCCTTCTCGTCGCGGGCACGCTGCTCGCAGTTGAACGCTCCGACCAGCAGCTCGATTTGGCACGACCCGCCGACCAGAAAGAAGCCGTGTGTGCCGCCGCCTGGAATGTCCACGGGCGTCAAGCCGGCGACGATTGGGATGACCGCTTGCGCCCCTGGCACCTCGGCGTGCAGCCGGTTGACTGTCTCCATCGGCAACCTGCCGCTTACGTTCGGCGTAACCTCGACCACCCCGATGTCGGCGGCGTGGGCGAGCGATGGGCCGAATGAGTCGAAAGGGCGGGCGAGCTCGGTTTTGAGAATCAGCGTCCCGAGTACCACTGTCACCCCAAGGGCGACGCCGATTGCGCTGAGCAGCGTCCGGCGCCAGTCGGCGATCAACGCAGCGAGGTGGATCCGCCGGAAAGAAAGCCATCCGGCCCGCAGCCGTAGCATCACCGCTCCGCGATGGGCGCGGCGGCGTCGACTTCGTAGGCACGCCCGTCGACTAGGTGCAGCTCGCGTGAGCCGTAGCGCGCCGCGGCCTGGTCGTGTGTCACCATGACTACCGCCGCGCCGTCTTCGTCTGACAGCGACCGCAGGAGATCCAAGACCTCGGTCGACGAATGGCTGTCCAGGTTTCCGGTCGGCTCGTCGGCGATGATGATGGACGGCCGGGCCACCAGCGCGCGCGCCACCGCCACCCTTTGCATTTGTCCGCCCGAGAGTTCGGCCGGCCGGTGCCGCGCGCGGTCGCCGAGCCCGACCCGTTCCAGTAGCTCCTCAGCGCGTGCGTCGGCTGAACGGGCAGGCATACCGTCTAGAACCAGCGGCAACGACACGTTCTCCACTGCGGTCAGCATTGGCACCAAGTTGAAGAACTGGAAGACGAATCCCAGGTTGCGCCGTCGGAACGCGGCGCGCCTGCCGGTGCTCTGCGCCCAGATGTCCTGGCCGGACACGGCTACCGTGCCGTTGTCAGGTGCGTCCAGCCCGCCGGCAATATGCAGGAGGGTCGATTTGCCGGCTCCCGATGGTCCGGTCACGACCACGAATTCGCCTGCGTCCAAGGTGAAGTCGAAGTCGACGAGCACATGTACATGCTCGTCGCCCCTGAGGTACGTCTTGCCGACGCCCTTCAGCTGCAGTACCGGCGTCACGCTTAAACCGCCGTCACCGACCGGGGTCACCACAGCCCCGCCAGTAGTGCGGGCAGGTCGGCAGCCAGCCCGGGCAGCTCGGCGGCGGGCAATGTCGCGGCGTACAGCGACGGCTCGGTAAAGAACGACGGCTCGAAAAAGGTCGGGCCTACCGCCTCAACGAACCAGGTAGGAAAGTTGAGGTCACCGAACGGCGTGGTGAAGAACGCCTCCGGCGTACCGCCGATGCTGTTGTAGACCTCGCCGAAGCCCTCAATCGGGAAAGAGTTGTACATGCCGTCCCCAATCCTGAAGTCGTTGTACTGCTCCCCGACGGGGACGTTGCCGGAGATGTCCTGTTCGACGGAAACGTTGTAGTTGTCGCCGCCGCCGTAGTAGGGGCGGTCGTAGCGCACCGCGCCCTCGAACGTCTCGGCCGGGGCGTTGAACAGGCTGAAATCCTGGTCATACAGTGTTTGCTGGAGCAACGGGCTGTCGTCGAAGGTGGAATTGAACTCGGGGCCAAACGGCGTGGGTGCATCGAGGTCGGCGTGCGCCGTGGCTGCGGAGAAGGCCAGCGCGGCCAGCGCGCCAGTCAGGGTGAGAGTGATGCGGATCATTGGTCAGTTTCCTAACTGTTGTTGTTCCTCGCGCAGCGATGATCAACGGCGTCCGGGTGTCCTGCCCCGCGATAGGAATCGTCACTCGCGCTCGGTCGGACGAGCGCAGTAGCGCACTACTGCAATTCGCCCGCTTTCGGCGCGGTACTACCGAGTCGCATTCTTGGGCCCCGGTCTATTGCCGCACGATCGTCTGTCGTGTTGAGCGCCGCAACAAGTTTCGCTTCGGCCATGCTGTACAGGCCATCCAGGGCGGCCTGCTCGACGTTGACGTACTGGCAGATCACGTCGGCGGCGACGCCGGCGTCGCGCAGTCTCAATGCCAGCGAATACGGCAACGGCAGCCGGCGGAGCGCCCGCTCGCGTTGGCTGAGTTCATCGGCCATCTGAGCAGCGTGCGTATATTTTCGTAGTGCCGACTCAGTAAGGCGATACTGAAATCATCGCCGGAGCGGAACGCACGCCGTCAGAGGCGATGTCACTCTGTTCGCGCCCCCGGGCGGGGTATCAGTGCGGCAAGTTCGTCGCGGCTGGTGGTTCCCGTCTTGGCCATCGCTCGGTAGATGTGGCTCTCGACGGTGCGTACGGAAACTGTCAGTCGCTCGGCGATTGCACGGTTGGACAATCCCTCACCGATCATCATCACGATCTCTGCTTCGCGGTCGGTCAACGGCAAGGGCCTAGCGGCCTGGCGTAGCGCCGGAGTGCTGGCGCCGCCGCATTGTTCGGCCAGCGCATCGCCGCGCGCCGAACATGTCAACGCCGATCCCCGCAGGTCTTGGCTGCGATACGCGAGGGCGGCATGGGCAGCCGCATCTAAAGCCGCGACAAGATCACCCATTCGTTCGAATTCCTCTGACACCGAGGACAATTCAGCAGCGTCGCCGTCGCGCAGGGCGACGGCGAACCGGGCAGCCAGGCCGGCACGTGGCCCTTCGACGATCGACTCGAGCTCACGCAACCTGGGTGCGCTGGTGCGATCACCGAACTGAGTGGCGGTCTGCAAGCAGACCACTTCGGCCGCGAATTGCCCGGCGGCTGCAGCCCTTTCGGCCGCCGACAGCACGACGGTGATCGCCTCGCTAACAGCCCCCTGGCTCGCAACCACCCACGCCCGGGCCAAGCTGCATTCGTAGTCGAGCGAGCGAAACGGACGGAGCAGCTTGTCCAGCACGGCGAGCATGGCTGCAGCCTCGTCAGTCGAACCACGCATCGCCAGTGCGGTCGTGCGCGGAATGTGATAGCGGTATCCCCAGCCGATGGCATGGGAGGCGGACAACCCTTCTGCCCCCTGTTCCAACATCGCACATGCGGTATCTAGGCGGCCGGCCCCAAGCGCAGCCCGACCTGCCACGGCGGAGCCGAGTAACTGAGCGGCGCCCGGAAGATCGGCAGCCTGCTGGCGGACCCGTTCGGCCACCTCAACGGCATCACCGATCCGGCCGGACAACAGCAGCGCGCTGATGTGTGCATCGGCGATGTTGAACCTCATGTGCGGGGCGTCAAATGAGCGTGTCGCGTTGGCGTAACCGGCATCTGCGACGGCCACTGCTTCGGCGGTGCGACCAGCGTCCGCGGCTATGGTGGCGAGCACCCACGCTATTTCCGCGCCAACGACGGCGGGCAGATCGTCCAATGCAAGGCCTTCCGAAGCTTGCCGCGCCGCCTCCGGCCGGTCCATCGCAAACCAGTACACCGTCAGGAAGGCATCGATATAGCTGCGCGCCTCAGGTGGTGTGGTGCGCGACCCCTCGTCAATGATTTCTTTCGCGCGCGATGGGTCACCGAGCGCCCAGAGCATGTTGCTGGCCCGTAGGAACGCCAATCTGGCGCGGCCTTCGTCGGTCAACGCGCCGTCGTCAATCGCGGCGAGCACCGTGTCGGCCTCCTCGCCACGGCCCAACCACGAAAGTGCATGCGCTCGAACTAAATTCGGTTCCGGTCCAGCTCCAGCGCGGATTGCCGCTTCCGCGAGTCGATCAGCGAGCGTCAGATCCGCCAGCCAGACGGCGCCCTGGGCTGCCCTAACGAGCAGGTCGGCGTCGGGTGTGAGGTCGGAGTCGAGACTCAACGTGGCGCGGCGCACCACGACTTGTATGTCGTCGTGGTCATCGGCTGCGGCGAGTTCGGCGGCGACCAGTCCGCGCAGCCGTCGCAGCCGGGTGGGTGCCGCGCGTCTGCGGCGCACCTCACCGTAGAGGGGGTGTGCCACCCGCACTTCCACACCGCCAACGACGGGCCTCAGCGTGATGATGCCGCGGGTGTCGGCCTCCTCGACCGCCGCCGGATCAGCGATGCGCCTGAGGGCCGCCAGTTCGATGGGCTCCCCCACAGCCAGCGTGTCGATCACATCGCTAATCGGCGCGGGCAGGGCTCCGATGCGGGATTCGATCAGCTCAACCAGGCCGGGCGGCATGACGGGATCACCGAGCCACCGCCAGTACCCGTGCCGTTGCACGATTCGGCCGTCAGCGACCTCCTGTTCCACGATGTTGCGCAGATACAAAACGTTGCCGCGCGTTAGCTTCCACAGCCGCTGAGCGGCACCTGGATCCACCGGTCCATCTAAGGTTGCCGACAGCAGCGTGGTGGTTTCATCGAGCGACAGTGGTTGCAGGTCGAGCCGGTCGAATTGGCCAACCGTCCATATCTCTTGCACAGCAGCGGCAATCGGTTCACCGTCGCGAATGGTGAGAATCACTTTCGCCGCGCCGCGCTGCACAATCTGGTGCACGACGAATATCGACAAATCGTCGAGCAAATGCACGTCATCGACACACACCACCACCGTGGCGCCCGCAGCTGCGGAGGTCAACGACTCAATCACCCCCCGCAGCAACTGAACGGTGTCCGTGACACCCGACGGCGCCCATGCGGTGAAAGCACCAAGCGGAATCGCCCGAGCCGAAGATGTGCCGACCGCCCACCGGCATTCGCATCCTTGCGACTCAGCAGCAGACAAGGCCTCACGGGCGATCCGGCTCTTCCCCACACCCGCCGCCCCGTAGACAACGATCCCGGAAGCATCCGAAGCCAAGATGGCGGCCTCGATAGCTTGCATCTCCTCCGAGCGTCCAATAAACGGCCACGACAAACGCACCCCCAAAGCCTAGGAGCGCGGACCCCGCAACGCGGAGCATACGAGCGACTTCGACGAAGTGCGCGGTCGTTCGATTGACCGCAGCTGCGCCATGTAATGCCGCAGCT
>NZ_JBKQTQ010000147.1:0-5183 GCF_052143115.1 Mycobacterium sp.
GAGGACCACATGCAAGCCCGGCCGTGACCACGTCACCCAGTACCTAGCTACGCTATCCAGTTTCCAGTCTTTGTGGCGGTTCCGCCACTTTTCCGCCACAAAGTTCGGAAATCCGCCACTTAAAACTGGAACCTGATATGGAGGCGGTTTTGTCAAGAGGACAGGTGAAAGCCGCCCCGACCGCTAGCCGGGGCGGCTTTCGTTTTGGCTGTCCTGGTGCGGGCGTCGGTGGTCGTTGCTCACGACGGTGGTGTCAGACTGATATGCGCGGGTTGGGTACCGCAGGACGATGATTCGGATGTGAACGTTACTGCTGTCTACGGTCGAGCATCACGGACGATGATCGTTAATCGCGTTGTGGCTCATAGGTTCTCCGCAGGTTGGTTCACTCACCGCGCCGACGCCTGATCATCGGGCCAGCCAAGTCTTGGGTGTCGCAGCTATTGCATGGTCGCCAGGGACCAGCACCATCCGGAGAGTTCGCGGGCAACGGCGACGTTGGCGACGATCGGGTTCTTGCCGCGTTCGGTAAAGGTGCGCCACCGTGCGTTGAGGCGGCGGTTGCCGGCGTGTCCGCGGGCCCGAAGTGCTGGGTCGACTTTGGTCCAGCGGGCCCGCAGCGAGGGCCCGGAGGTGCTGTAGGACTTGCGGTGATGCCAGGCAGATTCGATGAGGAGTCGTCGTACGTGGGTGTTGCCCGCCTTGGTGATTGAGCCTTGGACGCGTGAGGTGCCCGAGGAGTGTTCGCTCGGCACGAGTCCGACGTAGGCGCCGATCGTGGATCCGGTGAATCGGGTCCAGTCTCCGATCTCGACGGTCAGGGCAAGTCCGGTCAGGGCCGAGATGCCGCGTAAGCAGCCAAGTCGGTTGACCAGGTCGGCGAACCGCGGTGAGGCGGCCACCTCCAGGATGTGGTCGTCGAGGCGATCCCGTGCCGCGGTGGCCGCGAGCACGGCATCGAAGCCATGGTCGAACGCCGCTTTGAGGTGAGTATCGGCGAAGCGTTGCCGGCGTAGCCATTCTTCGTGCTTACAGGTCCATGGTGTACCGCCCGAATAGACGATCCCCTGTCGTAGAAGTAGTTTCGATAGGCGATGCCGCACCCGCATCAGGTCGGCGCGGGCGTCTTCGCGGGCCCTGACCAGATCGCGGACCGCCTCGATCTCACGTTCGGGCACCGTCACCTCGGTGATCTCACCGAGCCGCAGCAGGCGGGCCAGATGCGCTGCATCGCGGGCGTCGGTCTTGATCCGATCCCCAGCCGGGCGCTGCAACTTCGACGGTGCCGCGACCAGGCATTGCATCCCGGCCTCAGTAATCGCCCGTGCCAGGCCGAACCCGGTCGGGCCCGCCTCATAGGTCACCCGCACCGGAGACCGCAGATGGTTCAACCAGCCCAGCACCTCACCGTGGTCCGGGCATAATCGTGCTCGCGCGATCTTGCCTGTTTCCTCGTCAACGGCATGCGCGACGACCGAAAGCGCGTGCACGTCCAATCCGACACTCGTACCCTGAACAATCACCGGAGGCCTCCTGATCTGCAAATGTGGCTCTGCCAACGTGAGTGTTCACCCACACTGACAACCCACGAATCGTTTTGCAGCCCGAGGCCTTCGGCCTCAGCTGGCCTCCATACCGTCTACAGTGTAGGTTCTCAAATAGCGTGGCGGACGGCGAGGCCTCTAGCTGCGCGTTCGCAGATTTCTCATCGAAATGGCGGAAGCATTTTTCTCATCTTCGTGGCGGATCCTAGAACTACGCGGTCGTGCCAGAACGGCGCCGACCGGCACTTATCCGCCGGACCTGGCGGGAACCGATGCGCAAGGCGAGGACTACGTTCGGCGGCAACATCATCGAGATCGACATCGATTCGTACCGTCTTGCTCACGCCAAGGCGGCACGCGCTGCAAGGGTAATCGCGCTGCAAGAGTAATAGTGTCGCCACGTCGTACCCGTCCGTTTTGATTCTTTCCCAATTTGGGTGATCTGTTCTTGGAATCAACAGCACCGCTCCGCCCAGGATTATCAGCCAAACCGGCTTGGTCAGCTTCGCCGCGGCGATCTGCAGAACGAACAGGACGGTACCCCCAAGCTGGCTCACGGGTTCTAAGCCTTAAGCCTGTGCGGGTACCGTCCTGGCCGTCGACTCCGCTTACCTCCGGGGGCAGTGGAGAGCTGCTTTGACGCTTACTTCGCGGTGAGGGTGCGAGACAACTTCTTGGCTGGCTGCTTCTTGGCGGTCGTCTTGTTGGCGGCCTTCTTGACCGAAGCCGCGGCGGCCTCGGTCTTCTTCGGCAGCTCGACACCGATCAGCTTGGCGGCGCGTTCGCCGGCCGCGCGGGTCTGGCTGGCGACGGTGTCGAGCGCGTGCCCGGTCCGCTCCACGGCGTCATCGAGGTAGCCCTGGCCCTTGGCCACGTTGGCCTCGAACGCCGGCTGGCTGCGCAGCCGCTCCAGAGCGGCCTCGCCGCGCTCGACGAGGTTGTTGTACGTGGTGGTCGCTGCCTCCAGGTACCTCTCGGCGGCCTCACGCAGTTCTTTTCTGGTGAACCGCTTGCGCAGCTCGCCGAACTCCTTGGGCAGGTCTTCCTGCCGCATGAGCCGTTCCCGGGTCTCCTCGACGCGGGTGTTCAGTCGTTCCCGGGTCTTGTCGGCGCGGGTGCTGGCGTCGGCGGTGGCTTCGCCGGCCCGCTCACGCAGGTTGGCGACGAGCTCGTTGACGGTGGCCAGGGCGAGGTCGGCGGCGCCGATCGCGGCCAGCAGCGGGGTCCTCAGGTTGTCGATGGTGGGTTGGTTCTTCTCGGCCATGTCGTGCTTCCTTTCGATCAGTCAGTGCGGTTGTGATATGGATTGCGAACTTTTGGGGCGGTTAGGCAGTTGCCGGCTTCTCACGGGCAGTTTCGTTCTGTTGGCGAAGCGAGGAGTAGATGTCGAGCAGAACCTGCTTCCGCCGCTTGGTGATCGGCGTGTCGGTGATGATGGCGTCGCGCGCCGCGCTGGTTTCGGTGGGCTCGAGGATTCCGGCCTCACGTATGGCACCCGCGGATTCCGGTAATGCCTTGGCGATCTGGTTGAGCACATCGGCAGTGGGTTTGTGCAATCCGCGCTCGATCTGACGGAGCACCGGCCTTTCGGCCAACTGCCGCACCGATGCCTGCGCCGCCTCGCGCTGCGTCCTGATGAAGCTGTCGATGTCTGAAGCGGTAGTCACCAGGGCGGCAAGATCGGAGTCCTTCGGCTGATTCACCAGCTTGAAGCGACGACATCGGTGCTGATGTCCTGAACTCTACGCGCGGGTGCTAACTTTTGCAAGCACTCGGTTAGCGCTCTGCCTCAACGGCAGCGCAGCGACGGTGTAGATGATCAACCCGGCCAGTGCGCCGACGACGGGTGCCGTTGATCCGGATGAACTGTAGACCTCGCCCCGACGCGCAAGTTCCGCGCGACGGCTGGCCTCCTCGGCGTCCCACCGCTCAGTGGTCTCGGGGATGATCGCGGCGATCTGCACGCCGTACTGCGAGACCAGGTGCTGAGCGGCCCGCACGATCCAGTTGGCGTACACATCGGGTTCTCGGTGGCCGCCGGCGAAGTGTTGGCGGTCCTGGGGCGGTTGCTTCGGTTCGTTTGGTAGGTAACACGATGATCTGAACCTCGACACGCCGAGCAGCTGACGCCAACTTCCAACCGATTATGAATCGCGTTTTCGGGCAATCATTTTCCGAGGTGCGACGTTCCCCGGCTGGTCGCCTCCGCGGTGGGCGCCCTTGTGAGCAAGCTCTCGCGGGGCCGTCTCGATCGCGACATAACCCGGTGTGATTAGGCGAAGCCGACTACCTCGACCGCAACGTGCCAATTAAAACGGCCTGGGGACGAGAATTGACGGTCTCGGAGTACCGAGCATGGCGGATGACAACTTCAAGGAGGCCCTGAGTACCTGCGCCGTGGTCAACCTCAAAGACGGCGAGCAAGCCACGGTCTGCCATGCCTTAGAGGCGATGAAAGGCAAGTTTGGATGGATCGGCCTGAATCTAATTGTGGGGCTTGCAAATCAACGGCTGCGGGATCGGCTAGTGGTGCGGGCCTCTTAATCCGCGAGCCAGCTCGGCCCGGCGTCGGAGGACGCAGCGTCGCCAGAAGGGCACGGAACGATGACTAGCCACCGAGAAGCTGCCGAGGACGGCCGAATCCGTGAGATCGTCCGCGAGGAGCTAGAGCCCTTCCGGGAAGATCTCCTGGATCGCTTGGCGAAGGCGCGCGTCCTGGTCCAGCACGTTCTCGAGCGCCGTCAGTCGCGTCTCGATCACCGCCAGATATCCCAGGCTGAGTTTGACGAATTCTTCAACCGAGTCGCCACTAGCAAGTCTGGTGTCGATGAAGCGGTAGAGGTTTCGGGTGGCGGGCAGGCCATCGGGGATATTGCCCGTCCAGATTTGGGTAAGTAGCTCCTCCGGATTGATGTCCATGGCGCTTCTCTCTCGCCGATCGTTGGTGACACTCGCAGCTTATGAGAGCAAGCCCGGAGGGTCCGCACGATCCGGTCGTTGACGAAGCGCTCGATGCACGACCCACACCGGTTCGCGCCGCAGTGACCGCAACCGTGGTGTACCGCATCGTGAAGCTGCCCCCGACCGCGCCGATGGCGGCCCCGATGCCCGCCAGCAACTCTTCCAGCTTGGCCGGCACCTCGGTGCCCATCCTCGCCCAGGCCACCGACACCGAACGCCACGCCTTCCAACTACTCGGCGCCGCCATCCCACTGACCCTCCAGTAGCCAGAACAACCACCACCGAAAACCACGAAAACCCAGCACAACTAAGGTTTCACCCGACTTCACGGCCGTAACTTCGGATTAGAGTGGGAGGCGGGTTCCGCGCGCATCCGTTGTACCCGATGGTGAGTGGAGAGCAGGTAACCGCCGATGTTCGAAAGATTTACCGACCGTGCCCGCAGGGTGGTCGTCCTGGCGCAAGAAGAGGCCCGGATGCTCAACCACAACTACATCGGCACTGAGCACATCCTGTTGGGTCTGATTCACGAGGGCGAAGGCGTCGCGGCGAAGTCGCTGGAGTCGCTGGGCATCTCGCTGGAGGGCGTCCGCAGCCAGGTCGAGGAGATCATCGGCCAGGGCCAGCAGGCCCCGTCGGGGCACATCCCGTTCACTCCGCGCGCCAAGAAGGTGCTCG
>NZ_JBKQTQ010000148.1:0-6638 GCF_052143115.1 Mycobacterium sp.
GGCTTCTCACCGGAGGAGATGGGCTCGACGGCGCAGGCTGTGGCATATCTGGCTAGTTCCCCGGCGGCGCGCGCAGCACATCTTTGATGGGCGCCTTCGACGGGTTCCGGGAGGCGCCGCCAAGCGCCTCGGGTCGTTCGTCGCACGACGTGCTGCTTGGTCTCGCCAACGCCGCGGTCACCGCACTGTGGGCATTGTCGGGATCGATCAGGCGTGTCACGGCGCCGGCCCATCGCGACCGCAGCATCACGCTGACGGTGGTGGGTCGCAGGGTGGTCGCCCACGATCAGGACGTGGTGACGCTGACGTTCGCCGGCGCCGACGGTGCGCCCCTCCCGCCCTGGCGTCCCGGCGCACACGTCGACATCCACCTGCCCAGTGGGCGGGTGCGGCAATACTCGCTGTGCGGCGACCCAGCCAGCCCGGACGGCTATCGGATCGCGGTGCGCCGCATTCCCGGCGGCGGCGGTGGCTCGGCCGAAGTCCACGAAGTCTTAGGTGTCGGCAGTCAGGTCACCACGCACGGACCGCGCAACGCCTTTCCGTTGACCGTGCCCGGTTACGGATCGCCCACGCAGCGTTTGCTGTTCGTCGCCGCCGGCATCGGCATCACGCCGATCCTGCCGATGATGCGCCACGTTGAGCGCCTCGGTGTCGAGTGGTCGATGGTCTATGCCGGCCGCAGCCGTGACAGCCTGCCCTTCCTCGACGAGATGGCGCAGTTCCGCGACCGCATTGACATCCGGACTGACGATGTGCACGGCGTCCCGACGGCGGCTCAGCTGCTGAGTGACTGCCCCGACGGCACGGCGGTATACGCCTGTGGACCCGCGCCGATGTTGACGGCGATTCGTGCTCAGCTCGCGGGCCGCGACAACGTCGAGTTGCATTTCGAGCGTTTTGCGGCGCCGCCGGTGATCGACGGCGAGGAGTTCACCGTCCGCATCGCCTCGACAGGCACCACGGTGCAGGTCGGCGCCGAAGAGACACTGCTATCGGCGCTGCAGCGAGCAGATGTCTGGCCGCCGTACTCCTGCCGTCAGGGCTTCTGCGGGACCTGCCGCACCCGGGTGCTCGACGGCTGCGTCGACCACCGCGACACGCTGCTCACCGAGCCCGAGCGGGCCAACGGAATGATGCTGGTGTGCATTTCGCGCGCCGCAGGAGGACAGCAGCTCACCCTCGATCTGTAGCGCGCCGCTACGGGCTGGCCAGCAGGGTGCCAAACTTGGCGGCCAACCACGGCTTTCGCCCGCCCGCCCGCAGTTTGCCGCGGAGAAGCGCGGGGAATTGCGACACTCGACCGAATCCGACCAGCAGGAACGCAACGGGGTCGGCGGTGATCACACAGTCGGCCTTCTCCCCTGCCGCGGTGACGACACCGTTGCCGTTCGCGATCGCCATCCGGTAGGGCCGCCCGCCGCGCATGCGCAGTTCAAAACTGATGTTGAGATTCTTCGTCCGCGAGGGCATCAGGTATTTCGGCGCGAGCGTAAGCACGGCAGGTATGACCAGCAGGGCGTCATCGCGGCTGATGCTCCACGACCGATGCGCGCCGCGCGCGATATCCAGGCCGTGAACCAGCTGCTCCCCCAATAGCAAGCAGGTCATCACGGCCGGTTCGAGAACCAAACCGTCGGCCGTGAGGATCGCGGCGGGTTCGGACGTGTCAACGGCAGAGGCGACAGCAAGGTAGCGCGCGGCGGTCTCCTCCAGCATGTCGGCGAGTCGGCGCAGGTCACGCTCGGCAACGTCAATCAAGTGCTGGTCGTTGACCGCAGTCCTGGCCCATGCCGGTGATCCGTCTGGAACGTTGATCGCGGCGTGGTCGCCGTTCACATGTCTGGTCAGCACCTCGGTGTATTCACGCATGTCACCGACCACGTGCGCCGCCGTCTGGCCGGCTGTCCAAGCGAGCCCCGGTACCGGGGCTGTCGATTGGCCGATGCTGCGCCAGAGTTGCGTGCTGCGGGCGACGGCATCGGCAAGTGCGGCCCTGGCTGCAGGGTCGGCCCGCCGGACATCGTCGACGGGTCCCGCGGACGCGGTTGGGACAGTTTTCATCGGGAGCATCCTTCCGTCTGGTTGGTTTTGAGATAGTGCCACTATGCCACATAGCGCTACTATGTCAATACGCTGGAACGATCCGCGTGCACGGGAGTGAGGGGCATGTCCGAGTCGACACCGCAGTCGTCGTCGCTGCGTGCCCAGCAGGTTGCGCAGACCCGGGAGTCGCTGGTTCACGCAGGCCGGGAGTTGTTCGGCCAGAAGGGATTTCGACAGACTTCGGTGGAGGATTTGGCGCGCGCCGCCCGAGTCACGACCGGCGCGCTCTATCACCACTTCCCCACCAAGACCGCACTTTTCGAGGCGGTTTTCGTGCATGCCCACACCGAACTGATGGCCGCGTCGATGGCAGCCGCCCAGGAGGCAACGGATGACCTCGACGGGCTGGCACGCGGCTTCGAGGCGTTCCTCGACGCCGTATTGGAGTCAGACTTACAGCGCATCCTCATTCTGGACGGCCCCGCGGTGCTGGGCCCGGCACGCTTCACCGAACTGGATGAGCGCTACGCATTCGCAGTCATCGTTGCGGCGCTTCGGGCCGCAACCGAAGCCGGCGCCCTGCGCGTCGACGATCCGGAGACCGTCACCCGGCTGCTGCTGGGTGCGCTGACTCGCGGCGCGATGCTGATCGCCAATTCGCAGGATCCCGTCGGAACCAGGCATGCGGTCGCGCAGTCCATGCGCACCCTGTTAGCCGGTTTCGTCGCCCCCGCCTCCGGCTAGTTGCAAAGCCGTTTTTTCGCTCCAGGATCCGGGTAGTAGATCTGGATGGGAGACACCTCGCGCGACCCGATTGACCATCACCGGACCACAGAGCCACGCGCCGGCGAATCGATGAAGAACGGCGTGAAGACGCCAGGGTTTGTTCTGTTGGCCGCCGGCGCGCTGGCATTCATGGTTTGCGTGGCCAGCTTCGCCCAGAAACAGGTCGCGATCGGAGTCGGCGCGGTCGCCGTCGCTTTGCTCGCGACTGGCGCGGGCTTCGCCTGGCTGGGCATGGAATCGAGACGGATCCGCCAAGTCCAACGGGAATGGAAAAACGCCCACGACGGCGGGACAGAATGAGCGGACGCGCCTTCGGTTCGCGGGAGTCATTGCAAGGCGGCCAGGTTGTACACCGACTTGTGAACATCGGACCTGACGATCCTCGCGACGAGTCGCCCGATTGGCCCGTTGAGGACACCGCCGGTCAAGTCGGCGGTCATATTAAAGGTCGACCCGGGATGGTTGTCGGTGACTGTCATCGCTACCGCAATCCGGATCCCGCCACGGCCGCGGCCGGACAACTCGATCGCCTTCGGCTCGTCATACCGCGTAACCGTCCAATGAATGACGTTGCGAAAACCCTTCACCTTGATGCACGACGACACCCGTGTGCCCTTCTCGACTTTAGAAGGAACCGGACCGCGCCAGCCCGCGAAAATCGTCATCCAGTCACCGAACCGGTTCAGGTCGCACGCCAGTTTCCACGCGGAGTCCGGCGATAGATCGGACGACGTCGAAACGTCTACTCGCGCCACCGGGCTTACATACCCGGGCGCGGTCGCGCGATAAACCGTGCCTCGGCACCTATCGGCCGGCGGTCAGATGCCGGTCCAGGTCTGATCGAGTTGCTCTGCCACGTCGATGACTTGTGCCTTTTGCGATTGCGGCGAATCGATTTCCTCACTGACGTAGTGGGCGATAAAGCGCCGGATCTCCCCGTCGACCCCGGCGATGATGCGCAACACCTCGCCGCGGATGCTTGTCGACGACACGTGGACGGTGATATCCGACGGCCGTGGCTTGGCCACGTCGACGATCAGCAGCAGCGGTTCGGCCGCGCGCGCGGTCGCGTTCAACGCGATATCGCCGTCAACCCGGAACCGCTGCTTGTCCAGACGTAGGTCAAGGAGCAGATCGATCACAAGTGGGATGTGAATATCGAAAGTGATGCTGTCGGCGACGTTACGGCTGACCTGCGGCTCCTTGATAGCGACTTTGGCGCTGACTTTGGCGATCTTGCCCGGCCCCTGCGCAATCGGTTCCATGTCGAACTCGTTGCCGGCGAACGCGGCGAACGCGGCGCCGACCCGTTCCTCCGTCACGGCCACTTCGAAGAATCGCCGCCCAAAATCCTCGTAGCTCACGTAGTCGTAGCCCTGCATAAGTGAATACCGTCTCACGTCGCCTTCCGACACTGCGGCTGATCCGATCGTGTCGGCCGGAGGCGTCAGAAACCGGCCGACCCCGCTAATCGGCCGCCACGCACGAAAAATGCTGCGACCACAGCGATCGCACCGATCACGGCCCCCGGAATCGTCCACGACCGCGGACCGGAGAGGGCGGACTGGCATTCGGCCACAAAATCGGTGTGCGGGACGATCTGGTTGAGGATCGGAATGTTCGCCACCGACGTGTTATTCGCTTCGCGAGCGTTGGACAGGTCCGAGATCGCGGCGTTCCCGCATCCGAGGCTGCCGCCGTTTCCGTCCGAAACCGAAACCGGCACCAACAACCCGATGATCCCCACGACCAGGACCACCGCCCCCACCACCAGGACCAACCGCCGCAATGTCACACCGCGCCCCTTTGCCCGCTGCCCTTCGCCAGGAAGCTACCCATCAATCTCGGTAGAGAAACGTACGACGCTGGCAGCCTGCACGGCAGCGGTTATGCAAGAATTCAGCCATCGCACCGGCGCGAACCGGGCTGGGCGATTCCCGTCGCGTTGTTAATCGCGCCACATATCCATCCCGCCGATTCGGTATCCCGGCCCTGGCCTGTCAGGCTGGCAGAACCTGGAGGTGTTTTCAGTCCGATGTGCGCCCATAAAGTGACCGAGCCGCGAACCCGCGGCTCTCAGATCGCGGCCTTGCTCACCTGGGTCGGTGGCGGAGAGCGCCGCGAACTCGACGAGCATCACGAGCGCTCTGCGCACGCGATCGCCGGTGTTGTTGTGATCCTCAATGCCGCGCTGGCCTGGCTGGTGACAACAGTCGACATCCTGGAAGCGGCACGCTGGCCAGTGCTGGCCGTGATGCCGTTCACCCTGGTGTTCGGCCTGCTGGTGGGCGCGATCACCCGCGGGATTGCCAGCGGACCGCTGCGCGGGGTACGCGGAATCGTGGGACGCGCACTGGTGGCGGTTGCCGTCGGCATGGTTGTGGGCGAGTTCGCCGCCCTGGCGGTGTTCTCCGGGTCGATCGACCGTCAGCTCGAGCTGCAGGGCGCACGCAATGCCGATTCGGCGCCGGCGGTCGCGCAGGCATCAACGAGCCTGGCGCAAATGCGCGACACCCGGGTCGCGCTCGACAAGGCCGTTGACACCGCACGCATCCACCGCGATCAGGCACTAGAGGTCGCGCGCTGCGAATACCATCCCACCCCGGCCTGCCCGCAGACCCGCATCACCGGCGTGCCCGGTTCCGGGCCCGAAACCCGAACGGCCAACCAGCTTCTCGCAGATTCTCAGCGGGAGCTGGACGCCGCCGTCGCCGCTCGCGATCGCCAAGCTGCTGAGTTGGACTTGAAAATCGGCGACGGCGAGCGGGCCCTGTCCAAAGCGCATCAATCCGCGGCCGCGGAGGTCGATCATGGCTTGGGGGCGCGGTGGCTCGCCATGCAGGACCTGACATTGGCCAGTGCCGGCGCACTAATGCTGCGCCTGCTCACGATCGCGTTCTTCACATTGCTGAGCCTGCTGCCTTTAATCCTGCGACTGTGGCGGGGCGAAACGACCCATGATCGCCACGCGAGAGCCCGTGCCGAACGCGAACGCGCCGAGCTGGAGGCGGAGACGGCGATCGCAGTCAAACGCGCCGAGGTGCGTGCGGCCGCCGAAACCATGTGGGCCGAGCAACAACTCGTCCAAGCCCGACTGGCCGTCGAGGCACAGACCGAGATCGACCGTGCACAGCTTCGCCAGCGAGTGGACGCCGCGCTCGAGGGCCCGAAACAGATCGCTGAGCCGGTGGCGGAACCGCTAGTGGAACACATCTACCTGCCGATCGCCGCTGAGGCGGAGGCCGCGAGTCATGCGGCGACCGAATTGCCCGAGGCCGCGCCGAAAGCCGATGCGGCCGAGACACCGAACCTGCCCGCGACGGTTGAACCACCCGACGTGCCCGCCACTCCGGCGATTCCGATCATTCCGGATGTCACCAAAGCCGCCGCTCGCTGGATTCGTCCGCTGGTTCCGGGGTTTGTTGCCCGCGCGATCGACACCTCGACTCACCCGTTGCGAACCGCGCGTCAGGTATTCGAGGAGGTCGAGGAGATCACCTTCGCGCTCAAGCGCACTCGCAAGATCGTCGTCAATACCGAGGAAAGTGTCAACCAGGAGTCTTTACCCGCATCGGCTGCTATCGAGTCCGCGGACGATCGCGACCTCGCGGCGCACCACGTTGCGGCACAATCGGTGTCGTCACATCGGCCATCCGCTGAGCGCGCGGACGGCCTCCCGCTAGGGCCGAGTTTGCGTGAGCCACAGCACAGTCTGGCCGAACGCGACGGACCACGTGAGGTCCGTGCGGCTGACGGCCCACGGCAATTGCCCCCTGCGGAGTAGTCGTCGGGTGACACTCTATTGT
>NZ_JBKQTQ010000149.1:0-9596 GCF_052143115.1 Mycobacterium sp.
GCCACCCAGCCCTCCACCTCGAGGAAGCGGCGTTGCTGTTCCCTGGGCAGCAACGCCTCTCGGTCATGGAGTTGCCGTAGAAAGTCCCACCTCGCCCGGACCGTCTTGATCGGGTCCAGAAGTTGAAACCCGGTGCGGGCCATCCATCCGGACACCGAGAGACGGTTGAAGACGTGATCGGCGATCAGCTGGGCGCCGCGGCCCGCCAGGGCCGCGGGAATTCCGAACGGCAGACCGCTGAGCGAATCTACGGCGGCGCCGAATGTAATGACGCTGGCCAGGCCCTCGGAACGTCGGTAAGCCGCGGTTTGATAGCAGAACATGCCGCCCTGCGAGTAGCCCGCCAAATGCACCTCGCGGCCGGTGTGTGCGTGTACCGAGTCGATGACCCGGCTCAGCGCGACGACATGGTCGCTCAACGTGCGTTCGAGCCCACCGGTTTCCCGGTCCGGTGAGCCGAAGTCCACCACCCACGGGTCCACACCGAGATCATGCAGGACTCCGACCGCACCCTGGTCTCTGGTGACGTCGAACACGTTGGCCGACATCATCATCGGCGGCACAAGTACTACCGGCGGCCGTGACGGATCATTTGCGCCGTCGGGGAAGTAGCGTCGTAGCCGGTACATGTCGCACCGCTCCATGATCTGAAACGGCGACGGACGGGATCCGGTCTGAAGGCCACCGAACCGCAGCACCTCGATACCGGTCCGCGCGGTCGCGACCATCTGGGTTACCGGACCGGCGATCAGGTCGCTACCCCATGTCACCGATACCACATGTCACACCGACACTCCCGGTGATCACACATCCGCTGACGTCACCAAATCGACACTACGCGCAGCGAGGGTGCCGCCGCGGCAAGCCAACACCTGGAAACCCTCGTCATTCGGACACACGTATGTCTTCGCCGTCAACGGCGGAGCCCGGGGCATAGGGCCGGTTCTCGTTGGCGATACTGGACGGATGCCGAGCACCGATTTCCACCCTGATCTCCGCAGAGTCGCCCGCCTCGCGCCCCGGACAATGATCGGCCCGCGGAGTCTGCGGCTCATCCGGGCGCTGAGCGGCCTGCAGCGCAGCAAGAGCCACGACGGCCTCGAGGTGCTGATTCTGGGCTCCGGTGTCGGTGTGCGGCTGCACCGACCGATCGACGTCAGCCAACCCACACCCGCAATGCTGTGGGTCCATGGCGGCGGTTATGTGATGGGCACCGCGCAGCAAGACGACGCGCTGTGCCGGCGCTTCACCCGGGAGTTGGGCATCACGGTCGCGGCGGTGGACTACCGGCTGGCGCCCGAACATCCCTACCCCGCACCGCTGGAGGACTGCTATTCCGCGCTGACCTGGCTGGCCGGTCTGCCCGCCGTCGACCCAGCACGGCTGGCGATCGGCGGCGCCAGTGCCGGCGGCGGGCTGGCAGCTGCGCTGGCATTGCTGGCACGCGATCGCGGGGACGTCACGCCGGTGCTGCAGCTGCTGGCCTACCCGATGCTCGACGACCGCAGCGGGTCGGGGCCGAAAAGTCCGAACTATCGGCTGTGGAGCCCGAAAAGCAATCGCTTCGGCTGGGCGTCGTACCTCGGTACTGCCGACCCGCAGGTCGCGGTTCCGGCGCGCCGCGACGATCTGGCCGGGCTGCCCCCGGCGTGGATCGGCGTCGGCACCAACGATCTGTTCCACGACGAGGACCTCGCTTACGCCGAGCGCCTCACCGCGGCCGGGGTGCCGTGCCAGGTCGAGGTGGTCCCTGGAGCTTTCCACGGTTTCGACCAGGTGGTGCCGAAAGCTGCTGTGTCACGGTCGTTTTTCGCCAGCCAGTGCGCGAGCCTGCGCAGCGCCCTTGCTCCGACGGGCTGACCGGCGGCTATGCGCACCAGCGCACCATTCGCGGTGAGCGACGAACAGCGGGCGCTGCGCGACGCGGTCGCTGACTTGATGACGCGACACTCCAGCGAAGCGCAGGTGCGGACGCTGATGGCGACCGACACCGGTCTTGACCCGAAGGTGTGGCAGGACCTGGCGGCCATGGGGCTGACCGGATTACTGATCACCGAGGAATACGGCGGCGCCGGTGCAGGCCCGGTGGAAATGGGCATCGCGATGGAAGAGATGGGCCGGGTGCTGCTGGTCAGCCCGTTCCTGTCGACAGCGGTGCTGGTGCCCAGCCTGCTGGCCGCAGCCGGCGACGCGGCCGAATGCGCCGCGGTGCTGCCTCGGATCGCAGCAGGTGAGCTGATCGCCAGTGTTGCCTTCGCTGAGGACGACTCGGCTCGGTTGCCGGCGACGATCGTCACGTCTGCGGGCGCCATCGGCGACGCCTGGCATGTCACCGGCTATAAGCACTTCGTGCTCGACGGGCAGTCGGCGGACCTGTTGTATGTGCTGGCCGGAACCGACGCGGGGCCTGCCGTATTCGCCGTCGACGCCGGTGCTGCCGGCTTGGACATCAGACCGCTGACCACGGTGGACCCCACCCGTAAGCAGTGCCGCCTGCAGTTCGTCGACACCCCTGCGCGCCTGGTCGGACGGCTGGGTGCCGGCGTCGAGGTCTTCACCGCAGCGCTGGACCGCTCGGCGGTGGCATTGGTCAGCGAGCAGGCCGGCGGTGCGCGGCGCGCAGTCGAGATGGCCGCCGAGTACGCCAAGACCCGCTACCAGTTCGGCCGTGCAATCGGCAGCTTCCAGGCGGTCAAGCACATGTGCGCCGACATGCTGCTGGAGGCCGAGTCGGCGGTGTCCGCGGCGCGCTACGTCGCCGGATCATTCACCGAGCAAGCGCCCTCGCGCATCGCGGATCTTGCACTGGCGCAGGCGTATTGCTCGGACGCATTCGTCTTCGTCGCTGCGACCAACATCCAGGTACACGGCGGCATCGCATTCACCTGGGAGCATCCGGCGCACCTGTATTTGCGTCGGGCCCGCAGCGACGCCCAGCTGCTGGGCAGCCCATCGTGGCACCGGGAACGCTACCTGCGGCAGATCGGGGCATGAGCGATGACCGACCGCGTCGGCGACGATGCAGAGCGAAGCGATGCTGAGCAGCGACGCTTAACCGACGATGAACTGCGCGACGAAGTCCGAGACTGGTTGGCGGCCAACTGGATTCCCGGAATCGATCGCGCGGCGTGGGCCCAGCTTGTCGTCGACGCCGGATGGGCGGTGCCCAGTTGGGAACCAGAGTGGTACGGCCGCGGTCTCTCGGATGCCCAATCGCGCCTCGTCGCTGCGGAATTCGCAGCTGCCGGTGCCTCCGGCTGCGGCCACGACCGCGCGAACCTGTTTGCCTGTACCCTGCACGACGCCGGAACCGACCAGCAGAAGCGACGGCTGATTCCGCCGTCAATACGTGGCGAGAGCAAGTGGTGCCTGCTCTACAGCGAGCCCGGTGCGGGATCGGATCTGGCCGGCCTGCGCACCCGCGCCGAACGCCACGGTGACGAGTGGGTGGTCAATGGCCAGAAGGTGTGGACGTCGTTCGCCAAAACCGCCGACTACGGCATGCTGGTGGCGCGGACCAACTGGGACGTGCCTAAACACCAGGGCATCAGCTTCTTTATGTTGCCGATGCGTCAGCCCGGCGTGGAAATCCGGCCCATCCACCAGATCACCGGCGAATCGGAGTTCAACGAGGTCTTCATCGAAGACGCCCGCGTTCCCGCCGAGAACTTGGTCGGCGAGCTGAACGCCGGCTGGTCGGTGCTGCAGATCGCGCTCGGGTATGAGCGCCGGTTCATGGGCGATCTGGCTCGCACCGCCAAGGACAGCACACGGCCCCGACCCGAAAAGGCCAACCTTCTGGTCGAATTGGCGCGGGAAGCCGCCCGGCTGGACGATCCATACATTCGTCAGCAGATTGCCCGGGTCGACGCGATGGCCACGGTCAACCGCTGGAACACCCAGCGCTCGAAGGCCGCCGTCGATCGCGGCGAGGCGGCGACACTGATGGCGCTCGGCAAGATCGCGATGTCGCGGATCCTGCACGAGACGGCCCGCGTCGAAACCGAAATCGTCGGCGCCGAAGCCATGCTGGCCGGACCGGAGAATCCCATCGGTGACGCGGTGACATTCCGGACGATGAACGCCTACTTCACCTCGATCGGCGGTGGGACCGATCAGATTCAACGCAACATCATCGGCGAGCGCGTACTCGGACTGCCGAAAGAACCTGAGCCGTATCGCAATACACCGTTCCGGGATCTGCCGCACTGATTTGGCCCGCGGCGACGCGCCCGCGTCGATGCTTGAACTTCGTCGATGTTGCGGCCATCCTGGCAGGGTGGCCGGTCACGAAAAGCCGTCGCGGGGGATTCTTGACCCGGTGGCTCGTAAGCTGCGTCTGCCATTAGGGACGCCGGATTTCATCGACCGGATCATCCGCGGAGGCGTGAACCAAGCGGGCCGACGAACGCTGCAGATGCTGATCACCACGTGGGATGCCACCGGTGGCGGGCCATTCGCGGCCAGTGCGATCGCCACGGCGGGCCTGGCCAAGACGGTTGATATCGCCCAGGGTCTGTTCATCGGCCCGGTCTTCGACCCGCTGCTCAAGGCGCTGGGGGCCGACCAAATAACCTTTCGCGCCTCGCTGTGCGCCTCTCAAGTGGTCGGTGTGAGCATCATGCGCTACGGGGTGCGGGTCGAGCCGATCGCCTCCATGGATGTCGACACGTTGGTTGACGCGGTGGCGCCCACGTTGCAGCGCTACCTGGCCGAAGAAATATCCTGATTCACCTGGCCGCGTAGGCGATTTCGCCGCCGATGGCCGTCGCGGCGACCATCCCGGCGTCCAGTTCGGCCAGTGCCGTTTCGGGCGGTACGCTCAGCACGCAGAGGTCCCCCGGCTCTCCCGGTTGCAGAGTTCGCGCCCGGGTGGGTTGCTCGGGTAAACCAAAGAACATCGTCAAAGCCGTTCGCGCCGAGACGCGTTCGTCGTTACCCAGCACGGCTCCGCTCGGCGTGGTGCGGTGCACCGCCGCCCGCATGGCCGCCCACGGGTCAGGCTGGCCGAACGGCATATCGGTGGACAAGGCGACCGGCACGTCGGCCCGAAGCAGCGACGCCACCCGCCAGAGTTGGTCGTGCTCGGCGGCGGGAACCTCGTCGAGGTACTGATCGCCGCGCTCGGCGACGAAGTTGGGCTGGGTTATCACGGTCACCGCGAGTTCGGCGAGGTCGGTCAGGCAGTCCGGCGGCGCCACGGCGGCGTGTTCGATGCGGTCGCGCGGGTGTGTGCCGGCTTGGCGCAGCGCGGCGATCGTCACCACCAGCTGGGCCGCGGTCACGCAGTGGATGGCGACCGGCGCGCCGCAGCGGTGCCGGTCGGCGATCCACGCGGCGAGGTGGTCGAGGTTCAGGTCGTCGTCGTGCAGGATGCGCTTGCCGGGCGCCAGGCAGTACACCTGTTGACGCAGTTCGCCGCGCCGGTGCAGTTCGGCCAACCGCACCACATCGCCCACATCGAGATCCGGCGTGGCATCCGTGATTCCGGTGACTCCGTAGCGGCTCAGCCGATCACTGAGGCCGGCCAGATTGGTTGCGCCGCGGGTCAGCGCAGCCGACCAGGAGTCGGCACTGCGCAACCGCCCATCGGGATGCCCGGCCAGACCGACCCGCACCAAACCCGCCGAGTTGAGGATCCACAGCACGCCGCTGCGGTGCTGCATGCGCAGCGGCACGGTCGGGACCATCGCGTCCAGCGCCGCCCGGTCCAGCGGTCCGGCAACCGAATCGTGGTAGCCGACGGCGCGGATCCAGCCGTCTTCGCCGGGCTCGGCGCTGGCCAGCACGGTCGCCAGCGCCACACGGTTGCGTACCTGCGGCGGCCCGACCGGAACCGAGGTTTCGACGGCCGCCGCGGAGTGCAGGTGCACGTGGTGATCGTGCAGCCCGGGCAACACGGTTCCGCCGGCGGCGTCGAACACGTCCTCGCCGCTCCACGGCGCCAATGTCTCGGCCACGTCGCCGATCTGTGCCCCCACCCGCAAGTCGACGACCGCACCGTCCAGTGTCGTTGCACGCTGAATCAGCATGGTGCACAGAGTCTCTCGGACACAATGTGGCGCACTGCGGCGTTGTCGGCGCCCAGCGGCGACGCCGCCGGGCCGGGTGGCGGTTGCCGGGGCCGGTCGACAGGCATAGCGGAAGTCCGTAACGTCCGCGGCAGCGCGGCATATCTCGCCGCGACCTGCGCCATCGACACGTCGATGACCTCCCCGCCGCCGCGGCGCACCGACTGCCCCACCGCTCGCGCCGCCTCCAGTCCGGTCAACGGGTCGGCGATCGCGTCGGCGCAGAACACCGGTCCGTGCGTGCCGGCGCCGACCAGGCCACCCGCCACGGCGGCGTCGTCGCCGAATGCCGAGCGGTACGGCTGACCGCGGTAACCCTTGATGCGCAACCAGATTCGTCCCGGCCGGGCGGGCACGTCGTCGGCGCTCAACTGGCGGCGCCGCAGTGCCGCGGGACGGGAGCCCTCGATAACGATGTCGGCGGCGGTGAGCAGCCGGCGCAGCGCGTCGGTGTCGTTGTCGAAATCGACGGCGTAGGAGAGCTTTCCAAAATTCATCCAATCGAAGAAGGCGGGCTCGCCAGCACGGGTGCCGTCGGGTCGGCTCGGGCTTTCCACCTTGACGACGACGGCGCCCGCGCGAGCCAGTAACTGCGCGCACAACGGTCCCGCCCACAACGACGACACGTCGGCCACCAGCAACCCGTCCACCCGCCGCGGCCCGGCATGGCTGCGACACCGTCGCACCGTCGGCGGCTCCGCGCACACTTCCCCCAGTCCCGCTACGGCGATATCCAGCAGCTGGCCGCGGGCAACCACGGCTTCGGTCGAACGCGTTGCTGCCCAACCAGAAAGCGCCATCCACGGGTCGCCGGGAACCTTGTCGGCTTCCAGCAGCGCCGGCAGTGTCGCAATGTCATCCGCGCGCGGCAGCGCGATCGCACACCAACCGTCCGCGGTGGCCAGCAGTCGGGTAGCGCCGCCCGCCGAGACGCGGCCCCGACGGGTCAGGCCGAGGATCGCCGCACGGCCGGCCAGCATGGTGGCGGCGTCCACCTCGACACCTAACAACCGGGCGATATCGGCGCCCACCCGTCGGGCTTCGGCCAGCACCGCAGCGCGTGAGAAGTCCGGCTGTCCATCCGGCTCACCTGTCAAATAGGCCAGCCCGGCGTCCGCCCAGTTCAACGACGCGTCCACGCTCACCATTGTGCGCGCCGCCGGTCAGCGGCTTAGAACTGCAGGACGGTAAAACGCCAGTCCAGCACCTGCCACGGGGGGTCATCGTGCGTGTCGCTGACGGCGTACACCAACGATCGCAGTCCCAGCACCCCGCCGTTGTCAGTGGGTTCGGCGGAGTCGATGTGCAACTCGCTGTAGAGGGTGTCACCCTCGTACACCGGAGCGGTGTGGTCGCAGGACCGCCAACCGAGCACCGTCGCCAAATTGGGCAATAGCCGACTGGCTTGGGCCAGCGCCAGCCCGATGGTGTGCCCGCCGTAGACCAACCGACGTCCCCCGATGCGTGAATCGTGGTGAACGGCAGCAATATTCAGGGTCAGACGGGCCAGTTCTGGTGCACTGCTGACCACATCGGCACTGCTCTGCAACACCGTGCCCGCCAGATCGGTATCGAAATGCGGTCCGGGGATGCGCTCACGGAACACGTCGCCGTCCCACTCGTCGACAGCCGACGCCGGCGGGGCCAGATCGGCACCGACTTTCGATAGGTCGTCGGCGTGATCCGCGTCGTTCGGGCCGGCACCCGGACTCAGCGGCAGCATCGCGCAGCGGTAGAAGTCGAGGATCAGCCGGTCGGCCTGGTCGATGGTGGTCATCCGCAACGCCACCAACCCGGTGGGTGCCCTGTCCGGCTTGGCCGAGTTCTTCTTCAAGCCCACCACCTCGGTGCGGGTGAACAGGGTGTCACCGATGACCGGGAATCGATAGAACACCAGCCCGCGGTAGAACAGGTTGGCTTTGACGTGCTGGGTCACCAGCGTCGACTGGCCGATCGCGACGTCGCAAACCAGGCCGGGATGGGCCAGCGGTGCGGTCGACCCGGTGACCGCCGCCGACAGCTCGGCATCCAGCGGCAACCGCAACCGGTCGCCGAGGATGCTCTGGTGCACGGTGGCCAGCCCTGAGGTCAGCGTCATCGCGGGCGCGGCGGCGAAGACCTGGCCGGTCCGCAAGTCGTCGAAGTAGGGGCCGGTCATCGCTGCCAGGTTTCGGGGCATGCCAACATTGCCGTATGGCTATGGGGCTGAATGACGACGAGGAGATGCTGGTCGAGACGGTGCGTCAGTTTGTCGACAAAGAGGTCAAGCCGACGGTCCGTGAGCGAGAGCATGGCAATGAGTATCCCGAAGCGTGGATTGAGCAGATGAAGCGCATCGGTATCTATGGGCTGGCCGTCCCCGAGGAGTTCGGCGGTACCCCGGTGTCGATGCCGTGTTATGTGCTGGTGACTCAGGAGTTGGCGCGCGGCTGGATGAGTCTGGCCGGCGCGATGGGTGGGCACACCGTGGTGGCCAAGCTGCTGGCCCTGTTCGGCACTGCGGAGCAGAAGCGGCAGTATTTGCCGTTGATGGCCACGGGTGAGCTGCGGGCCACCATGGCGCTGACGGAGCCCGGTGGTGGCAGTGATCTGCAGAACATGTCGACCACCGCGTTGCCTGACGGTGCGGAGCATCTGGTGGTCAACGGGTCCAAGACGTGGATCAGCAATGCCCGGCGTTCGGGGTTGATCGCCCTGCTGTGCAAGACCGACCCGGCTGCCAGGCCGCGCCACAAAGGCATTTCGGTGCTTTTGGTGGAGCACGGCCCGGGGCTCACGGTGTCGCGGGATCTACCCAAGCTGGGCTACAAGGGGGTAGAGACCTGCGAGCTGTCGTTCGACGGCTACCGGGTGCCGGCATCGGCGATTCTCGGCGGCGAAGCGGGCAAGGGTTTTTCGCAGATGATGAAAGGCCTTGAGACCGGCCGTATTCAGGTCGCATCGCGTGCGCTCGGAGTCGCGACCGCGGCGCTGGAGGATGCGCTGGCCTACGCGCAGCAGCGCGAGAGTTTCGGCCAGCCGATCTGGAAGCATCAGGCCGTCGGGAATTACCTGGCCGACATGGCGACCAAACTCACCGCCGCCCGTCAGCTCACCCGTTACGCCGCCGAGCGCTACGACAGTGGCGAGCGTTGCGACATGGAGGCCGGGATGGCCAAGCTGTTCGCATCCGAGGTGGCGATGGAGATCGCGCTCAGCGCGGTACGCATCCACGGCGGCTACGGCTACTCCACCGAATACGACGTCGAGCGCTACTTCCGCGACGCCCCGCTGATGATCGTCGGCGAAGGCACCAACGAAATCCAACGCAACGTCATCGCCGGGCAGCTGGTGTCCCGGGGCGGCATCTAGGGCACGATCAGCCGTGCGGACAGACCAGCTCGAGCCGGTATTTGTGGCCGACTAGCCAAAGTGTCCGTGGTGGGACGCCCGTTCCGGGCTGAAAATGGTGTGGTGGTCGCCTCGTCGACGCCGTGGCTCTATGGTCCTTCGAGGCCGTCGACTAGCCGGGTGTTGGGGATCGCG
>NZ_JBKQTQ010000150.1:0-4690 GCF_052143115.1 Mycobacterium sp.
ATCCCAGGAAAGCGTCGTCGTGGTCACATGCACATGCTGCCACCGGCACGCGACAGCCACATCCGATGCTCGGAATGCGAACAGTCCTCTTTGCGGGCGCCGCGTTCGCCCTTCCGCGTACGGCCCCCCACCATGGAGGTGCCCGCAGCCCCGCTCGTCACCCCCCAAGCCCGGCGAGCCGATCACCGTGGCGCTGGTAAGGCGCCGGGTCGCCGATTTGCTCGCGCATCCGCCGCAATGCCAGGGTGGGCGCTGCGAGGCCGCCGCGACTGCCCGGATCCGCCATATCTGGCAAGTGACGTCAGCGTGGGGGCGGTCCACGACCGCGACCAGGCGCCGAGCAACTCGCTGGCGGCGGTTCACCGGACTGCTCTCGCGCGGGGTGGCCCGCACGAGAACTGTGAGGTTGAGCCTCTGATTCCGGCGCGGGCCGTTCTCCTACGCTGGCGCTGTCAATGTTGAGCGACGGGAGAAGAACTGTGAGCGAGTCCGACTTCATGGCCGGCTGCGCACCGCTGAGATTCCCCAAGGGATGCCGATCAGCGCTGCTATTCGAGACTTCCTCGTGGCCCACCCACCAGGACCGGATCAGAGCCCCGAAGTCATCTACAACCTGACGACGGAAGGCTGAATCGTCCACGCATGCGACGGCATCTGGGTCTCTACCGATTCTCGGCGCCGAGAGGTGCCCACGGGTTACCGCCCGTGCGTGTGTGCTCCTGCCGGGGAGCGTTCCACCGGAACTGGTGTATCGGTCGGCGGCCGGTGGTTGAGCCGGGTGTCGGCGCCTTATTTCAATGGCGGAGGTTACCTACATGACTGGCACAAGCGGCGATGATCTGACCACACAGACGAAGTTGCAGACACTAGCTATCGGAGCCGCTGGCGAGCTTCTGGTCCAGTACGGATTGCTCAAGCACGGCATCGACAGTGCCCGCATGGCGACCGACTCAGGTATCGACCTGGTGATGTACGTGCCGGGCACGACGACTGCTGCGACGATCCAGGTCAAGACCTACTTTGCACCGACTCCGGCCGGTGGCACCGGGAAGCTTCATCTCGGATGGAATTTTCCGCATACTTGTCGTGCCGAATGGCTCGCCTTTGCTTAATCCCGGCTGACGGAAAAACGGAGGCAGAAAAATCACAAAGGAGTCGTCATGTCTAATGTCGAGGCAACCAAGAAGGCATATGCCGCGTTCTCTGCGGGCGACCTCGAAACGGTCCTGAGCATCTTGGACGACGACACCGAGTGGTTCTTGCCCGGTAACAGCACGATCAGCGGCACCTATCGCGGCAAAGCGGAGGTCACGGAATTATTCGGGAAGCTGGCGGAGAAGGACTTCACAATAGCGCCCAACCGATTCCTGGCCGACGACGATGTCGTGGTCGTCCTCTCCATAGTCACCGCCCTCGGAGAATCCGCACCCCAAGCCGATGCGTACAGCTTCCGCGACGGCAAAATCGTCAAAGCCCAGAGCTTCGCGGACACTGCCATGCAGGAACGGATCTACGGCACGAAGTAGTTTTTAGAGAGGCCGGACCCCCTCGACGCGGGAATACGGAGATCGTCGCGGAGATCATCGAGCGCGGGCGGTAGCGTAGACCCGCCGCTGTCAAGACCTTCGACCGTGCCGCTGCCTGTACCGGTCCAAGACCGTCCGGCCGTGGGCATCACGCTCCGGCGGCTCCGGGCGCACCTCCGAGTCGTCGCCGGCGGCGTTGAGCCCGTAGAGCCGCGCCTCCTGATCCAGGACCCGGCGACAATGCTCGGCAGCCTTGAGGTCACCGGCCAGAGCCTTCGGCATGGCCACCCGCAGCATCGCCTCCAAGCGCATGACGTAGACCGCTGCCGCTGACCGGCCCAGCAGATCGCGGCCGCCTCGCTGCGCGGCGAGCCTCCGTTCAGCAGGGGTGGTGGTGGTCTTGCCGGGTTTCTTCTCGGGGGTGCCCGTGGACATCTTCAGCCCCTCCTTCGGGAGCAAAAGAAAACCGAGCACCAAGCCAGGGCTCGTTCTCCATTCGACTACCCGGCTAGCACTGAGCCTTTATTCACTGATGAATTGATGGAGGTTTGGGTGTCGATATGAGGGAAGGCTCTCTTCTTAATCCAACACCCCCGGCCCATCGGCGGAGTCAGGCCAAGCCGCGCTGACGGCCGACGAGTCGCACCCGGATCGCGCCGGCGCGATCCGCCACCTCCAGCGCGAACTCGATACGGGCCAACTCCTGCCGTAGCAGCGGTAGCCAGTGTCGACTCAGGGCGCGCACCCGCAGTCGGGCCGTGTGGACCTCTCGCTCGATGGTTTTCACAGCCGACTGCGCTGCAGCGCATTCGGCCGCGGCGACAACGGCCGCTCGGCACGCCCGCGCCGCCTGCACAGACGCCGAGGTGGTGTAGATGACGGCCGCATCGTCCTCGGGCGGCAATACGCAGGCGGCGACGTCAGGGTAGCGCACCCCGGCGGTGACGGCCCATTGCACGGTGACCGACGCTGGCGCAGTGGTGACGGCCAGGTCGATCGCGTTTTGGCCGCCCAGCAGCACCGCGCGCAGCCCCCACATGTCGGCCTCGCGGCACGCCTGCTGCCAGTCGCGGCCGCTCTGTTCGACCTTGCGCCGCAGCTCTTCTTGCAGCGTGATCAGCGAATGCAGCTTCTGCTCGAGCAGCGTCACCCCGCGCTCGGCGAGGTCGAGCCGGTTGAGCACCCACAGCCGGCCCATCCGCCCCGGGGGACGCTGCAACGCCGCCATCACGCCTCCTGCACGCTGTCGGGCCGGTGTGCCTCGAGCAGGGCGGAGGGCAGCATCGCCAGTTCACTGCGCGGCAACCGCGCCAGTACCTCCCATGCCCGGTTGAGGGTTTCGTCGAGCGGTCGTGCCGCATCCGGACGTTGATTGACCAACTTCGCGGCGAAATCGTCCTCGAACAGCAGATAGCTGCGGTCGGTGGCGGTGAGGGCGTCGGGCCCGATCAGCTCGGCCAACGCGCTTACCTGCCGTGCGCGGGCCAACGAGGCGAGCAGCTGTGCCGCCAGCGGCAGGTGATCGTCACGGGTCCGGCCAGCGCCCGCGCCGCGGCGCATCAGCCGCGACAGCGAGGACAAGGCGTCCACCGGCGGGTAGATGTTGTGCAGATGCATCTGTGCGGACAAGATGATCTGCCCTTCGGTGATGTAGCCGGTCAGGTCGGGCACCGGGTGGGTGATGTCGCCGCCGGGCATCGTCAACACGGGCAGCACAGTTACCGAGCCGGGCCGTCCGACGATTTTGCCGCACCGCTCGTACAGCGAGGCCAGGTCACTGTAGAGATATCCCGGATAGGCGCGCCGCGCCGGCATTTCACCGCGCGCTGCCGAGATTTCCCGCAGCGCCTCGGCGTAGCTGGTCATGTCAGTCATGACCACCAATACGTGCCGCGACGTGTCGAACGCCAGATGCTCGGCGATGGTCAGCGCGATGCGCGGGGTGAGGATCCGCTCGATGACTGGGTCGTCGGCGGCGTTCAGCAGCAACACCAACTCCCCTGCCGCGGCACGTGATTCGAGCACATTGCGGGCATATGCCACGTCGGGGTGGGTGAGCCCAATGCCGGCGAACACGACGCTGAACGGCTCGCCGCCGGCACTGGCCTGCGCGACGATCTGACACGCCAGGCGCAGGTGCGGCAACCCGGGCAACGAGAAGACCGGCAGTTTCTGGCCGCGCACCAGGGTGGTCAGCGCATCGATCACCGACACACCGGTCAGCACCGGCTCCGAGGGAGCCTCGCGTTGCATCGGGTTGAGCGGGTCGCCGTTGACCGACACCCGCCGCGCTCCGGTCACCGGCGGGCCGCCGTCGATCGGTTCGCCGCGGCCGTTGCAGGCGCGGCCCAGCCAGGCGGTTCCCACCGGGACGCGCAGCGGCTCACCGCTGAACCGGTATCCAGCCCCGGCCGGGTCCATTCCCGACGTGCCCTCCATGACCTGCACGAGCGCCACGTCGCGGTTCACGTCGAGCACCAGTCCATGCCGCACCGAGCCGTCGGCCAGCGTGATGACCACGTACTCGTCCCACCCCACACCGGAGACACCACCAACCACGGCCAGCGGACCGTGCAACTCACGCACGCCGCGGTATTCCACCCATCGCGGCAACGGGCGGCTCATCGCGGCAGCTCACGCAGCGTCTCGACAATCTGGTTCCGGCGTTGGACCACCACCGCGGTGTCGTCGGGCCCGCTGTCGTCGCGGGCGCGGATCAGCTTGCCGAAGTCGGTCTCCTCGATCAGCTGCGCCGCCACACCGCCGGCAACCAGTTCACGGCAGGTGTCGATTACCGCCAACGCCGCGTCGACCAGTGCCGCGGTCTTCTCCGGTGCGCAGTGCGCGTCGTTGGGGTTCTGGGCATTCTGCTGCAGCACGGTTTCCCGCAGCAGCCGGCCGGCCACCAGCACAATCCGCTCGCTGTCGGGCAGCGCTGTCACGCCGACCAGCTCGGTGAGCGCGGCCAGGCGATCGGACTCGGTCAGCAGATCCAGCACCCGAGCGCGACGGGCAGACCAGCCAGTGTCATCGCCGACAACAACGCGGGCGGTGCCGAGCGCTTCGGCGTCACGGGAAAACGACGCCGACCACGACACCGCAGGGTAATGACGCGAGTAGGCCAGGTCCCGGTCCAGAGACCACCGACAGCGCACGAACCGCTC
>NZ_JBKQTQ010000151.1:0-3277 GCF_052143115.1 Mycobacterium sp.
GACCACCATTCGCCCAGCGCCGGGTCCGGCCGGCCCTTCCACGTCATCTCCCACCATGCCTGGGCGCTGGGCAGCGTCCAGGTGATGGTGACCGTATTGGATTGATCCTCGAACCAGATCGGGGGACTGACGAGGACGTTGCACAGCGTCATGCCGCGGGAGCGGGCACCGGGCGCGTACTCGGCAAGGTAGGTCTCGACGAACCTTCTGGCGCATCCGGGCTTGGTAACCACCCTGTCGATGACGAATACCCGACCGTCAGCCATGGCCCGACCGTAGATACCCCGCGAGACCTTGAAGGGGTGCACTCCCGGCCATCGGGAGAACCTCGTTGACCCCGACCTGGATGCGGGTGACGGTGGTCAGATGAGCAATCCGTTCAGCCCCGTTCAGCTCGGCCCCGTCACGTTGCGCAACAGGATCATCAAGGCCGCCACATCCGAAGGGCGATCGCCCGAGGGGCTGGTCACCGACGATCTGATCGCATTCCATCGGTCGTTCGCCGACGGAGGGGTCGGCATGACGACGGTCGCCTACTGCTGTGTGTCGCCCGAGGGTGCCAGCGCACCCGGCCAGATCGTGATGAGTCCACAGGCCCTGCGGGGGTTGCGCAGGCTTACCGATACCGTCCACGAGGGCGGCGCCGCGATCTCCGCCCAGCTCGGCCACGCCGGGGTGGTGGCACCGAAGGCGTTGACCGGGGTCACGGCGGTCGCGCCGAGCCGGTTCATCAACCCGACGTCGTTCGCGTACTGCCGCGCCATCACACGTGACGAGATCAGGATGGTCATTAATCAGTTCGGCGCTGCGGCGCAGGTGGCGATCGATGCCGGATTTGACGCGGTCGAATTGCATTTCGGCCACCTGTACTTGCCGAGCTCCTTCATGAGCCCGCTCATCAACCGCCGTAAGGACGAGTACGGCGGGTCCATCGACAACCGATCCCGCTTCGCGCGTGAGATCGCCGAACGCGTCCGCAATGTGGCGGGCGGCCGGATCGCCGTCATCGCCAAGCTGGACATGGACGACGGACTGCCGGGCAGCATCTGGATCGACGAGGCGCTGCGCACCGCGCAGCTGCTCGACGCCGACGGCACACTCGACGCGATCGAGCTGACCCAGGGCTCCTCGGTTTTCAAGCCGATGTACCTGTTCCGAGGCGACGTCCCTGTGCGGGAGTTCGCCCGCGTCATGCCGGCCGCTTTGCGGCCCGCCATCAGGCTGGCTGGAAAGCGAATAATGGGCAGCTACCCGTATACCGACCTCTACATGCTCGAGGCGGCACGGCAATTCGTACCGGTTGTGCGCAACACCAAGCTGATTCTGCTGGGCGGCATCACCAACCGCGACCATCTCGAGACCGGGATGCGCGAGGGATTCGACTTCATGGCGATGGGCCGGGCGCTGCTGCGCGAGCCCGATCTAGTCAACAAGATGACCATTGATCCCGCTACACGCAGCCGGTGCAACCACAACAACAAGTGCATGGTCACCGTTTTCGGGCGCACGCACTGCGTGCTCGATCCCCAACAACGCTACGGTCCGGTGCTTGCGAAGATCGGGGACGCTGCGGCGACTCCGGTTGCCGCGCTGCAGATCGACACCTGACCGCTTGAGGCGGGCCGTCGAAGCCCCGTCCCGATGCAATCCTCCCGGTGATCGGCACAAACGTCGAAAGCATCCCAGCCAGGGGATATAGACCCTCCGTCAGCAGAATTCGGTTGTTAGCGTGGCGGCCAATCATGTTGAGGGAGAAATGATGAACGCGTCAGATATCGATACGCCGGAGATCGCCAAATTCGATCCACTGTTGGTACAACGCTGGATGGCGGTGTTACGGCCCGCTGTCAAGGCGTGGTTGCGCTCCGAGGTCAGGGGTTTGGACCACATCCCACCCGGAGGCGTACTGCTGGTCTCAAACCACTCCGGCGGCGCCCTGCCCACCGATATGCCGGTATTCGCCTCCGACTTCTACAAGAAGTTCGGCTTCGACCGGCCACTGTACGGACTCGCTCACGACATCATCCTGAGCGGGCCCACATCCGGACTCATGCGGCGGCTCGGCCTCATCCGCGCCAATCGTGCCAATGCCGCAAGCGCTCTGCGCAGCAGCGGTGCGGTGCTGGTTTTCCCCGGCGGCGACTATGACGCGTACCGGCCGAGCTGGCAGCAGAACACCATCAACTTTAGAGGACGGATGGGATACGTCAGAACGGCCATCGAGTCCGGTGTACCCATCGTGCCCGTCGTGTCCATTGGCGGCCAAGAGGGCCAGCTCTACCTGAATCGCGGCATGTGGTTGGCGAAGAAGCTTGGAATCAAAGAGCGGATGCGCACCGACATTCTGCCCATCTCATTGGGCCTGCCGTTCGGACTGACGCTGATTCCGCTCAACCTGCCGCTGCCCACCAAGGTGGTCACCCAGGTTCTCGAACCCATCGACATCGAGGCGACATTCGGTGCGGAACCCGACGTGGAAGCAGTCGATGCCCACGTGCGCTCGCTGATGCAGGAAGCATTGAATGATCTTGCGGCACAACGACGTTTCCCCGTCCTTGGTTGAGGTCATGGACGCTGTGACCGACGGTGTCCGCCGATAGGGCGTCCGCGCCGAAGCCACCTCCTAGCGAAGCAGTTGAGCCAGCTCGCCGCACGCGTGCCGCCGGGCTTCGTGCGCGATGTCGAGCATCGGCATCGTCATGAACCCGTGGATGCCTCCCTCGAAGGGGCATCGCGCCGTGACCACGCCCGCGGCCTCTAGCGCGTCGGCGTAGGCAATGCCCTCGTCACGGAGTGGGTCGTGGCCGGCGAGGACGACGACCGCGGGCGGCAATCCTGTCAGGTTCGCCCGAAGCGGGGAGGCGTACGGATGTTCCCGGTCGGCAAGCGCGGGCACGTACTGGTCCCAATACCACTGCAGCGCCGGCTTCGGGTTGTAGAAACCCTTGCCGAACAAGCGATACGACTCGTTGTCGAAGTCGTCCGCGATCACCGGGTAGAGCAGCATCTGACCCGCAAGCGAGGGACCGCCGCGGTCACGCGCCATCAACGCGGTGACGGCGGCGAGGTTCCCTCCCGCGCTGTCGCCGCCCACCGCAACGGATTCTGCATCACCGCCAACAACGTCGGCGTTGTCTGCCGCCCATCGGACGGCCGTGTAAACATCCTCGGCCGCGTCAGGCCACTGATGCTCCGGAGCCAACCGGTAGCCCACCGAAATAACAACGGCGGAAATAAGATTGGTGATGTCGCGGCACAGCTCGTCGTGGCTGTCGAG
>NZ_JBKQTQ010000152.1:0-4208 GCF_052143115.1 Mycobacterium sp.
GAGGAACACGACTCCAACACCCAGTACCGGGGTGATACTGGGTGTGCGCGGCACACCCTTGGGTGTGCCCGTCGTGCCGGACGTCAAAAGCACGATCCGTCCGGGCGGCCCGGCCTTCGGCCGTGGCTCGCGCCCATCGATCTCGAGCGCCGCGAGATCGACGACGGCGACCGCCTCGTCTGCCGCGCGCACCCGATCGGCGAATTCGTCGTCACAAAGCACGGTTTGGATCCGGTGCGCGCCCAACGCGGTCGCCAGCGCGTCGGTGCGGAAATCGGTGTTGAGCAGCACCACGTCGGCACCGACCGACGCCGCCGCGAACACCGCCTGCATGAAGCCGCGCCCGTTGCGGCACAGGATGCCGACCGGGACCCCGGGTCCGACGCCGTGGCGGTAGACCAGCGCGGCCGCGAGGGATTCGGTGCGCGACTGCAGCTGGCCGTAGCTCAGCGCGCCGTCATCGTCGATCACCGCGGTCCGGCCCGGCCAGCGAGCCGCCGCGATCGCCATCACAGTAGCCGGGTTCGCACGACCTCGAACGGCCTCACGCACGATGCGGAACATCGTCAGCGGCCCAGCGGGCGCAAACAATCCCGATCGCAGTACCACCCGGGCCGCGGCGGTCACGATGTTCGCGGCCGTCATCGCTGCATCCCCTGAGCGCTTGGGGAATCGGTGGTGAACCGATACACCAATCCCATCCCGACCTCCAGCGGCCTGGGCAGCAGCATCGAGCTGAATTCGACCGGCCACACCCACAACGGCTGCACCGTGCGGGGCCGTTCGATGATCGCCTTCGCGACGATGTCGGCGGCCTGCTCCGCAGACAGGCCCGGCATTCTGCGCAGGATCGGCGTGGGTTCGCTCATTGGGGTGTGCACCAACGTCATATACACCGAGGTGACATGCACGCCGTCGGCGTGCAGTTCCGGTTCCACGCTGCGCAGCCAGACGTCAAATGCGCTTTTGGACGCCAGGTAGGCGCCCCAGCGCGGGCCTGGTGCGGTGAGCACACCGACCGTCGAAACACTCACGATGTGCCCGCTGCCGCGGCGCCTCATCGCGGGAAGCAGCCCTAGCAGCAACCGGACCGGGCCGAGGTAGTTGACGCCGATCGTGCACTCGAAATCCTGCGGCCGGTCGTACTGGAGATGCAGCGACCGCCGGATGGACTTGCCGGCGTTGCTGACGACGACGTCCATCGGGCCGTGGTCTTCGGTGAGCCTCTCCGCCAGTGCGGCGACCGCTGTCAGGTCGGTGAGATCGGCCGGGTACGCGGCCGCGCGGCCGCCGCCCGCGTTGATCGACGCCGCGAGGGCTGCCAGCTTGTCCGCAGAACGGGCGACCAGCAGCACGGTCGCCCCGGCCGCTCCGAGCTTGCGCGCGGTGGCCTCACCTAGTCCGTAGGAGGCACCGGTCACCAGCACCGTCTTGCCGGACACCACGGCTCGCAGCCGGTCCACATCCGACACTCGCGGTGGATTGGCGATCTTGTCGACAGCCTTGGCTAACAGGTTCATTAAATTGCCTTACTCGGACGAGTCGCAGCATAGCCCCGCAGCAACGCACGCATCGAGCGTGGGACGGCGTCGCCGGTATCGACCCCGGCTGGTAGCGGCAACCACGCCGCGCTCGGAAGCCGGTAAATGGCCGTCTGGCACCGATGCGTGGTCACGATGAACCAGACTGCCGCGGAAGGAAGTTGGATTGGGCACGGGTGCCTTGGCCACGCTTGCCTGCACCGCCGTTGACGACATTGCCATGGTCATCGGCGGAAGGTGAAACCCCATCTGCTCGCCTATGCCCGTAGCCGGTCAACGTGACGCGTGATCGGAACTCGACGGTCGCCAGTGGATTCTCTCAGACCGGTGGCAACATCGGCCGACGACAGCCGCCTGTCGCATCAGTCACACCAGCACCCGTCGAGATCAAGCACCTAACCGTCAAGGTGATGGCGCATACGACATCACGTCCAGATGGCATTGCCCGAAACCACGTAAGCAGCAGGCTCCGAGGGCAGCATTTGCGGTTGGGCTGGACGACCTATCCGCAATCTGAACGGTGCGACGGCTTCTGGATTCGGCATAACCGTTGTTCGTGCCGTCCGGCTGCACGGAAAGTCTGGCACTGATTGCCACGCAGTTGCTGGCGATGCTCCGGCGGCCAACCACCGATAAGGGGTGTTGGGCCGAGCAGCGGTGATATCATCAGATATCACTAGGAGGTGCCGATGAGTGATGTGCTGATCCGCGACATCCCCGACGATGTGCTTGCAGGACTGGACGTGCTGGCCGGCCGGGTCGGGCTGTCACGGAGCGAGTACATCCGGCGAAGACTCACCCAAGAGGCACGAAGAGCGCGCACGTCGGTAACCGTGGAGCATTTCCGGCGATTTGCTGACACCTTTGTTGATCTCGGCGATCCAGAGTTGATGACTCGGGCGTGGGAGTGAGCAACGGCGGCTGGCTCATCGACAAGTCTGCGCTGGTTCGTCTTGCTATGAGTGTCGATGCAGAAATGTGGAGCAACCGCGTAGAGCGTGGACTGGTGCGTATCAGCAACCTGACGCGGCTAGAGGTCGGGTACTCGGCGCGGACCGGTGAGGCTGCTCGGCGCGAGTTTCGCGAACCGCCGCTGGTGGCCCTGCCGGTTGAGTACCTCACACCGGCGATCGAGGACCGAGCGTTCGAGGTTCAGTTATCGCTCGCCGACAGGGGAATGCACCGTGGCCCCTCAATACCTGACTTGATCATTGCGGCGACCGCCGAACTCGCGGGCTTGATCGTCCTGCACCTCGATAAGGATTTCGACGTCATTGCCGGCGTCACAGCGCAACCAATGGAGCGACTGGCTACCTGAGGTTTCGCGGTCGCTAATGATCCTGAGCGACACGAGGCGGTCCGTAGCCCACACGTCGTTGCCGGTGTAGATCGGCTGCATTTCCGGGCTTTGCGGTGACGGCGTCTGGGGCGAGGTGAACCCTCGGGCGCATCGGCGACCAGCTCGTGCTCGGCGAGCCCAGACGGCGTGGCGAGTAGGCGGCTAGTAACGAGTGAACGATTCTCTGCACACCTATGCGTCACTGTCGCGCCGTGCTGGTGCCGACCTCCGTCTGCTGCAGAAGGCGATGGGTACGCCTCCGCAGCGGGTAATTAACCGGACGTAGGGCACAGCGGGTAATTAAACCGTGTCGCACCT
Organism: Mycobacterium sp.; assembly: GCF_052143115.1. Classification (GTDB taxonomy): domain Bacteria; phylum Actinomycetota; class Actinomycetes; order Mycobacteriales; family Mycobacteriaceae; genus Mycobacterium. The sequence goes on from NZ_JBKQTQ010000152.1 coordinate 3,199, forward strand.
ACGAACGATTAACGCCTCGGCAGCGTCAAGCTCGACCAGCCACGCTGCTGGAGTGGCAGGTCGATGTATCGCGCACGGCGATGAGGTAAAGCCCGGGAGAAGCCTTACGCGGCATGACCGACTCCGTCGTCGTCAGGGTCAAGCCCGGCAGTCGCAAGGGACCCCTTGTCGAGGTCGGTCCCAACGGTGAGCTGACAATCTACGTCCGCGAGCCAGCGGTTGACGGCAAAGCCAACGACGCGGTCACCCGGCTACTGGCAGCCCACCTTCAATTGCCAAGAAGCCAAATCGAATTGGTATCCGGAGCGGCGTCGCGGCTCAAACGTTTCCGCGTGAGCCGTTGAGCAGACATCCGCTGTCGAGGACCAGCGGCTAATTCGGTGCGCGAGCGGCCAGCCGGCAGAGAGCCATCGACGTCCCGCCGTTGACCGCCTAGTCGGCGAGCGCCAGCACTTCGTCGAACCCGTCGACGAGGCAGTCGTGGAACACGTCGAAGTCCGGAATCGCGCCCGCATCGACGCAAATTCCCAGCGCACACGTGTCGACGTAGCTGAGCAACGTGACATTCACCGCCGAACCGATCGTCGGGCCGAAACCGTACGCCATCCGCAGCGCGGCTCCGCCGAGACGCACAGGGATCGGGATGCCGGGCACGTCGCTGGCCACGAAATCGACGCGGCGCAACACCGCTCCGATGTACCAGCGTGGCAACAGGTTCAACGCACCGGCGATCAATTGCATGTAGGGCAGCGAGCGCTCGTCGCGTTGCCTGGTGGCCCGGTGATGGATCTCTTCGATTCGTCGCGCCGGGTCGGCGAGACCGACCGGCACGTCGAACCGCATCATCGTGACCCGGTTTCCGGCAATCGCGTCGCCTTCGGTACGGAGACTGATCGGCATCCCCACATGAAAGTCCCCGACCGCGACGCTGTGCTTTTCGTGGTAGCGGCGCAACGCGCCGGTCACGCCCGCGAGGAAGGCATCGTTCAGCGAACCCCCGCCCGCGTGTC
>NZ_JBKQTQ010000153.1:0-3031 GCF_052143115.1 Mycobacterium sp.
CCAAACCACGTTTGCCGACCCGGTCGGAGACGATCTTCTCCAGCCCGGCGAACGCGCCGGCCACGATGAACAACACGTTGGTGGTGTCGATCTGGATGAACTCCTGGTGCGGGTGCTTGCGGCCGCCCTGCGGGGGCACCGACGCCTGGGTGCCCTCCAAGATCTTCAACAGCGCCTGCTGCACGCCTTCCCCGGAGACGTCACGGGTGATCGACGGGTTCTCGCTCTTGCGGGCGATCTTGTCGACCTCGTCGATGTAGATGATGCCGGTCTCGGCGCGCTTGACGTCGTAGTCTGCGGCCTGAATGAGCTTGAGCAGAATATTCTCGACGTCTTCGCCGACATAGCCGGCCTCGGTCAGCGCGGTGGCGTCAGCGATCGCGAAGGGCACGTTGAGCATCTTGGCCAGGGTTTGAGCCAGGTAGGTCTTGCCGCAGCCGGTGGGTCCCAGCATCAAGATGTTGGACTTGGTCAGCTCGACGGGTTCACCCGACCGGGAATCGCGGCCCTTCTCGCCGGCCTGAATCCGCTTGTAGTGGTTGTAGACAGCGACCGCAAGCGTCCGCTTCGCGGTGTCCTGGCCGATGACGTAGCCCTCCAAGAAGTCGCGGATCTCGGCCGGCTTGGGCAGCTCATCGAGTTTGACGTCGTCGGCGTCGGCGAGTTCCTCTTCGATGATCTCGTTGCAAAGATCGATGCATTCATCGCAGATGTATACGCCTGGGCCCGCAATAAGCTTTTTGACCTGCTTCTGGCTCTTTCCGCAGAACGAGCACTTCAGGAGGTCACCGCCGTCTCCGATGCGCGCCATGGTGCTGGGGGCCTACTTCCTGTTCACCGTTTCGATCGTGCTATGCCGCGTGTATTTCCCGACGCTACCCGCTTGTTGCGGAGCGATGCGACCGTTAGAGCCGAATCGCGTCGGTGATATTCGTGCTTGTGTGCCTGAACATATCGCCTGAGGCGGCCCCACGCTTGCCGGAACGCGCCACCGTGTCCCTGGCGTGTCGCGGCTGTTATGCGACTGAGAGGCGGACGGGCTCGGCGGCCCTAGATTAGGCCTGTGGGTTTCGCCGTGCCCGAGAATACCGCGTTAATCGCCGATGGCGGTCTGGCGACCGAACTCGAGGCGCGAGGTCATGACCTTTCCGACGGGTTGTGGTCGGCGCGGCTGCTGGTGGAGGCTCCGCAGGAGGTCACCGCGGTGCATACGGCGTTCTTTCGCGCCGGGGCGATGATCGCGACCACGGCCAGCTACCAAGCGTCCTTCGACGGCTTCGCCGACAGCGGGATCAGCCGCGACGACACCATCCGATTGCTTCGGCGCAGCGTCGAACTCGCCAAGACCGCGCGCGACGAAGTGGGCGATGTGGGTCGCCGGGTGGCCGCATCGGTCGGCCCGTACGGCGCCGCACTGGCCGACGGCTCGGAATACCGCGGACGCTACGGGCTTGGCGTCGCGCAGCTAGAAGACTGGCACCGGCCTCGGCTGGAGGTGCTGGCAGACGCCGGCGCCGACGTGCTGGCGCTGGAAACCATCCCCGACGTCGACGAGTCCGAGGCACTGGTGAACCTGGTGCAATCAGTCGGTGTGCCGGCCTGGCTCAGCTACACCATCGACGGCACACGCACCCGCGCCGGTCAGCCGCTGGCTGACGCCTTCGCCGTGGCGGTCGGGGTACCGGAAATCGTCGCGGTCGGGGTCAATTGCTGCGCACCCGACGACGTGCTGCCGGCGATCGGGCAGGCCCGAGAAACCGGCAAACCGGTGATCGTGTATCCCAACAGCGGCGAGCGCTGGGATAGCGCTCGGCGCACTTGGGTGGGCCCATCGCGGTTCTCGGCGCGGTTAGCCGTGCAGTGGGCGGCGGCCGGCGCGCGGGTCATCGGCGGGTGCTGCCGGGTGCGGCCGGCCGACATCGCCGAGCTGGCGACCGCGCTGACCTAGCCGGCTGATCAGCGCAAGCGGTCAATCACGCCGTCTGCGCCGAGAGCTTCCGGTACTCCAGCACGGTGTCGATGATCCCGTAGTCCTTTGCCTCTTCGGCGGTCAGGATCTTGTCCCGGTCGGTGTCCTTGCGGATCACCGACGGCTCCTTGCCGGTGTGGTGGGCCAGCGTGGTCTCCATCAGGGTGCGCATCCGCTCGATCTCCGCGGCCTGGATCTCCAGATCGGAGAACTGGCCCTGGATCACGCCGGACAACGACGGCTGGTGAATCAGCACACGCGCGTTGGGCAGCGCCATCCGCTTGCCCGGTGAACCGGCGGCCAACAACACCGCCGCGGCCGAGGCCGCCTGGCCCAGGCACACCGTCTGGATGTCGGCCCGCACATATTGCATCGTGTCGTAGATCGCCATCAGCGAGGTGAACCCGCCGCCCGGCGAATTGATGTACATGGTGATGTCGCGGTCGGGATCGAGGGACTCCAGCACGAGCAGCTGCGCCATGATGTCGTTGGCCGACGCGTCGTCGACCTGGACGCCGAGGAAGATGATGCGTTCCTCGAACAGCTTGTTGTACGGGTTGGACTCCTTGATGCCGAAGCTCGAATGCTCGATGAACGACGGCAGGATGTAACGCCCTTGGGGCTGGAGTTCGGGGTTCATAGTGATGGGGCTCCGTTGGTCTCGGCGCGGGTGATGATGTGGTCGACGAACCCGTATTCCAGGCCCTCCGGCGCGGTGAACCAGCGGTCGCGATCCGAATCCGCCACGATGCGCTCGACCGGCTGGCCGGTGAATTCGGCGTTGAGCCGGAACATCTCCTGCTTGATGACGGCGAACTGCTCGGCCTGGATGGCGATGTCGGCCGCGCTACCGGTCACCCCGCCCAGCGGCTGGTGCATCAGGATGCGAGCGTGCGGCAGCGCGTAGCGCATGCCCTTGGTGCCGGCCGCCAGGAGGACTTCGCCCATCGAGGCGGCCATGCCCATCGCATACGTGGCGATGTCACACGGCGCCAGCACCATCGTGTCGTAGATCGCCATTCCGGCGCTGATCGATCCGCCGGGTGAATTGATGTAGAGCGA
>NZ_JBKQTQ010000154.1:0-14394 GCF_052143115.1 Mycobacterium sp.
CCTCGCCCGACGAGATCGCCAACGCCATCACGTTTCTGGCCTCTCCGGCAGCGAGCTATGTGAACGGCGCCATCCTGCAGGTCACCGGTGGTCAGCTAGCGATCGGTGGCTAGCGCCCGCCTACCAGGCAACGGAGGTCGTCATGTCTAAGAAGGTGTTGGTCACCGGCGCGAGCGGTCTGCTCGGGGTTGCCGCGATCGAGAAGTTCCTATCCGCGGGCTGGGAAGTCGTCGGCGTTTCGCGCCGCAAGCCCGAGCTGTTCAGCGGCCGGGAGATCGAGGTTCTCTCGGTCGATCTGCGGGACCGCGAAGCGGCCCGTGCGGCGTTCGAGCCGCTGACCGACATCACGCACATCGCCTACACGGCGCTGCATGAAAAGCCCGAACTCGTCGCGGGCTGGTCAAGCAAAGACCAGATCGAAACCAACAATGCCATGTTGCGCAACGTCGTTGAACCGATCTTGTCCAACGCCAAAGACTTTCAGCACATCAGCATCCTGCAGGGAACGAAGGTCTACGGCGTGCATCTGCACCCGATCCCCATCCCGGCACGGGAAAGCGATCCGCGTGACCGGCATGACAACTTCTTCTTGGATCAAGAAGACTACGTCCGCGAAATGGGCGCCAAGCATGGGTTCACTTACACGGCCCTGCGCCCGCAACTCGTCACCGGTCCGACACCCGGTGCGTTGAATGTGCTTCCGGCCATTGGCGTGTACGCCGCGATCCAACGCGAAAAGGGCGAACTGTTTGGTTTTCCTGGTGGCCCGTCGTTCGTCTGGGAAGCAGCCGACGCCGACCTGGTCGCCGATGTGATGGTCTGGGCTGCGGATTCACCTCGCGCAGCCAACGAGGCATTCAACATCACCAACGGCGACGTCTTTGAATGGCGGAATGTGTGGCCGGCGCTGGCCAAGACCCTGGGCGTCGAGGCCGGACCGGATACTCCGATGAGCTTGGCCGGCTATCTTGCCCACTCCGACCTGTGGGATCGCATCGTCATCAAGTACGGCCTTCGACCGCTGAGTCTGCGCCAGCTGGTCGGTCACGGTGACCAGCACGCGGACTTCGCGTTTGCCTACGGCGCGCCGGAAGGGCCCCGCGCCTTTGTCAGTACCGTCAAGCTGCGTCAAGCCGGGTTCACCGAAGCCATCGACACCGAGGACTCTTTCCGCAACGCACTGCAGTCGCTCATCGACCACAACTTCCTGCCGCCTGGAGCCAGCTAGCACCCTTACGGTTTAGCCGCGGATGCGGTTTCTGAGCGCGTCGTGCGGAACCTGTCCCGATAGGCCTTCGGCGAGACACCGAGCTGGCTGACGAAGACACGCCGCAGCGTTTCTGCACTGCCGAAACCCGCCAGCCTCGCAGTCGCCGCCACGCTATGGCCGTTATCCAGCGCGGCTCGGGCTGCGTCGATTCGGACCATTTCGACAAAGCGCGCAGGGGTGGTGCCCAGGTCGGTGTGGAACAACCGGTTCAACTGCCGAGTGCTGAGCGACGCCCGCACCGCCAGCTTCCCCACGCAGTGGTCTGACGCCGGCTCCGCCGCGATCGCGTCGGTCACGGCACGAATCGCCGATTGCCGTGGCAGATTCGCATCCAGCATCGCCGAGAACTGTGATTGCCCGCCGGCTCGCTTCAAGAACACGACCAGCGACCGCGCGACATCACGGACAAGCTCGCCGCCATGGTCCTCTTCGACCAGCGCGAGCGCCAGGTCGATTCCCGCCGACACCCCGGCCGAGGTGTAGACATTGCCGTCGCGAACGAAGATCGCATCGGGTTCGACGGTGATGTCGGGATAGGCCCGGGCGAGTAACCCGGCGTGGCGCCAGTGCGTTGTCGCTCGGCGGCCGGCCAGCAGACCGGCCTTGGCCAGAATGAACGACCCGGTACAAATCGAGGCCAGTCGACGGGTTATCGGCGGCACGTTCCGCACCGCGTCGACGAGCGCGGAATCGATGGGCCGACCGACAAGATTATCGCCGCCGGCAACGAGCACGGTGTCGGCGGAGTTGACGTCGGCGACGCGGCCCGAGACAGCCAAGGGCGCACCGATCGAGGTCGTGACGTCCCGCCCATCGACTGACGCGAACATCAGTCGGTACGCGGCCCCGAAGAGGTTGGCCTCCGCGAACACCTCGGCCGGCCCGGCCGCGTCCAACAACTTCACACCGTCGAATACGACGATCACGACAACACGGCGCTCGGCGGCCATACTCCGATTATGGCAGTTTCTGTGGGGAACGTGGCATATCAGACACATCGAGATACATCGGCGCCGGTGTTGAATTGACTAATCCACCCGAAAGGACCCACCATGACCGCCGCATCAACGCAGTCCATCGCCGGCATCGTCATCCCCGACACCCCGCTGGTGCGCGAAATCACCGAGTACATCCGCGACACCGAAGACGAGCTTTTGTTCAACCACTCCCGCCGGGTCTTCCTTTTCGGCGCACTGCAAGGTCATCGGCGTGGTCTGCAGCCCGACCTCGAATTGCTGTATGCCGGCGCGATGTTCCACGACATCGGGCTCACCGAGGGCTACCGGACGTCGACGCTGCGATTCGAGGTCGACGGCGCCAACGCGGCACGGGACTTCCTGCTGGAGCGCGGCATTGATGAAGCCGCCGCGGGTAAGGTCTGGCTTTCCATTGCGCTGCATACGACGCCCGGCGTGCCGGAGTTCCTGGAGCCCGAAATCGCACTCGTCACAGCAGGTGTGGAGACTGACGTGCTGGGCATCGGCCGTAATGATCTGTCCGCAGAGGCAATTGAGGCGGTCACCGCTGCGCATCCTCGACCCGATTTCAAGAACCGGATCCTGCGGGCGTTCACCGATGGTATGAAGCACCGGCCGCGTAGCACCTTCGGGACCGTCAATGCCGATGTGCTGCAACACTTCGACGACTCGTTCGTCCGTGACGACTTCGTCGAGATCATCCTCAGCAACAGCTGGCCGGAGTAGAAGCTTCCGACCACCCAGCGGTGCCCCCAGGCGGCCGCTAGGACGACTCGTTGCGTACTGCGGCTTCGATCTTGTCGCCGGTTTCTTTGTCGATGTTTTTCCAGTATTCGAAGACCCGTTGCAGGACTTCTTCGGTGACCCCTTTAAGTAGGTGCCCAGCGACGTTGGAGACCAGCCGGTCACGCGCGGCGTCGTCCATCACGTCGCGGACGAGTGTGCCGGCCTGGCCCCAGTCGTCATCCTCGGCGCGCAAAATGTATGCGGTACGGACCATCTCACCGTCGGCGTGCCACAGTGCCTCAGCGGTGCGCAATGGATCAGCCTGGGGTCCGCCCTTCGAGTTGGGTGCATACACCGGATCCGAGACGGGGATGGTCCGCATCACGCCGTCTTTGGAATAGCTGTGCACCGGCGCCTTGGGGGCGTTGACCGGGATCTGCTTGTAGTTGACGCCGATACGGGCGCGGTGGGCGTCGGCGTAGGAAAACCCGCGCGCCAGCAGCATCTTGTCCGGGCTGAGCCCGGTCCCTGGCACTTGGTTGTTGGGTTCGAAGGCGGCTTGCTCGATCTGGGTGTGATGGTCGGTGTAGTTGCGGTCCAGCACCAGCTTGCCCACCTCGATCAGCGGGCAGTCGGCGTGCGGCCACACTTTGGTCAGATCAAACGGGTTGAACCGGTAGGTCTTGGCGTCGTTGAACGGCATGACCTGCATCTTCAGCGTCCAACTGGGGTAATCGCCACGCTTGATTGCCTCATGCAGGTCGCGGGTGTGGTAGTCCCCGTCGACGCTGACCAGCCGGTCGGCCTCGGCCTGGGTGAGGCATTCGATGCCCTGATCGGAGATGAAATGGTATTTGACCCAGAAGATCTGCCCGTCGGCGTTGATCCAACTGTAGGTGTGGGATCCGTAGCCGTTCATGTGGCGCCAGCTGGCCGGGATGCCCCGGTCGCCGAATAGCCACGCCACCTGATGCGCCGATTCCGGCGAGAGACTCCAAAAGTCCCACTGCATGTCATTGTCGCGGCAGTTGTTGTCGGCACGCCGCTTCTGGGAACGGATGAAGTGCTGAAACTTCATCCCGTCGCGGATGAAAAATACCGGGGTGTTGTTGCCGACGATGTCCAGGTTGCCCTCAGAGGTGTAGAAGCGCAGCGAGAACCCGCGGGGGTCGCGCCAGGTGTCTGGGCTGCCGCGCTCGCCGGCCACCGTGGAGAACCGGATCAGGGTGTCGGTCTTGGTGCCGGGTTGAAAAACCGCGGCGCGGGTGTAGGCGCTGACGTCGCCAGTCACTTCGAAATGCCCGAAGGCCCCCGAGCCCTTGGCATGCGGCTGACGCTCCGGAATCCGTTCCCGGTTGAAGTTGGCCATCTGCTCGATCAGGTAGTGATCCTGCAGCAGGATCGGGCCATCCGTACCAATCGTCAGCGAATGCTCATCACTGGCGACCGGAATCCCCGCGTCCGTGGTCGTTGGGTCGACGTGCTGGCTGCTCCGCTCGTGGTTCATGTGAGTCATATACCCAGTTTCGGCCCGCAGGCCACCGGCCCGGCTGCCCAACATCAGCCATCTTTCCCACAGTTCCCGACACGCGGACGTTACGTCCCGACGACGTAGGTGCCTGCGGAACGCCGTTTCGTCGCCAGTCCGTGGGCTTGCGTTCACTTCGCGGACGTCAATTGCGTGCCTGGTGTGCAAACATCGCTGCCAGAATTACGGCCTGCGCGCCGCCGCGCCATCGTGCGGTGCTGCTACCACCTCTAAGGGAGTAGGACTCGCGATGACCGATGTCGATCAGACACCCTCCGACGCAATATCCACCACCAGTGGCGTACGGCCCGACCTGGCCGAGCACTCGCGCACCGGCATGGGTGCGCCCGCGCTGCAGCGGGCGATCACCGATCATCTGCGCTACTCGATTGGCCGTCCGGCCGCGGCCCTGCGGCCTGAGCACTACTACAAGGCGCTCGCCCTGGCCGTGCGTGACCGCATGCAGGACCGCCGGGTGGCGTCGACGCAGACCTCACTCGATCTCGGCCGCAAGGTGACCTGCTACCTGTCGGCGGAATTCCTGATGGGCCCACAGCTGGGCAACAACCTGCTGAGCCTCCGCATGGAGCGGACGGCAAAGGCCGCGCTGGCGGCGATGGGTCAGAATTTCGACGAGGTCCTGGCTTGCGAGGAGGAACCGGGACTAGGCAACGGCGGCCTCGGCAGGCTCGCCGCGTGCTACCTCGACTCGCTGGCCACCCTCGAGCGTCCGGCGATCGGCTACGGCATCCGCTACGAATTCGGCATCTTCGACCAGGAGATCCACGACGGCTGGCAGGTCGAGCAGACCGACAACTGGCTAGACCACGGAAACCCTTGGGAGATAGCCAAACCCGACGTCAACTACCTGGTCAAGTTTGGCGGCTACGCCGGGCACTACACGGACGAAGCCGGCCACGAACGCGTCCGGTGGGTGCCGAGACGGTTGCTGAAAGGCGTCGCCTACGACACGCCCATCCAGGGTTACGGCGTCAACACCTGCAACGTGCTGACGTTGTGGAGCGCGCGAGCCGTCAAGTCGTTCGCGTTGGAAGCCTTCAACACCGGCGATTACTACGGGGCGGTCGAGGACGAGGTCATGTCGGAGACGGTCACCAAGGTGCTGTACCCCAACGACGAGCCGGAGGCGGGCAAACAGCTGCGCCTGCTCCAGCAGTACTTCTTCGTGTCCTGCTCGCTGCAGCACGTGCTGCACATCATGGACGACCTCGCTGACGTGTCCGTCAAAGAACTCCCCCAGCGGTTTGCCCTGCAGCTCAACGACACCCATCCCTCTATCGGGGTCGCCGAACTCATGCGGTTACTGGTCGACGAGCGCCAGCTGGACTGGGACGAGGCGTGGGACATCACTGTGGCGACGTTCGGCTACACCAACCACACCCTGCTGCCCGAGGCGCTGGAGACTTGGCCGCTGGACATGTTCGCCGAATCGCTGCCCCGCCATCTCGAGATTATCTACGAGATCAACCGCCGGTTCCTTGACGAGGTGCGCACCCGCTTCCCCGGCGACGAGGACCGGATCCGCCGGATGTCTGTCATCGGCGAGGACGGCGGCAAGAACGTCCGCATGGCACACCTTGCGACCGTTGGCAGCCATGCCATCAACGGTGTCGCCGCGCTGCACTCGGAGCTGCTGAAAACCAGTGTGCTCAAAGACTTCTACGAACTGTAGCCGGAGCGGTTCAGCAACAAGACCAACGGCGTGACGCCGCGCCGCTTCCTCGCGCTGTCCAACCCCGGCCTGCGGGAGCTGCTGGACCGCACCGTCGGTGACGGCTGGCTGACCGATCTGGGCCGGCTGCGCGGGCTGGAGCCGTTCGTCGACGATGCGGCCTTCCGTCAGGAATGGCGGGACATCAAACGCAATAACAAGGCGCGCCTCGCCAAGTACATCCGCTCGGTGGCCGGCGTCGAGCTGAACCCCGACTGGATGTTCGACGTCCAGGTTAAACGTATCCACGAGTACAAGCGCCAGCACCTCAACGTGCTGCACATCGTCGCGCTGTACCACCGACTCAAACAGAACCCCGGGCTGTCGATTCCACAGCGGGCCTTCATCTTCGGCGGTAAGGCCGCTCCCGGCTACTTCATGGCCAAGCGGATCATCAAGCTGATCAACGCCGTCGGCGAGACGATCAACGCCGACCCCGACGTCAACCGGTTCCTGAAGGTGGCATTCGTGCCGAACTTCAACGTGCAAAACGCGCACATAATCTACCCGGCCGCCGATTTGTCCGAGCAGATCTCCACCGCGGGCAAGGAAGCGTCGGGCACCGGGAACATGAAGTTCATGATCAACGGCGCCCTGACCATCGGCACGCTCGACGGAGCGAACGTCGAGATGCGCGACGAGGTCGGGCCGGAGAACTTCTTCCTCTTCGGTCTGACCGAGCAAGAGGTCGAGGCGGTCAAGGCAAAGGGATACCGCCCGGCCGACTACATCGACGCCAACGACGAACTGTGCGCGGTGCTGGATCTGATTGCCGGCGGGACGTTCTCGCTCGGTGACCCCGAGGTGTTTCGGCCGCTGGTCGACAACCTGCGCTACGACGACCCCTTCCTGGTGTGCGCCGACTACGCGTCCTACGTGAACTGCCAGGAGCAGGTGAGCGCCGCGTGGCAGGACAGGGACTCGTGGACGAAGATGTCCATCCTGAACACCGCGCGCAGCGGCAAGTTCTCCTCGGATCGCGCCATCACCGAGTACTGCGACGACATCTGGAAGGTCTGGCCGCTTACCGTGACCATGTGAACCTGGGGCTAGCTCCAGCGCGTCAGGCTTCGCCACACGGCGAAAGCTACTCGGCGCTAACCAATCTCGCGCGCGACAAAGATGGCGATGTAACCGATCGGGATGCCCGTTCGGGTGGCGATGTATTCCCGCGCCGCCAACTCCACCGTGGCCCGACGGCTCGCGCGCGCGACCCCGCCGATTTCGGGAATCCGGATCATCCACCCGTCCGCGTCGCGAGTGGCTTCGATTTCGAAGCATTGACCAACCGTCGGGAAATTCACACGATGCGCGGCACGTTGGGTACGGCCGCTGCGCAGCGGTCGTGCGCGTCGCAGAGTGGACTGAACAGGCATAGGGATTTTTCCTCAGTCGACGACGAACCGGCGCAAGGGTAATCCGACTAGCGGCCAGAAACCTAATCGGCTGAGGTCGTGCTGGCCGGACGCGGCAGCGGGGGCGGTCGACCTGTTTCTGAAAGGGCCATCTTCCTGCACAACTTCGAGCGCCTTCGCAACGGCATCCAAGTACGCGGCCCAGGAGACTATTCTGGCGTGGTACTTCGTCAGCAGCGGCGATCAGCAGATGTGCCTCGGATTTAGATCATGGGTTTCCGAGTCGTTGACTCGACGACTGCAAGACCACGACCGAGCGCGGCCCCACCGTAAGCTCATGCGAGGCAGTAATCTTCCGCGCCGGGTCGAAACTGTCGCAGGCGATGTCCCAGCGTCTGCTGCGCAGATCGTCCGGCACAGTGAAGGTCAACGGCTCCCACCAGGCATTGAGCAGGACGAAAAAGTCGTCATCGATCATCGGCGTTCCGTCGGGACCCTCATCCGGATCCGTTGAGCCGTCGATGAACAACGCGACGCTGCGAGCACTCGGGTTTGGCCACTCTTCGGCAGTCATCTCCGCACCTGACGTTGTGAACCAGCGCAGGTCCGACGCCGCCTTGCCCGTGTAGTAGCGCCGCCTGCGGAATGCCGGATGATGCCGACGCAATGCGATGAGTTCCGTTGTGAAATCCAGCAGTTCACGGTCGACTGTCGTCCAGTCGAACCAGGTGATCTCGTTGTCTTGGCAGTAGGCGTTGTTGTTGCCCCGCTGAGTGCGCCCGAGCTCGTCGCCGCCCAACAACAGCGGTACCCCCGCCGACAGCAACAGCGTCACAAGGAACGCCCGCCTTTGCCGAGCGCGGAGGGCCAGTACGTCAGGATCATCGGTTGGGCCCTCGGCTCCGCAGTTCCATGAGCGGTTGTCGTCGGTGCCGTCGCGGTTGCCCTCACCATTGGCATCGTTGTGTTTGTTGTTGTAAGAGACCAGGTCGGTCAGCGGGAAGCCGTCGTGCACGGTGACGAAGTTGACCGATGCGCTGGGTCGGCGTCCTTCATCGGGGCGGTCGTAGATGTCAGCCGAACCGCACAGGCGCGTAGCGAAATCCCCCAGCAGCCCGTCGTGGCTATGCCACCAGTCGCGCACGGTGTCGCGGAAGCGTCCGTTCCATTCGCTCCACAACGGCGGGAAACGACCGATGTCGTAACTGTCCATGCGGCCGACGTCCCACGGCTCGGCGATGAGCTTGACCTGTGAGATGACCGGATCCTGGCTTACCACATCGAAGAACGCCGAGAACGGGTCGAAGTCGCCGTCCGCTCGGCCGAGGGTCGGTGCGAGGTCGAAACGAAAGCCGTCGACGCCCATCGTCGACACCCAGTAGCGCAGCGAATCCGTGATCATCCGCAGCGTGGTCGGATTGGCCGTATTCAGCGAATTGCCCGTCCCGGTCGTGTCGATGTAGCGACTCGGATCGCTCGGGTCGAGACGGTAGTAGGCGGTGTTGTCGAGGCCGCGGTGAGACAGCGTTGGACCCCCGGGCCCGCCCTCGGCGGTGTGGTTGAACACGACGTCTAGCACCACCTCCAACCCTGCCGCGTGTAGAGCCTCGACCATTCTCCGGAACTCCGCCACCTGGCCCCCGCGACGGCCGGCCCGTACCGCAGCCGAGTACGCCGCGTGCGGCGCGAAGAAGCCGATGGTGTTGTAGCCCCAGTAGTTCGTCAACCCCCGCTCGACGAGAAACGACTCGGGCACGTTGTGGTGGACGGGCAGCAACTCGACAGCGGTGACGCCGAGATGAACGAGGTAGTCGAGCGCCGCCTCGTGCGCCAGGCCGGCGTAGGTGCCGCGCAGCGTGGGTGGTACGTCGGGGTGCGTTGCGGTGAAGCCACGGACGTGCACCTCGTAGATGATCGTGTCGGCGAGCGGATGGCCCGGGCCGGGCACGGGCGAAACAAGTGGCAACGGCGCCGTCACCAGGCTGCGCGGCATGTGACCGGCCGAATCCAGCAGGCTGGGGGCTGCGTTGTCATCCATTGCGTAGTCGAATAATTCGGGGCCGAACCGGCATTCACCGTCGATCGCGCGGGCATACGGGTCGAGGAGAAGCTTGGCGGGGTTGTAGCGCAACCCCCGAGCGCGATCGTAGGGGCCGCTGACTCGGAAACCGTAGGCCTGGCCCTCCCCGACGCCGGGCACGAAGCCATGCCAGATGTCGCCGTCTCGTTCCGGCAGCGCCAGTCGGGTCTCGGCTCCGCTGTCGTCGAACAAACAAAGCTGCACCTGTTCACCATTTGATGACACTGCAAAGTTCGTCCCATCCGGCCCGCACGTCGCGCCCAGCGGAGCGGCTCTGCCGGGCAAGATTGGCGTGGTCATCGGTACTCCTTACCATCGACGAGTCGCTGAACCACCTCCGACGCAGCGGGGCATGCACGATGGCGGCTGATCACCTCGGCGACCGGCACGGTCCAGTCTGTCTGGTGCGACGCACCAGACAGACTTGCACTTTTGTCGCCGGAAACTATTTGTAGACGAACAGCTTCTGCCACCGCAACGTCAGTCAATGGGACTCCTTGCGTGTTATTACTAATCCCTGAATCGTGCCGCGCGGACCTTTCACCGTCATTGTGAGCGTCGACAATCTCGGTCAGCAGGGGCTGTCGCGTGCTACACCCGGGCGACGGCCGCCCGGAACACGCAAACACTCGCCGGGTCTACCCCCGAAGTGGCCTAACACGTCAAATCCATTTGCTCACAGTGGAGTTGCATCGGCGTCTAATCGACCGTCCGGCGTCCGACTTACCCGATCTCGCGTCGGCTACATCAGATGGCGATGCACCTCGAGCACAAGGCACAGTTCGGCGAGGCCCTTCGGGCTAGGAAACCGTCCTTCGAGGTCATGGTGATCCGGGCTCGACCGCACCAGGACTAGGATTTTGGCATGCCGATTCTTGGAGACGCGACTATCGCCTTCGCGCTATTGACTAGGTCGACGTCCAATGCGTTGCGAGTTCAGCTAACCAGGCCCGACGGCACCGAGTTGGCGCACGCCCAACAAAAGGGTGGTGCTGCTGTATTGCTCGGATACAAGAACGGGGGCAAAAGCAACTACACGCTGTCGAACACCGCAGGCGATGAACTCCGTATCGCGGTGGCTCGAACCACAACCATCACAAAGCAGAACACACCCGTGGGAAAAATTGTGCCGGCTGACGGCGCGGCACGGTTGGAAACCGGTGGCGGCACCACCCTTGCCGTGATACAGCCGCACACCGGGTCCAAGACCGACAGCGGCTGGCATCATCGGATACTCTCGCCCGCCGGCGACGAACTCGGTGTCCTCACCTTGATGAGGGCGCAAAATGGGTGGAGCGGTATCGCAGCAGAGACCACCCTATGGCTACTCAACCAAAACGTCGGCGCCCTGAAACCACCGTCAGCCGGCGTATTGCTCAAGCTCAGCGCGCCAGTCGCTCCCGAGTTGGGCGACGTATTGGCCGCGGCCTGCATTGACTTCTCGGTGTTGCCGCGAGGCTACATCTCATAGTCAGTGGTAGCCAGGTAAATCCGGCACGCCGCTGGCTGTCAGCCAACCGCCGCCGTCGACGACCAACGTCGCTCCGGTGACATAGGACGCCGCGTCACTGGCCAGGAACAGCACCGCTTCGGCCACCTCGGTGGTCGAGCCGGACCGCCTGAGGGGATTCTGGATGGCGCGGTGTTGGTCATCGCCGGCGATTCGCTTCACCCCTTCGGTCCCTGACATCGCCCCTGGGGCAACGATGTTGACGCGAACCCCGTCGGGCCCCCATTCGATCGCACAAGCGCGGCTCAGTGCATCAATGCCGGCCTTGGCCGAAACCACGTGCGCTTGCAACGCCATGCCGCGGTACTGAATCGCCGCGCTGATGTTCACCACGGCGCCACCGTGATCACGCAGCCACAGCTCGTAAGCCGCCTTCGATACGTTGAATGTCCCTAACAGGTCGATGTCGACCACGGCCTTGAACCCGTTAGGGCTCAGGTCGCTGATCGGGACGGGGAAGTTCCCGGCCGCATTGTTGACGACGACGTCGAGTTGACCGAATGTTCGCAGCACTTCCTCGATGACCGCCGTCACCTCGTCGTGACGGCGGACGTCGCAGATGCTGTAGGAGGCCTCAATCCCCTCCTGCCGCAACGCCGCAACCGCCGCTTGGAGATTGGCTTCCTTGCGGCTGCAGATGGCGACGCGAGCCCCGTGACTACCCAGTACCCGAGCGGTCTCCAGTCCCAGCCCGGTAGCGCCGCCGGTGACTAATGCCACCTTCCCCTGCAGGAGATCGGCCCGGAACGGGCTCTGGTGAGTGGTCAAGAACGTGGCTCCTGCGTTGACGGGGTCGGCAGCCGGGCGGATTCGTCCAGGTCGACGTCAAGCGCGTTGAGCATCAACGCCAGACCCGCGTACCGACTGATGATCATCAGTATCTCGACGGTGGCCTCGGAACCGAGCGCAGTATGCACTTGGTCGAAGACTGGTGCCGAGACGCTGCGTGTGGTCAGCAGCTCGGTCGTCAGATGCAGCACTGCGACTTCGACGGGACTGAAATGGGCTGCTTGCCAATCGGACTCGGAGGTAATGCCTTCGATCTCGTCGCCGCTGACCCCGGCTGTGCGGGCCACGTCTCGATGCTGTCCGAGTTCGTAGGGGCAGTCCATCAGATAAGCGGTGCGCAGGGTGACGAGTTCGCGCAGCCGGGCAGGCACCACCTGGCTACTCAGGACGGCGCGCCCGCCCAGCATCCAGCCGGTGAACACCTTGTCCGCGTTAGCCAGCGCACGGTAGACGTTGAGATTGCCGCGCTCGACGGTTAATTCGCGAGCCCGCTCGGTCATTTCGTCGAGCTGACGGTACGCGATTCGGGTCATGTGAGTTCTCCTGTCAGGGTTGGAACCGGGCTGTGGCGTCGATGTCCAGGTCCGCTGCGTTGAGCACCAACGCCAGCCCGTAATAGCAGCTGAGGATCATCAGCAGCTCGGTGAAAGCCTCATCGCCGAAGACGGCATGGGCTGCGGCGAAGGAGCTTTCACTCAGTTGGTGGGTGCTGCACAACTCGGTAACGACGTCGAGCGCGGTGCGTTCGGTGCGGCTGAAGCCGGCCGCGTCCAGGTCTCCCGTACCGATGATGGCGTTGATCTGTTGCTCGTTCAGCCCGGCGCTGCGGGCGATTTCAGTGTGCTGAGCGAGCTCGTAGCGCGAGTCCTGCAGATGGGCAACCCGCAAGATGATCACTTCCCGCATCCGCAGGTTAAAGGTAGGGCTGTCGAACAGCTCGTCGACCATCTGCGTCCACCCGGCGAACACATGGGGGGTGTTGGCGAGCAGTCGGAACACATTCAGATTGCCGCGGCGCGCCATCCACTGGCGGATCTCCTCAGGCTGCTGGTCGGCGGTGGCGAGCGGTATCCGCGACATTGGTTTGGCTCCTTCTACTTTCCGTCTGGTTGGGCGGCGAGAACGAAGGTCCAATCCAGGGTCACGAAGGGCTCCTCGACCGTCGTCCCGTCTGGGGCGACACCGGGCTCGTGGCGCACGTAATCTGCCTGCAGCGACTCCACGTCCGCGAAGACCGCGTCTTGGCCGATGTACGGATCGTCTCGATAGAACAGTTGGGTGATCAGCGGCTGGTAGCCGTCGGCGTGGAACCAGAAGTGCGTATGTTGTGGGCGCATGACGGCTCGGTTTGCGGCACGCATGATTTCGCCGCAGGGGCCGTCAGTGGGCGTCGGGTAATAGCGGGGCGTGATGGACCGATACCAGAACCGGCCGTCATCGTCAGTGGTCAGCAGTGCCCGCATGGCGAACTCGTCGTGCAGCTTCTCGGTCTGTTGAACGTCGTAGAAGCCCTCTCCGTCGCTGTGCCAGGTATCTACGTGGGCACCGGCAATCGGTTTGCCCTGCTCGTCGACGACCCGACCGGTGACGAACATCGGTGTACCCGCCACGCCATCGGAGATGTCGTCTCCGTTGTTGGCCGTCGGACGGCCCTCGACGTAAAACGGGCCGAGCAAAGCCGAGGCGGTAACCGATGATCCGCTGTGCTGGTTGATCCTGTCCAGCAGCATGCTGAACCCCAGGATGTCGGATAGCAACATCACCTCCTGACGGGTTGGGCTGGAGATTTTGCCCACTCGCTCAAGGAAATCCATGGCGGTGAACCATTCCTCGCCGGTCAGTTGCACCTCACGCGCGAAATCATGTAGGTGCTGCACTAGGCAGACGAGCACTTGCCGGAAGCGCGGATCGGTCGACGTGTCGAAAGTCCGCTGGACTGCCTCGGTAATGGTTTGTTCGTTCAGGTCGGATGACATTGCCTTGCCTCTCTTTGCGATTGGATTGGTTGACGTTGATGTCAAGGCCGGGTAACGACGCGGCCGGCTATGTGGTCGGCGACGGCCTGATAGGCCGAAGCCGCGTCGTCGAGCGGATACGTTTTGGTGATCGGGAGTGGCCGAAATTCCCCGGACTCGAAGTAGGGTGCCATCTCCTGAAGGCGCCGCGCCGAGTCGACGACACCCAGCTTGGTGCTGTCCGTGCCGAAGATACGAATTTCGTTGTGGTACAGGTCGAGCAGATCGATGTCGACTGTGCGGGTGCCGACGGCGCTGATGACCACCAGCCTGCCCCGCAGGGCAAGGGAGGCCAACGCGGCCGGAGTGGTCACCCCGCCGACAGCGTCGTAGACCACCTGTACGCCTGCGCCGCCGGTCAGTTGCTTGATCTCAGAGCCGACGTCGGCGGTGGGGTCGAAGACCACGAAGT
>NZ_JBKQTQ010000155.1:0-32813 GCF_052143115.1 Mycobacterium sp.
ATCAGCTGGTTGTAGCGCCAGGTGTTCGCGTGCACGTCGAGCAGCCGGCCCTCGGCGACCCGCTGGGCGTGCTCCAGCAATCCGGCCACCTTGTTGCTGACGATGCGGCCGTCCTCGTCGGTCTGCATCGGCAGCTTGTTGGGTTCGAGGTTTGCGGCGGCAACATCGTCTTCCCAGCTGGAGAAAAACACCGATGACCCCGGATCGCCCTGGCGGCCGGCGCGCCCGCGCAGCTGGTTGTCCAGCCGCTCGGTGTTGTGCCGGCCGGTCCCGATGACGTGCAACCCACCCAGCTCGACCACCTTCTCGTGATCGGCCTCGTCGGAGCCGCCGAGCCGGATGTCGGTGCCGCGGCCGGCCATCTGGGTCGACACGGTGACCGCTTCGAGCTTGCCCGCCTCGGCGATCACCCCGGCCTCTTCGGCGTCGTTCTTGGCGTTGAGCACCACCGCGGGAACACCGCGACGCTGCAGCCGCTCGTGCAGCTCTTCGGATTCGGCCACGTCGTGGGTGCCGACCAGCACCGGCTGTCCGGTTTCGTGCTTCTCGATGATGTGGGCAATGATCGCGTCGTTTTTCGCCGCAGCGGTGATGTAGACGCGGTCGGTCTCGTCCTCGCGAATGTTCGGCGTGTTCGGCGGTATCGGTGAGACGCCGAGCTTGTAGAACTGCCGCAGCTGCTCGCCGGCGGCCAGCGCGGTGCCGGTCATGCCGCAGACCGTCGGATACCGGTTGATCAGTGCCTGCACCGTGATGGTGTCCAGCACCTCGCCGGTTTCGGTGGTTTCGATACCTTCCTTGGCCTCGACGGCTGCCTGCAGACCGTCCGGCCAGCGTTGCAGCTGGGCGATGCGGCCGCGGGAGGCGTTGATCAGGTGCACGGCGTCGTCGCGCACGATGTAGTGCACGTCGCGGTGCAGCAGGACGTGCGCGTGCAGTGCGACGTTGACCTCGGTGAGTGTGGTGCCGACATGCTCTTCGGAGTACAAATCGATTCCGCCGAGCTGCTTTTCGACTTTGTGCGCCCCTTCCTCGGTCAGGTGGACGTTGCGGCTGTCGGAGTCGGTGTCGTAATCCTCGCCGGCATGTAGCTCACCGACCAGCCGAATGATCTCCAACCGCGGCGTCTCCCGATGGGTGGTTCCGGCCAGCACCAGCGGGACCAACGCCTCGTCGACCAGCACCGAGTCGGCCTCGTCGATCAGGGCCACGTCCGGGTTCGGCGACACCAGGTCGGCGACATCGGTGACGAGCTGATCGCGCAGCACATCGAAGCCGATCTCGTTGACCGAGCCGTAGGTGACGTTGCATTTGTAGGCCTCACGACGTTCGTCGGCCGTCGACTCGGCGGTGACCCAGCCGACGGTCAGGCCCAGCGCCTCCAGCAGCGGCCCCATCCACTCGGCGTCACGGCGGGCCAGGTAGTCGTTGATGGTGACGACGTGAACGTGCCGGCCGCCCAATGCGTACCCGGCGGCGGCGATCGCTCCGGCCAGGGTTTTGCCCTCGCCGGTTGCCATTTCGATCACGTCGCCGGCCAGCATCCGCAGCGCGCCGAGCAGCTGCACATCGAACGGCCGTAGCCCGGTGGAGCGTTCGGCCGCCTCCCGCGCGATGGCAAGGAACTGTGGGATGTCGTCGGATTCGGCGAGGTCGCTGAGGTCGAGCAGGCCGGCGGCTTTGCGTAATTGCTCGTCGTCGAGGTCGGCGGCTTTCTCGTCGTACTCTCCAGATGCGCTGGCCTGGGCCAGCGAACGGCTTTGATTCTGCTCCGCGCTGGCGCCGAGCAGCCGCCAGAATCGGCTACTCAGGCGGCCCGACGGAGCGTTGGTGGTCTTCGGCACAGATCAACGGTACGTCAGGCGCGTCACGCCAGATTGGAGCGGCGTGGATAGGCGACGGCGGGGTCGGTGAGCACGTTGACGACGGCGGGCAGGCCGCTGCCGAGGGCGCGTATCAACGCTGGCCGAAGCTCACCGGGTGTCGACACCAGCTCGCCGTGCCCACCGAGGGCACGGACCACCTCGTCGTAACGGGTCTCCGGGCGCAGTTCGGCCACCACCGAATAGCCGTACAAGGCTTCCATGGGGTGTTTCTCCAGGGCCCAGATCCCGTTGTTGCCGATCACCGACACCACCGGCACGTTGTGCCGGACCAGCGTGTCCCATTCCATGCCGCTGAACCCGAAGGCGCCGTCGCCTTGCAGCAAGACGACCTGACGGTCGGGCCGGGCCAGTTTGGCGGCCAGCGCATAGCCGGGACCCGAACCGAGGCAACCGAATGGGCCGCTGTCGAGCCACGCGCCCGGCACGTAGCTGTCGATGACCCGGCCCGCATAGGAGCCGAAATCGCCGGCGTCGACAACGATGATCGCGTCGCGTTCCAGCAGCGGCGCCAGTTCGGCGTAGACCCGCATCGGATGCAGCGGGCTGCGGTCGTCGGCCAGGTCGGCATGTTCGCGATCTCGCGCCGTCGTCTCGGCCGCCCGCAAATCGGCGACCCAGTCGTCGTGGCCGGCTCCGCCGGCGTGGGTCGTTTCGCCCAGCGCGGCCAGGGTCGCCGATAGGTCACCGTAGAGACCGGCGGCGATCGGCCGTGGATGGTCACGGTCGGGTTGGGCGCGATCGGCCACGATCAGCTGGGTTTCTGGTCCGAACACCCCGCCGAAACCCAATCGGAAATCCATCGGCACGCCTACGACGATCGCAACGTCGGCCTCCGCCAACGCTTTTGAGCGTGCCCGTGAGAAAGCCAGCGGGTGGTCCGCGGGCACGGTGCCGCGGGCCATGCCGTTCATCAGCACCGGTATGCGTCGCTGCTCGGCCAGCCGCAGCAGCGCCGCTTCTGCGTGACCCCACCACACGTTGGTGCCCGCCATGATCACCGGACGCCGCGCGGCGGCCAGCAGACCGGCTCCCCGCTCGAGTGCGTCGCCGTCGGCCAGGGCTGGTGCCGGCAAGTCGGTCAGCGCCCCGGGGCTTTCGTCGTCGGCGGCGACGGAAAAGACGTGGTCCATCGGGAAGTCGATGAACGCAACTCCCGACGGCGCGCCGACCGTGGCCCGCAGCGCCTCGTCGACGAGCCCGCCGACGGCCTCGGCCGACGGCGCGGTGGCAGCGAATCGGGTCAGCGGCGCCACGAATGGAACATGGTCGATCTCCTGCAGCGATCCCATCCCCCAGCGCAGCGCCGGCGCCCGACCACCGAGAACCAGCAGTGGTGAGGAGTTCTGCTGCGCGGCGGCCATCGCGCTCATCCCGTTGGTCACCCCCGGACCGGCGGTCAGCGCGGCGACGCCCGGCTGCCGCGTCACCTTCGACCAGCCTTCGGCCGCGAAGGCGGCTGTCTGCTCGTGGCGGGTGTCGATCAGCCGGATGCCTTCGCTGCGGCACCCGTCGTAGATGGAGAACAAATGACCGCCCGACAGCGTGAAGATGGTGTCGATCCCGCTCGCCTTCAGCCGACGCGCGACCAGGCGGCCCGCGTGGAAGGTGTCGCCGGCCGCGCCGTTGGTGCTCATCCCGGCAGCCTATCGGCAAGCCTCCGGTAGCTTCCCCGGCAAGCTTTCCGATAGGGCGTCATGCGGGATGCCTCAGACCGCGAGGAGACTTCGTGACTGTTCTGCAGCCGTTCACACCATCCATCGATTGGGGGCACGCGGTGCCCGACTCGTTGTGGTGGATCGCCAGGGCATGGGTGATCAGCGCCGTTTGCGTCGTCGTTGTCTTGGTGGTACTGAGGTTCACCACCACGTGGGGGCGCCAATACTGGCGGATCACCGGCGACTACTTCACTGGTCGGCGGTCAGTCGGGGTGTGGCTGATGCTGGGTGTGCTGCTGCTGTCGGTCGTAACGGTCGTGCGGCTGACCGTCTTGTTCAGCTATTTCAGCAAGGACTTGTACAACGCGCTGGAAACGGCGTTTACGGGCTCCGGTGCGCAGAACGACATTGTCAAACAGTCAGGCGTGCAAGGCTTTTGGGCATCGCTGTGGATCTTCTGCATTCTCGCCGCCATCTTCATCGCCGTGGCCATGCTCGACCTCTACCTGATGCAGCGCTTCATCATCGCGTGGCGGGTTTGGCTTACCGAGCACCTCACCGCTGACTGGCTGACCGGACATGCCTACTACCGGGCCCGGTTCATCGACGAGACAATCGACAACCCTGACCAGCGCATCCAGCAGGACATTGACGTGTTCACCGCCGGTGCGGGCTCCACCCCGAATGTGCCGACCATTGGCACCAGCCAAACCCTGCTGTTCGGCGCTGTGCATGCGGTGGCCTCGGTGATCTCGTTCGGCGCAATCTTGTGGCACCTATCCGGCGGGCTGACCGTCCCTATGCTCCATGTTGAAATTCCGCGCGCGATGTTCTGGATCGTCATCGTCTTCGTGCTGATGGCGACGATGGTCACTTTCTGGATCGGACATCCCCTGATCAAGCTGAGCTTTGCCAACGAGAAGCTCAACGCTGCCTTTCGATATGCGTTGGTGCGCTTGCGTGACGCCGCAGAAGCAGTCGGGTTCTACCACGGTGAGGCAGCCGAGGAATCGCGATTGCGGCAGCGCTTCACGCCGATCATCGACAACTACCGCCGCTATGTCAGCCGGACCATCGGTTACACCGGCTGGAACGTGTCGGTGACCCAGACGATGGTGCCGCTACCGTGGATCATTCAGGCGCCGCGACTGTTCGCCGGGAAGATCGGCTTAGGCAGCGTCGTACAAACGGCGACCGCATTCGGCACCATCCAGGACTCGCTCTCCTTTTTCCGCAACAATTACAATCAATTTGCCGCTTTTCGCGCATCGATAATCCGGTTACACGGCTTGGTCGACGCCAATGCCCGCGGCCGGGAACTACCTGAGGTGACGGTGGAGCCGAGCGACAGCGGATCGGTTGAAATCGCTGCCGTCGAGGTGCGCGCGCCGAGCGGCGAGCAGTTGATCGACCCGCTCGAGGTGCGGCTCGGCCGCGGCGACGCGCTGGTTGTGACCGGGCGATCGGGGGCTGGCAAGACCACTCTGCTGCGCAGTCTGGCGCAACTATGGCCCTACGCGTCCGGCACCCTGCGCCGGCCGGAAGGCGAGAACGCCACGATGTTCTTGTCGCAGTTGCCGTATGTGCCGCTCGGTGACCTGCGTGGCGTGGTCTGCTACCCGAGTTCGCCGGCCGCAATTTCCGATCACGAGGTGCGCGACGCGTTGACCAAGGTGGCGCTCGCCCCGCTGGCCGGCCGGCTCGACGATGATCGCGATTGGGCCAAAGTGCTGTCCCCTGGCGAGCAGCAGCGCATCGCTTTTGCCCGCGTGCTGCTCACCAAGCCGCAGGCGGTCTTCCTCGATGAGGCCACTTCGGCGCTCGACGAGGGGCTGGAATTTGCGCTCTACCAGGTGCTGCGCGCCGAATTGCCGGATTGTGTCGTGGTCAGCGTCAGTCATCGGCCCACCGTCGAACAGCACCATGATCATTTGCTCGAGCTGCTCGGCCAAGGCAGGTGGGAACTGCGCCGGATCGAGCGGGAGCCGGCCAGGGTCTGACCATCTAAACTGCGGCGAGATCTGCGTTAGCGAGAGGGTTCCTCGAACTTTTGCGCGCTGACGTTGACTTCGATGGACTTGTCGTCGCGCATTTGTGCATCCTGGCGGCGTCCTGGCGTGCCAGCCCCATCATCGCGCTGCTGCGGTGCCAGGTAGCTTCGCGGGAAAGTCTTGTCAGGTGGGTTCGACCGACGCCGTGGACTTGGAAGCCAAGGAGGAAGGCGCACCGTGGAGGAGTTGTTCAAGCCATCCATTGATTGGGGCCAGGCACTGCCCGATTCGTTGTCCTGGATAGCGCTGACATGGGCGATCAGCGCGGTGAGCGTGATCGTCGTGCTGGCGTTGCTGCGATTGCTCACCCCTTGGGGCCGCCAGTTTTGGCGAATCACCGGCGATTACTTCATCGGTTCGCACAGCGCCCGGGTCTGGGTGATGCTCGGGGTGCTGCTGTTGTCCGTCGTGGTCACGGTGCGTCTCACCGTGCTGTTCAGTTACCAGGCCAACGATTTGAACTCGTCCATACAGACCGCGGTACAAGGCATGGCTACTGGCAACAAGGCCGTGAAAGAGTCAGGCGTACACGGCTTTTGGATGTCAATCTTGATCTTTTCGATCATGGCGGGGCTGTACATTGCTCGCGCCATATTCGACATCTATCTGATGCAGCGCTTCATCGTGGCGTGGCGGGTCTGGCTCACCGACCGGCTCACCGGTGACTGGCTGGAAGGTCGCGCCTACTACCGCTCCCGGTTCATCGACAACACCATCGACAACCCCGACCAGCGTATTCAGCAAGACATCGATGTGTTGACCGCCGGGGTGGGATCGACACCCAATGTGCCGTCTAACGGCACCAACAGCGTGCTGTTGTTCGGCGCCGTGCAATCGGTGCTGTCGGTGTTTTCGTTTACCGCCATTCTGTGGAACTTGTCGGGCACCCTGAAGCTGTTCGGAGTGAGCATGCCCAGGGCGATGTTCTGGGTCCTGATCGTCTACGTGTTGATAGCGACGATCGTCGGGTTTTGGATCGGGCGGCCGCTGATCCGGCTGAGCTTCCGCAACGAGCTGACCAACGCCGCCTTCCGCTATGCGCTGGTGCGGGTGCGCGACGCCGCCGAGGCGGTCGGCTTCTACCGGGGTGAGAGCGCCGAACGTGTGCAGCTGAGCGCGCGGTTCCGTCCGATCATCGACAACTATTTGCGGTACGTGAACCGGACCGTCGGTTGGTTCGGATTCAACGTGTCGATGAGTCAGTTGATCGTCCCGTTGCCGTGGGTGCTCCAAGCGCCGCGGCTATTCGCCGGTCAGATCAAGTTCGGTGGCGTCACGCAGACCGCGACGGCGTTCAACAACATCTCTGACGGGCTGTCCTTCTTCCGCAACGCCTACGACCAATTCGCAAGCTATCGCGCAGCGATCATCCGGCTGCACGGCTTGGTGGTCGCCGACGAGAAGGCCCGCGAGCTGCCCGAGCTACTGGTCAGGCCGAGCGTCGACGGCGCCGTCGACGTCGAGGGCGTCGAGGTCCGTACCCCGGACGGCGACCAGCTCATCGACTCACTCGACCTGCACCTGTCCGAAGGCGACGCGCTGGTGATCACGGGTCCGTCGGGCAGCGGCAAAACGACGCTGCTGCGGAGCCTCGCCCAGTTGTGGCCGTACGGATCGGGGACGTTGCGGTGCCCCGATGGGCCGAACGAAACCATGTTCCTGTCCCAGTTGCCCTATGTGCCGCTTGGCGATCTGCGGGCGGTGGTGTGCTATCCGTCGTCGGAAGGTGACATCCCCGACACCACTCTCCGCGAGGTGTTGGTCAAAGTGATGCTGCCGCATCTGGTTGACCTGCTCGACGAGGAACGGGATTGGGTCAAAGTGCTCTCGCCCGGCGAGCAGCAACGGGTCGCATTCGCCCGGGTGCTGTTGACCAAACCCAAAGCGGTGTTTGTCGACGAGGCCACGTCGGCGATGGACGAAGGGCTGGAACTGACGATGTACCAGTTGCTGCGCAACGAGCTACCGGACACCATCTTGGTCAGCGTCAGTCATCGCAGCACCGTCGAGCCGTACCACCAACAACGCTTGCGGCTGCTTGGGCAAGGTCGATGGGAGCTTGGCCGCATCGAGAAGGAACCTGTCAGCGTCTGACTTGCCTACGCGCCCTCGGCCCTGCGGGCCGCATGCGCTCCGGCGCGGCGGCCGAAAAACGATCCCTCACCGAGCTGGGTGCCGCTGGCGTATCCCTTGCCGTCCTGGGCGATGTTGGATGCGCACGCACCCACCGCATACAGGCCGGCGATGGTGGTGCCGTCCTCGCGCAGCACCTCGCCGTCGGCCGAGGTGGCCAGCCCGCCGACGGTGAACCCGGCATACATCGCCTTACCCAGCGTCAGATCGTATGCGCCCCACGGTCCTTTGTCTTGCGGCGCAAGGAAATTCGGTTGCTTATGGAAATCGGGATCCTCGCCGCGGGCGGCGTGGGCGTTGTAACGGTCCAGCGTCGCAACGAGATTGCCCTGCGGGATGCCCAGCGCGGCCTCCATCTCGGCAACGCTCTCCCAGCCGTCGATCAGCGGGATCAGCGGTACCTCCGGCGGCTTCAGGTGTGCCTCGTCGACGATCAAAAACGCGGCACTGTCGGGCTGTTCCATGACGAAACCCGATGTGCGCGAGTGGTAGGAGTCCTCGGCAACGAAACGCTGACCGAGCTTGTTGACGATGATGCCGGTCAGCAGGATCGACGGCGGATACGCCGGCGCCGTGATGAAGATCTGATCCATGTGTTGGGTGGCGCCGCCGGCCGAGACGCCCATCCGGATGCCCAAGCCGTCGTCGTAGCTGTTGCCCAGCACGAACGGCTTCTCGGCCAGCTTCGGGGTGTGGGCGGCCACCATCTCCGGATTCATCACGAACCCGCCGGCAGCGATGATCACCGATTTCGCGCGTATCGCGCCGGTGTCGGAGAACTGCTTCCACATCACGCCGGTGACAGCGCCCGACTCGTCGGTGATCAACGCGGTTGCGCCGGTCTCGTAGCGGATCTGCACGCCGAGGCTGGTCGCGCGCTTGAGTAGCAGCTCGACGACCATGCTGGCGCCGCCGGTGTCGCCCGGCACCGGCACCTTGTGCCCGCGCGGGGCCGGTACCGCCTGCTCGAGGAACGGCCAGACCTTCTCGTTGCCGGTGTACATCAGCCCCTCGGTGTTGGGCTGGATCACCGCCTTTCCCGGGAAGTAGCTGCGTTCGAACTGAAAACCCAAGTCCTCCAGCCAGTTGAAGTGCTCGACGCTGCCGTCGCAATAGGCGCGAATCTTCGCGTGGTCGGGTTGGCGCGACACCGAGACAAGATACTTGTACATCTCCTCTGGCGAGTCGGGATGCCCGGTCGCCTGCTGGACCGCGGTGCCGCCGCCGAGGTAGAAGTGCCCGCCGGCGAGCGCGGTGGTGCCACCGGCCGCAGCTGCGCGCTCCAGCACCAGGACCCGTGCGCCGGCGGCGGCCGCGCTGACCGCTGCGCAGCCACCGCCGATGCCGAAACCAATCACGACGACGTCGACATCGTCCGACCACGACGACACGTCGCCAGCGCTGAAAGTTGCTGGTATCGCTGACATCCCGGTGCTCATTGGCGCCGCTCCTCCTCATCGCTACCTCCCCTCGCCGCTACGCGGCTGGGGGTGCCCCAACGCATCGTCGCCGGCGGTGCTCGTTGGCGCCGCTCCTCCTCATCGCTACCTCCCCTCGCCGCTACGCGGCTGGGGGTGCCCCAACGCATCGTCGCCGGCGCGGCTCACCGCTGCTCCTGCTTGATGTAGTCGAAGAACTGCCGCATCTCGGCAGAGAAATGCGCGACCTCCACGAACGGCACCCCGGCCTGCGGGGCAGACAGATAGGCGAACCGCAGACCGCCGGGCATCAGGCCCTGCTGAACCACCGAGGCACCGTGCTCGGCGGCGGCGGACAAGGTGTCCGCGAACTGCTCGAGGCTGTCGGCCTCCACGCAGATGTGGTGCAGACCCGGCCCGCTGTCGCGCAGAAAGTCACTATAGATATTAGGGCCGCGGACCGGTGCGATCAGCTCCAGCTGCATGTCGCCGAGGTAGCTCAATGAAATGCTCGCGACGAAGTCGGCCGGTCTGCCGAGGTAGCTGCAGGTGTCCGGCGCAAAGTGCACGTCGGGCAACCTCACCCACTTTTTGACGCCTAACAGGCCGGTGAGGGCCGTTTCCGTGGCGTCCAAGTTGTGAGTCACCCAGGCGATCTGTACCGGCGACCCGATGGAGAGGCTCATCGCCTCGCAGGATAGCCCAGCGTCTCCCCCGGCAGAAAGGCGTTGCCATCACCCGTCGTGTCAGCCACCGCAGGCAGGAGTTGAACACGTTCTAGTTCGGCGACGACGCCCGGTATGGCGTCGCGTCGACGTCGTGCTGGGTCAGCACACCGACTAGCACCCGAACCTGGGTGTCGAACACCGCACCGGGGTCGCTGAGTGTGTCGGTGCCGTATTGCCCGAACACCTCCAGGCTGATCGCTCCCACCACACCGGCCCAGACGGCGACACATTTGGCAACGACGGGATCGTCGCCGGGGAAACCGAACTCTTGGCGGAGACGTTCGAAATCTGACGACATCGGTTGTGGCGCAGGCGAATTGGTCAGCATGATATCGCCGGTCGCGATACCGGCGGCGACGGCGTCGAACAAGGCGCTGACCACCCGCGTTCCGGGTCCGACCGTCCGCTCGGCGGGGGCGTGGTAGCCGGGCACCGGGCTGCCGTACAGCAGCGCCCAGCTGGCCGGGTGCGCGATGGCCCAGCTGCGGACGGCATGCGCGATCGCGATGACGTCGTCGCTCCACACATCGTCGGGGACTGCGTCGCGGGCGCGATCCACCGCGTCGGCGAGATCGGAGTAGGCGTCGACGAGCAACAACGTCAGCAACTCGTCGCGGCTGGACACGTATCGATACACCGCAGACGACACCATCCCGAGGTCGCGGGCGATGGCACGCAGCGACAGTCCGGCCGCGCCGTGTTCTACCAGGTGGCGCCGGCCGAGCTCGACAATCTGCGCTTCGATGCGCTCGCGTGAGTCGCGCCGCTTGCCCATCGACCCATTTTGGCACAAAAGAGATCGGTGCTCTTGCATTTCCGCTATCGGTGTGGGACGGTCATACCTATCGAGAGCGCCGCTCTCTCGGCCTGAGACGAGGAAGGATTAAGTCATGTCGGTGCGATACGACGAACCCAATGGAGCGGCCCGGGCCGCCAACGCGCTGATCCGCGGGCTGGCCGAGTTGGGCATCAGCATCGCCGGTACCAGGGCGCTTCGCGTGCGCGGCCGCAAAACGGGCAAATTCCGCGGCGTGGTGGTCAACGTACTGACCGTGGACGGCGTCGACTATCTGGTATCCCCGCGCGGCACCACTCAGTGGGTCCGCAATGTCCGAGCCGCCGGAGCCGTCGAGGTCGGGCCGCGCTGGCATCGCCGCCGACGGCGCACCACGGAGGTGGCTGACGGGGCGAAGCCAGACCTGCTGAGGCGATACTTGGACAAGTGGTATTGGGAGGTCAAAGGCCACATTGCGGGGCTCACTCCCAACTGCGGCGATGACGAGCTACGGGCTGCGGCGCCGTCGATCCCCGTTTTTACGCTGGCAAATCCCAGCTGACTTGCTACGTGGACGGACGGCCGGACACTCCCACATCCTCGCGGACTTGCTGCGAGGTGGCCTGCCATGACACCGCAGCCGGGTAGCCGCCCCAGACGCTGTTCAATATTCCGACGATCAGGGTCTGTCCGATAGGGCTGGTGATGTACACGGGTCCGCCGGAATCGCCTTTCTGGCTAATGGCGCCATTCCCCATCGTGAACCAGCCGTTGTTTACCGCCTGGACCGTTCCGCAGGTTTCGCCGGTGACGACGCCGAAGTGACAGACGTTTTCACCCTGCGTGACGACAAGGCCCGGGTCCGATTGCAGCACGCGGCCGCCGGGCAGGATGTTGTTCGCCGCGATGCCGTCGGTCAGCACAATCGACTCGTAATCGGCGATCGCCTGGTCGGTGCCCACGACCGCGCCGTCAGCGGTGTTGGCCCGGAATGTCGCCAATCTGCCAATGACGTTGTTGTCCTTGTCGGTGACGGGTCCGTCAGCGTGGCAATGTCCTGCGGCGAACGCCACCCGCAGCCCCGGGTCGACGTAGCCCAAGGTGCACAGATGCTCGCCCTGGTGGATTTCCATCCCGGGGAAGACGAGCACGGGGTCGGCGGTGGCCACCACGGGAAAACAGGCAGCCAGTATCTCGGCGGTAAGGGTCGCGGCGAACGCGCGAACTGCCGGACGGCCCACCCTCGACTCCGATCCGTCGGGGGCCGGCGCGGCGCCGGCCGGCTATCAGATTACCGACCCGGCACGTGTCGCGTTAAAGCCGGAGAGCCGATCGGTTGGGAGCGCGCCGGCCCGGTCCGGATTCGGCTCCGGGCCGCCGCGCTCCCGATCGCGATCAGGGAATTGTCAGCACCTGTCCAGGCTGGATCAGATCGGGGTTGGCGATGCCACTGGCATCGGCGATGACCTGATACTTGTTGCCGTCGCCGTAGAACCGCTCGGAGATGGCCCACAGTGTGTCGCCGGACTCGACGGTGTAGGTCCGCGCAGCGGGTGTCGGTTCGGGCTCGGGTGTCGGGGCGGCCTCCTCCTCGACGTGCTCGGCTTCGGCTGCCGGGGCGGCTTTTGGCTCCGGCGGTGGCGGAGCATCGGTCTCGGTCTTCGTCGACCATGCCGCTCCGTCGCCGGCGTACAGCACCAGATTGCGGTCGTCCTGCAGGACGAGCCTGACGTTCTTCTTGCCTTTGGTGTCGGTGTGCCACACCGGCTTGTCGGCGGTGTAGACCGCGAAATTGCCGTCGTGCTGTACCTCGGCGCGGACCACGTCCTGGCCGTCGGTCCCGGACGCCCAGATCGCGTGGCCGCGCGATGCCAGCACCAGGTTCCCATCGTCTTGCAACGTCAGGGTGTAGGCCCCGTTGCTTGAGGTAAGCGAGTCACCCTTGACAAGTTTTTGTCCTTCGGTGAGCGTGTCTCCCACTGCATTCTCTCCTCGTGATCGCGGCCCGGGCGAATATCGGCCGGGCGTCGTACAAAAGCACGACGAGGCGGAGCTTACTGATCTTGGCTTTGCCGTGGGGGCTTTCGGCTCGCCGTAATAAAAACGATTGATGAACGATGGCTCACTGCCGATCTGGCGAGCACCGGCGCCTCGGCGGTGGGCTACCGGGACGGCGCCAGCGGGGCGGAGGTCTCGGGCCGGACGACCGCGCGAGGCTGCCAGCCCGGGGGACCGAAGATGTAGCCCAGCCGGTCGCGCAGGCGTCTCGCTGAGCGGAAATCGCGGGCAATAGAGAGATATTCGTGAGTCTGCAGCTTCCAGACATTGAACGTGTCGACCTGTTTGGTCAGCCCGTAATGCGGACGGAACGTCTCTTGCCGGAAAGTGCCGAACAGCCGGTCCCAGACGATGAAAATCCCGCCGTAATTCTTGTCGAGATACTCGTGGTCCATGCCGTGGTGCACCCGGTGATGTGACGGCGTGTTGAAGACGAACTCGAACGGCGCCCACATTCTGCCGACCCGCTCGGTGTGCACCCAGAACTGGTAGATCAGGTTGATCGAGAAACCCACGAAAACCATCCAGGGCGCAATACCCAACAGCGGCAACGGAATCCACATCAAAATTTCGCCGCTGTTGTTCCATTTCTGGCGTAGCGCAGTGGCGAAATTGAAGTATTGGCTGGAGTGGTGGGCCTGGTGGGTGGCCCAAATCAGCCGAACCCGGTGCGCGATCCGGTGATAGCAGTAATACAGCAGATCGACACCGAGAATCGCGATCACCCAGGTGTACCAGCGCGTCGCCGGTAAGTGCCATGGAGCCAGGTACGCATAGATCGCGGCATAGCCGAGCAGGGCAATGAATTTCCAGCCCGCAGTAGTGGCCACGGAAATCAGCCCCATCCAGATGCTCGCCCAGGAATCGGCGGTCAGGTAGGCGCCCGACCCCGGGCGGGCTTCCGCGTTGGCTTCTCGCTCAATGAGTTCCAGTTTGCGGGCGGCCGTCCATTCCAGAATCAACAGCAGGAGGAAAAACGGAATCGCGAACAACACCGGATCCCGCATCTGCTCGGGCAACACCGATAAGAAATCCGCGATCGCACTCACATCCCATACACTACGACGTCAGCGACCCGTGCTTGGCGGCAGACCGGAACTGATTGTCCGGCTTCTCATCGGGCCGTTCCGGCCCGCATCGTCGCCGGACGGGCTAGTCCATGTGCGGAGCGCGGGGCATCCGTTCGTCCTGGTCGCCCGCATACCAGTGCACCGCCTGAACGCCTGGCTGCAGGGACAAGTCTGCGACGAGCTGCTCCAGGCGGGCCGGCGCGTGCCTGCCGCTGAGCAGGTACGCCGTCAACGCGATGCTGTCGTCGCCCGCGCGCCCGGTGTGGATGCCGCGCAGCACGAAGTCGCCGCCGCTGGTGTGCTGGACAATCTGGGCGCGCACGTATTTCTCTTGCTTGGCTCGACAGATCACCTGCACTTGGTACGGCTGGTCATCCTCGTCCTCTTCCACCATGCCGCCGCGGTCGATCAGGCGGCCCAGCGGTCGCCCCAGCAGGTGAATTCCGACAATCGTGCCGGTGGCGATCAGCGCGAACAGCAGATGCCCGCTTGCCGCGAGCACGCCGACCGCGGCTGAGCACCACAGGGTGGCGGCAGTGTTGAGCCCGTGGACGTTGAATCCCTCGCGCAGGATCACCCCACCGCCGAGGAAGCCGACCCCGGACACCACGTAGGACGCCACCCTGGTAGGACTGCTGTCGTTGGTGGCGACCGCATAGAGCACGAACAACGTCGCACCGGTGGCCACCAGCGCATTGGTGCGTAGCCCGGCCCTTCGCGCCTGCCACTGCCGCTCAATTCCGATCAGAGCACCGCAGCCGACTCCCACGCCCAGACGCAACGCGAACTCAGCGATACTCAGCGTCTGCATGACGCGGCTCTCCTTCCTCTGAGCAGAGCTGACTACCAGTTTGGACCAGTCTGGGCGAGATCGGCGCCGTTTCGATGGCGCCTACCGCGCCATCGAAAGCACGGACGGCCTGACGTCTCTGTGGGGGTGAGTTTGTTGGCGCGCATCGTCACGAGCAGGTAGGTGATGGCTGCCATGGTGATGGCGCCCGACCACAGCAGGGCGTGGTCGAGTCGCCAGTCGGTGAACAGCAGGCCCAGCCCGCTGGGCACGGTGGCTTGGATCATCATCGCGCCGGAGATGTTGGCTAGGGCGAGTTGGGTTTTGCCTTGTCGGACCCAGATGATCGCGTTCATGGTTTCGGGTAGTTCGGTGGCGATCGGGGACAGCAGTAGGACGGTGACCGCGCTGGACAATCCGAGCATGGGGCCGACGGCGTCGAGCTGGTGGACGAATATTTGCGAGGACACGAAGATGACGGCCAATGCGCCCATTGTCTGCACCAGGACCACCGTGGTAGCCGGTCGCGCCGCGCGGGGTTGCAGCTTGAGCGGCGCCAACTCGTGTTCGTCGTGGTCGCCGCTGGTGCCGCCGCGGATTTCGCGCCAGAAGTAGACGCCGTAGGCGGCGAAGAACAGCAGACCCAGCCACGGCTTGATCGCGAAAGCCACCAAGCCGAGAGCTACTTTGACCACGAAAACCGCCATAAACCAGCGCTGGTCTGTGACCAGGCGCGCCGTGTGGGCGCGATCGGCCAAGATCGCGCCACCGTCGTCGTCGCGCTCGCGGGTGGGGGGATCGAGGCTTGCCGCCCCGACTCCGGCGGTGACCAGTTCGCGGCTGTCGATGCGGGTGTGGGTGCCCTCGACTACGTCCCGGTGCTGCGCACACGTTGCGGGAGCTCCGGGTCTGAAATCTTCTGGCCGGGCTCGCGCTTCGGTCTCAGGCCGGCTCAGTTGTCCTTTGTGCAGCACGTCGACGGCCGTCGCACGATCCGAGAGATCGCTGAGTGTGTCGCGCAGCAGGGCGAGTCGCCGGGCACCGACGCGGGTGACCTCGAGGATTTCGGCCGCAAACTATTTCAGTCGCTGTGGCGTATCGATTATGTTGCGATGGCCCTGAACACGAACTCTCATCGTTAGCTGGCCGTAGTAGCGCTTCTCGATGTCTTGGTGCGCAGTCGGCTGGCCCGGGGGCTTGCCCTCAAGGAACAACACGCGGCATCCTGGTCAACGTGCTTGGCTCTGTCACCGCAGTGGTCGCAGTGAGCAGCCAGCCTGATCTGTGGCTGGCCGTCGAGCCAGCACACCTGCCCCATTACAGTCACACAGCGGTCGTCGTTGGCAGCGTGATCATCCTGTCCATCATCGTGCTGATGGTCGGGATCACGTTCGTCTGGTCGAAGCGGAGATGGCCGAAGAGCATTGCCACAGTTCGCAAATGCTATCCGCGGCTGAGCTCAAGGGGAAGGTGATGCACCCGCCCCCATCGGCGGGCTAACCGATCCCGCGCGGCAACTCAGAAGCCGCCAGGGCTCGGCGGGCCGCCGTGCAGGGAACCAAGGTCGCTCTGGATTCCCTGATTCAACTGGTCCTTGACCGCAGGCTTGCCATGCGGGACATCGACTGGCTGCGTGCAGCTGCAGCTGAGCGTTCCGAATGAGCTGGGGTCAGCGCCGGCCGGTGTTGCTACTGCCATAGCAGCGCCGAGCGCGATGGCGGCACTGAACACGACTTTCGTGATCAACAATGGTCCTTACTTGAGAGTTAATACCCCGACTGTACTTGGTTCTACTGGCTATGCCTTGGGCAGAAGGCGGCAATGCTGACTCCGACAAAAAACCCGGCGTGATAGCCGTCCAAATTAGTCTGTGTCATCACGTCGTTCGCGATGTCGCTCGCCTGCCTACCTTGATCAAGTTCACCGCAGACCTCATGACCGGCGACGATCGCGCTTTGCCCGGACGCGAAGGTGATGCCCCTGGAGGAGAGCGCGCCCAGGAAATTGCTGCTGTCGACCGCGTCGGCATGCGCGGTCGGGCCTGCGGCCGCCACAAGCCCAAGCAGCGCGACCGCCAGGACAAGGCCGGCCAATAGTGATCGCAGAGGGCTGGGCGAACGCACTTGGGGGGTGGCGACCGCGGCGGCCGCCTCAGTGAATAGGGAAGTCATTGCTGTCTCCAATCTGGATGAGTAGGAGTTCGGCGAGTTCGCCGCCGTTTTTGACCGTGGTGGTTGGCTAATCAGATCAAGATCGAGATGAGGCCGGCGGCGAAGATCAGGTAGAGCAGTGCGGCCATGGCTAGCCGTAACTCGGTGCGTGACCATTTCCCAAGCCGCCGGCGAGTAGTGCGTGGTGACTTCCTCGAATCCCTCGACCCGGGAAACGGTAATCACGCCGGTGTCGTGGTTAATCGAGAGCCGGTCTCCCTTGGTTTCGTGGACTTCGCGTCCGTTGATGAGGCGGATTACGAACATGATGGTTTCCTCTCTTATTGCATCCGGTCGACCCAGCGGCCCGACCGAGGTCAGGCGCTAGGCCAGCTGAATCGCTTTGACCGCCAACAGGATCGCACCCATAACGAGGTATCCGCGCAACGCCAGCATGCCCACCCGAGTGCCGACCGACCATTTGACAGGCTCAAGCAAGGCCAACGGCGGCATCCGCCAGGTGTCTCGGTCGACTCTTGCCAATGCCCGGGAGAGCTGTTCGAGCACTGGCGCTTTGGGCCGCCATCGGCGAGTCCACCACAGCACGCCGAAAGTGGTTATCGCGGATAGGACGAAGCTGACGCTAAGGCCAGCGGCGATCGAGACGATGTTGAGGGTGGGGAACACCGTTGTCGCCATCAATATCCCGGACAGCAGCAACAGCACGCTGACGATCACACCGGCCACCACGTTAAGCCACGGCCGATTCACCCAGGGGCCTAACACTTCCCGGTCATTGCACAGCAGCAGCAGGAACACCGTCGCGCTGGGCAAGAGCAATCCGGCCAACGCTTGCACGCCGGTGGTGATCAAACCCAAGGGCGCGCCGGGGATAAGCACAATCGCCGCCGCGACCACGACCATCCCGGTGTAGGACAGGTAGAACGGTTTCGCGTCAGCCATTCCACGGTGCAGTGAATGCTTGAGCCCAAACACATCTCCAAACGCGTAGCTGCTGGCCAGCGTTACTGCCGCCGCCCCGATAATCGAGGCGTCGAGCAATACGATCGCGAACACCGACCCGAGCGCACTGCTGTATTGGCCCAGCAGGTGAGCGAGCACGCCGGCGTCGACGAAATTCCCCCGGCTGTGGGTTGCGCGCGCGGCCCAGTCGCCAGTCATCATCAACGCCACCGCGCCGATCACCACGACGAAGGCACCTAGTGTGGTGTCGGCTCGTTCGTAGCCGATGAAGCGCGGTGTAATGCGCTTGTCGACGACGTTGGATTGCTGGAAGAACAACTGCCACGGTGCCACCGTGGTGCCCACGATGGCGATGATCAACAGCACCGCGTCGGAGGTGACTCCCCCGGTTACACCTGGCACAAAGAAGGATTTCGCCGCGTGTCCCCAGTGCGGATGTGACATCAACAGCATCGGAATCTGCAGCAGCGTGATCGCAATGAAAACGAACATCGCCCGTTCCCACCGCCGGAAGCTGCCGGTGGCCATGATGGCGATCAGCGCGATCGCGGCGAACGGGACGACCACATACCTGGGAATGCCGATGTAGTCGGCGGCCAGCGTGATGCCGATGAATTCGGTAACGAGAGTAAGGAAATTCAGCAGGAACAGATCACCG
This sequence comes from Mycobacterium sp., assembly GCF_052143115.1. GTDB lineage: Bacteria > Actinomycetota > Actinomycetes > Mycobacteriales > Mycobacteriaceae > Mycobacterium. The sequence continues at coordinate 18,357 of NZ_JBKQTQ010000155.1, forward strand.
ACCGAGAACCAGCCCCAGCCGCGGCCGAACCGTTCGTTGATCAATCGCGCGTGCCCGACCCCGGTGACGGCACCGAGCCGGACCACCATTTCCTGGTTGACAATGAGCACCGGGATCAACAGCAGCAGCACCCACAGCAGGCTGTAGCCGTAGTTTTGTCCGGCCTGCACGTAGGTCGCGACACCGCCGGCGTCGTTGTCGCCGACCATCACGATCAGGCCGGGCCCGATGATCGCTAGCATGGTTGCCAGGCGGACCTTCAGGGTGCGCGGACGGTCGGTGTCGCTCAGGCTGATCCGGCCCAGCGCGCCTTCGATGTCACCGACGTGGGCGCTGTCCAGCACGGCGGTGCGGGGCGCCGCCGGTGGGGCGATTTCAACGACGTCGCGGTCCAGAGTGGTCATCGCCAGTCACCTCCGTTGCTGCCAATCGAGCCGTCGCTCACCGAAATCGGTTCCCGCACAGGGCGTGGCCCGGGTTCTCGTCGGCGCCATTCGTCGGGAATAGTGCTCTTGAGCACGTCGTCGACAGTGACGACGCCCAGCACCTGATCCCCATCGTCGACGATCGGGATGGTGTGCAGGTTGTAGTCGGCCATCAGTATTGCGATGTCGGCAAGATCGGCATCCGGGGCTAACCGGACTGGGTCGGAATCCATCAGTGTTGCAACCACATCCGCTGGATGCGCCTGCAACAATGCGATCACCGACACCACGCCCGCAAGCTGCCCGTTCTCGTTGAGCACGTGCATCTGCATGAGCGCCTCAGGCTGTACGGCCTGGGCGACGCCGATGAGGGCGAGCGCCTCTCCCGCTGTGGCTCCTGTCCCGCAGAAGATGATGTCGACATTCATCAATCCGCCTGCGCTGTCAGGGTTGAACTTCAACAGGGTCAACACTTTGGTGCGCTGCGGCGCAGGCATGGAATCCAGAACCCGTCGACGGCGGGACTGCCGGAGGTCCATGATCGCGTCCGCGGCGTCGTCAGCGCGCATCCGGCTGAGCAGGGCCGCGACCTCGCCGTCTGGCATGTCGTCGAGCAGCCGACTGGCCTTGTCTGGGTCGAGTTCCTCGAAAACGTCTGCTTCCAAATCGGGGTAGCCGCGCACTCGGTCGAGGATTTCGCCGCCCTCCGCCTTGTCGGCCTCCTCCAAAAGGTCGGCAATTTGGGCGGGTTTGAGCGCCGCCACTCGACCGGAAACGCGACGCACGGCCATCGACCGGCCATGTCCGATCAGTGGTTCAAAGGCCTTCCAGTCGCGGGCAGCCTGGCCGCCGGGTGTTTTCAGCAGACCGAACAGCCGGGGTGGGCGCCGGGTGTCCAGTCGGGCCAGCACCAAACCGTCTTCGCTGTCTTCGAGCTCGACGTCGTAGGCGCGCACCAACTCACCCGCTGTGACGTCGATCAGGCGATATCCGAGTACGTCGGATCGCAACAGCACTTCACCGTGCCGGCGCTCGAACCGACGCAGGTCAATCTTGTTGTGTACCATGGTTACCCGGTCTGGATCGAATCGCTGAATTGATCCGCTCCCGACGAACACTCGCCAGCCGCCGACCGCGGCCACGATGCCGGTCACCAGCGGGTAGGTGTCCGCACCACGTAGTCGCACAATGATGTCGTCAACGCGGCCGACAGTCTCGCCGGATGGCGTTACCACGGGGGCGCGCAATAACTGGGATAGGTGAATAAGCGACATGGGTAGTCCTCCTTGGCGCAAAAGGTTGTTGCTAGGGGCACAGATGCGGCAATACGGCTGCCGCACTTCGTCTTAGGCCCAGCTGGAGCCGACGGCGGAGTCGGTGCTGGACATGTTGTTGCCGGCGGTTTGCACCTTTTGGCCGTGGGAGTTCGCCTGCTGGTAGATCGCCTGGAAGTTACGACCCAACTGGGTGATGAACTCCTGGCAGGCCACCGAACCCGAGCCACCCCAAAAGTCGCCGGCGGCCAGCACATCACGAACGATGGACTGGTGCTCCTGCTCCAACGCAGCGGCCTGGGCCCGGATGGTGGCACCGTGGGCATCCACGTCACCGAACTGGTAGCTAATCGACATGATCTTCTCCTGTCATGAGAGATGTTGGGCCCAAAGGATTCAGCTGCTCAGGATCTGCTGAGAGGCCTGCTCTTGGGATTCGTAGTTGTTAGCGTCGCGGATCAGCCCGTCGCGCACACCGTGGAGCATGTTGACGATGTTGCGGAAGGCCTGGTTCATCTGGCCCATGGTGTCGTAAGAGGTGGACTGAGCCATCCCACTCCAGCTGGCACCGGCAATGTTCTGCGACGACGCCCACATCTTGCGGGCCTCGTCCTCCACCGTCTGGGCGTGCACATCAAAACGGCCCGCCATCGACCGCATCTCGTGCGGATCCGTCATAAAACGGGTGGTCATCTGAATCTCTCCTTATCCGAAATGGTTGTTGTGTTGGCCAATCCGATTGACCGGGTTGAAATGAACTGCTGGTCCTCTCTTTTCGTCAACCGGTCCCGGCCCAGTGCGGCACCATGGGGGGCCGGAGCAAAAACCGGTTGTCCATACCGGCGCCGCCGGCTGCTCCGCGCCCGGGCACACCCGCCAGTGGGACCCCTGGCATGCCCGCGGCGACTGCCGGAGGGCTGGATAGCGGGGTGCCGCCCAACGCCGAAGCGATAGGGTTCGCCGTTGGCGCGATCGCAGTCCAGCTCGACGGCACCGACAATGGCCCTAGCGAGGCTGCCTTGCCCAAACCGGCCGACACCCCGCTGCCGAGACCCCCTAACCCGCCCAGGCCTCCCAGCGGGCCGGCAAGCCCACCGGCGGCGGCACCGAGCCCGTTGCTCGCAGCCGCTCCTGCGGCGTCTCCGGCCGCACCAGCTGCTTGGCCGCCGAGCAAGCTCGTGAAGGCACCCAAGGTGTTGCTCGGCATGTAGAACCCCGAAGAAAATATGGTGTTCCAGATGTTTGCGTTGGGCCCCCACTCGCTCCAGAAGCTGTCCAGCGCGGAATTCCCGGAGGACCCCCCAGTCAGCAGATTCCAGATGCCACCGAGCCCCGAGGTCGATGACGTCACCGAAGACGACGTCGACGACGCGGGGGACGCCAATCCCTGCAACGTGTTTGGCACGGTGGTGACCAGCTGCGACAGCGACTGGCTGCCCGTGCCAGCCGAGGTGGCAGTGGCCTGGGCGACCGCGGTGGACTGGCCGGCCAGCGCACCTGCGTTGGTGTTCTGTGTCGGCCCGGTCAACGGTGTCAGCTGGGTGGCCGCCGCCGACGAGCCCGCGTAGCCGTACATCGCCACGGCGTCTTGGGCCCACATTTCGGCGTAGTGCGCCTCGGTGGCCGCGATCGCCGGGGTGTTTTGCCCCAGAAAGTTGGTCGCCACCAGCGATGCCAGCTGAGCGCGGTTAGCCGCGATCACCGGTGGAGGAACCGTCGCCGAAAACGCAGCTTCATACCCCGCCGCGGCCGCCTTAGCCTGGTTCGCGGCCTGCTCAGTCTGGGCAGCGGTGGTGTTCATCCACGCCGCATAGGGCGCGGCCGCGGCTGCCATCGATGCCGACGCGGGACCGCGCCATCCATCGCTGGTCAGCCCCGAGACGACCGAGCTGTAGGAGGCCGCCTGCGAACGCAAGTCAGCAGCCAAACCTTCCCAACTGGCCGCAGCGGTAATCATCGACCCTGAGCCCGGGCCGGCGTACATGCGAGCGGAGTTGATCTCCGGTGGCAGTGCTCCGAAATCCAGCGTTACAGTCATCACCGCACTCCTTCACAAAACTGGCCTTGGCCTCGATCAGGTCGCTGCGATTGCGTTGGCGGCCTCGGTGGCCGCGTACGAACCGGCACTGGCACCCAAAGTGCGCACGAACATCTCATGAACGGCCGCGGCTTGGGCGCTGACCGCTTGGTACATCGCGGCGTAGGCACCGAATTGTGTTGCCGTCAGGGCAGATACTTCGTCAGCAGCGGCCGGCACGACTCCCGTCGTCGGGGCGGCCGCTGCCGCGTTCTGGGCGGTCATCACCGCGCCGATACCGTGCAACTGGCCGGCTGCTGCCGCCAGTAGTTCCGGCTGTGTGGTTACAAAAGACATCGGACTTCTCCTTACGCAGAGCAGACTGAACTCACGGTGGTCGTGTCAGAACACGGAAAGACCACGCGCGCGTACGAAACCGCAGCGTGTGTGTGTTAATCGAAGCGGCGCAAGCCGATTCAGATAATGGAAACGGAGCCGGGGCCGGATGCGAACGAAATGATCACCGGTCTCGGATATGGACTGTCACTTGGACTCACTTCGCCTCACCTCCTCACGGCCAGGGCACACAGGGGTGCCAACACGTTGCACAGCGGGATGTTTGGGAGCCGGCACATCAACCGACTCGCACCCCTCTCGTCAGAGCTTTGGCACTGCACGGCGTATCCGGCTGAGCCGGAAGCCACTTGGGCTCAACCCTTAGCCCGGGAAGAGCTGTCCTGACCCTGGGCGTCTCTCGACGTTCGAGGTCAGTGGCCTGTATCCATGCAGACGCCTCACCTAGCGAGGTGCTTGCATCCGCAATAGTTCCATCAAGAGTGGCAGGAGTCAACCCAACGCGCGGCGTGGTGGTCGACAACGGCCAAGGCTTAGGCTCACCACATTTGCACGTCGGACTCACACTTGCGGTCGAGATCTGTTGTGGCTGTTCGTAGTTCACATGCACGCAGGGGGCCGGTACGCTTGCCGATTGCATGCGTATATATCGGCGTCCCCCGAGTCTGCGCGGACTCGGTCCAGGACAAGGTGGACGTCCACGCTGGGTTCGGCGCCAACTTCGGCGCCTCATGCCTGTCGTCGTGGGCTTGACGCTCACGGCGTGACTCCCTTCTGCTATCCGGCAGCCGGCGGATGCGCCACGACGGTGGGCTTGAACCCATACCGAGGAGCGGCAAAGCCCCACCCGCGTGCGGTGCCGCCTGCCATCGGCATTCCAGGCATACCCGGCATTCCTGGCGTCGCGGACGCCTCCTCCACCCCCGGCGGCATATACCAGCCCTCTGCCGCCGACGCCGTGGCCGTGGGACTCGCCACGGGCGGGGCGGGGGCCCAACTGTGCGGCACCGACATCGTCCCGACCAACGTCGCGCGGCCCATACCGGCCGACACCGCCGATCCGCCCAGGCCGGGTGACCCGAGCGCACCCATCGCCGAACCGACGTGGCCCACTGTGCTCATCGCGGACGGGGCAGCAGCCGCCCCCGTAAACAGGGCCGGATTCATGCCGCCAATGCTCTGACCGGCTACCGCCAGGAACCCGATATCACCGAACGAGCTTGTGATAGCCGGCATGATGCTGGACGGGTTCGCCCAGTTACCCGAGAGGAACCCGTTAGCCATCGTGGAGTTCAAGAAGCTCCCGAAAGCCGATCCACTCTGTCCGCTCAGGAGGTTCAGCAATCCGGAGATCCCCGTCGTGGCGGTATTCGATCCTGGCGCAAACGGATTGGTTCCGGCCGCCGACATCGGTGATGCGAGCTCCTGCAGGGTATTGGGAACCGTGGAGACCACCTGCGACAGTGTCGACTGCACGCCAGCGCTCGACGACGTGCCGGTGGCCTGGGCGACCGCGCCGGCTTGGCTGGCCGCTCCGCCCGCGTTGGTGGTTTGCGGCGGCGAACTGAACGGTGTCACCGTCGCGGCGGCCGCCGAGGAGCCGGCGTAGCCGTACATCGCCGCGGCGTCTTGAGCCCACATTTCTCCGTAGAGGGCTTCGGTGGCCGCGATCGCCGCAGTGTTCTGACCCAGGAGATTCGTGGCGACCAGCGCCGCCAGCTGAGTGCGGTTGGCCGCGACTTCCGCGGGCGGCACCGTCATGGTGAACGCAGCCTCGTACGCGGGTGCCGCAGCCTTGGCCTGGTAGCCCGTTTGCTCAGCCTCGGTGGCGGTCGCGCTCATCCATTCCACGTACGGTGCGGCCGCGGCGGCCATCGATGCCGACGCCGGCCCCAGCCAGGAACCTTCGGCCAGGCTGGAGACCACGGATGAAAAGGTGGACCCCGCCGAACCTAACTCGGCGGCCAGTGCGTCCCACGCTGACGCGGCTGCCAGCATCGGCCCCGAACCGGGACCGGCATACATGCGAGCGGAGTTGATCTCTGGTGTTAATGCCCCGAAATCCATTGCAACAACCCCCCTTAGCCCGCAGCGATCGCGTTGGCGGCTTCGGTGGCCGCATAGGACCCGGCACTGGTGCTCAGGGTGGACACGAACATCTCGTGAATCGCCGCGGCTTGAGCACTGACCGCTTGATAGACCTGAGCGTGGGCGGTGAACTGGGCCGCGGTCAGCGCCGACACCTCGTCGGCCGCCGCGGGAACCAGCGCCGTCGTGGGGCTGGCTGCGGCCGCGTTGTGGGCGGCCACGTTCGCGCCAATCCCCTGTAGGTTGCCGGCTGCTGCGGACAGCGCTTCCGGCTGTGTAGTGACGAATGACATGGACTTCTCCTTCGGAAAAGTCCGACCCGGAACGGGCCTCGGCCGCTGTAAGGGTTGAGCGCAAACCGATTCAGTTGGCGGAGTCGCCGTGACCGGATCGGAAAGAAACGGTCATCGATCTCGGATAGTTCGGCGAAGAACTATCGGTGGAATTCGGTTTCGGCCCCACCTCCTGACGGCCAGGACCCCGCCGTGCCGCCAAGAGAGGTAAGACGCCCGACGGAAACCGTCGGGCGGCACCCCTCTCGCCGGAGCTTTGGCACCGCACGGCGTATCCGGCTGAGCCGGAAGCCACTTGGGCTCAACCCTTAACCCGGGAAGAGCTGTCCTGACCCTGGGCGTCTTTCGACGTTCGAGGTCAGTGGCCTATATCCGTGCAGACGCCTCACCTAGCGAGGTGCATGTAACGTGTTTGTAACTTCATCGTGGCAGCAGCGCCGACGCCCGTCAATGCAACGCGCGGCGGATTATCGGTAAATTGCTGGAGATCGTTACAGATGCGGCAGGCCACGCCGTTCCTGGGCCGCAGGCGTTAACTGACAGAGCCGTCAGGGGTCACGCCGGCGGCCCGCGAACGGCTAGTCGGTTTTCTTCTCCGCCACTGCCGCGCTGAGGCCCTCGGCGAGGTCGTCGCGCGTCAGCTCCTTGAAGCGGCGCAGCTGGTCCTCGCTGAACTCGTCGAACTCACTGGACAACACCGCGTCGAGGTCCTCGTCGTCGAGGCGGAAGCTGCGGTGATCGCGCGCCTTTTCCACCACGTTGCGCACAAATCCCGCATTTCCCAGCACGTCGATACCGCGGATCAGATCGCCGTCTTGCGAGATGTTCTCGTCGTCATAGAACCTGGTGTAGGCCGGCAGCAACACGTCGACGGCCTCATCGGTGATCACGTCCTCATTCTCCCGGCCCATCAACTGCGTCAGCGCGATCAGCTCCTTCGGGTTATAGCTGTAGAACTCGATCACCGTCGAAAACCGCCGCCGCAGACCCTGATTGACCTCCAGCATCTTGTCCATCGCCTTGGCGTAGCCGGCTCCGAACACCACCAGCTCATCGCGGTGATTCTCCATGTACAGCAGCAGAGTGTTGATGATCGCGTTGCCGTAGGCGTCGCCCGTGGAGTAGCCGCTCTCATGCAGGTTGTGCATCTCATCGAAGAAGACGGCCCCACCCAGCGCCTCCTCGAGCATCTCCTCGGTGTTCTTCTCCGCATCGGCCATGTAGCGGCCCAGCAACTTCGAGCGGCTGGTCTCCACCACCAACGGCTTGCGCAGCACGGTCAAACCGCACAGTTGCTTGCTGAACGCACGCGCCACCGACGTCTTCCCGGTGCCGGGAGGTCCCAACAACAAGGTGTGCCGCGACGTCACCGGCACCGGCAGGCCCATTTTGGCCCGGGCCAGGTTCACCTTGGTCGTCGACTTGATCAGTTTGATTTCCCGCTTGGCCTGTTCCATCCCGAGCATCGCGTTGAGCTCGGCATCGCCTTCGTCCAAGTACTTCTTGGCCATCTCGGCGTGACGGGCGGCCTCGGCCTGCTCGCGGGTCGGTGCGCTGTCCGGGTCCCACGGATCCGTCCTGGCCTCAATGGTTTCCGGGTCCGTCAGCACCAGCCGGTAGCTGGGATTGTCTAATGCATCGCGGGCCGGGGTGAACTTGGCATCGCGTGAGTACACCTGGCGTAGACACTCGGTGGCCTCTTCTTCACGGCCCAGATGCCGCAAACACATTCCCTTGGTGTACAAGGCGACATTGGCCGCGCTGGGCACCCGGTCGATTTCGATGGCCTCCTGCGCGCGCCGGCAGGCTTCCTCGAACACCCCCAGCGAAGCCAGTGCGGTGGTGGCCATCGCCGATCCGGCGGCCTTCAACTCGGGTTGACGCCACGTCGTTCCGGGCGGGAATTGGGTGAGCACGTCCGGCCACCGGCCGGTGCGGAAATACAGCAGCCCTCGCACATACTTGAGCAGCTCCTCGTCGAACGGATGCCGTGGCTCCGTCGAATCCAGGAGTTCCGCCGCTTCCTGGAACCGTTTCGCCTCGGTGAGCGCGGCCGCGTAGGCGGCGGAAAACGATTCCACGCTGGTGACCGCCAGCTTCAGGAACATCCCGTCGGAAACCTCGGGGCGAAACTCCAACTCGGACAGGCTCAGCCGGCGGATCTCCCAGCCGAATGTCTTGATGGCGTGCCACGCGCCGCTGAGCACCTCAATGCTCTGATCACCGGCCAGCACCCGTGCCAGCCAGGCGTCGCACATGTCCGGATCGAGCCGGGTGGCCGTCGTGAACATCTGCAAGGCGACCTGCGGATTGTGGCTGGGCTGTAGCCCGTTGACCGAGATACCTGACGCCAGCAGGCCGGCAACCATGGCGTTGCGGGCATCCGCCGCGCCGGCCTGCGGTCGAGTCATCGCAAAGCTTCGGTGTGACTTGTCTGTTGCTGTGCTATTGCACCCACCGGAACCAAGATACCCTCGCCGTCGTCGAGTATGCGACTCGGCATGGGCAGCGGCCGACGCGAAGTCGGCGCCGGAATGCTCGCGGCTACCGCGCCCAACTGGCGGCCGGTGAGCCGGTTCAGTCCGCTGAACGTCTCTTTGCGCAGCCGCTGGTGACTGTGGTAGCGCACCCACACCGCCACATCGGCTTCACGACCGTCCGCGATCAGCCGGATCGTCATCACGGTGACGTCGGCATCGGTGCGCCACAGCTCCTCGAGCGTCTCGGTGCTGATGTCGGAAGGTGAGACCCAGAAGCTGGTGACGTACCCGTCCGGTGTCTTGAGGTATCGCCAGAACGGCCGAATGTGAGCCGGCTGGAGCCCGGCCAGCACGGCGTCGTCGACCTCGACGATCTCGTCGGCGGTCAGCGGCCGCGCGGCGCAGCTGCGCCCTTCGACATCATTAGCCAGCCGCTCGGCAGCCGCGGCCAGTGTGCAGGCGACGGAATCGCGGGCGGCCACGGCCAAGGCGTTACGCAGCGGATCCATCCGCAGTATCACCCAGGTGTTGCGCTCCTCGGTCGGGCGTCGATCGCCGTTAGCGCCGAAATCATCTCGCACCGCCGATTTGACGCCTTTGCCGCCCGGACGTGTTCCCACCGAGACGATGTCGACGCTGTCCAGCCGGACATCGAACTGGCGCAGCGCCTCGATGACGGCTTCCAGGGGCATAGACGGCAGGGCCGTAGCCCGATGGCGATGCCGTCCGGACGATGCGTCGGCCACCCCCTCGACCGCGATCACCGCGATCAGCTGGCCGTCGTACTCGCGCACGCCGACCGTTTCGTGGCTGAAGCGACGACGGTGGTCGATGGCAGCGGTGCAGCCGACGGTCAGTGCCTCGGGATCGGCATACCAATTGCGCACCCGCGCAACCGGCGCCGACGCAATGGGAACTCCCCCATTGGTGACCAGGGCAACGATCGTCACCAGCACCGCGAGACCGACACCCACCCAAAACGCCGCACCCCTCGGCCAAACGTCGGGGAGGTGACTCGCAATGACCAGTAACGCAACATCAATGAGGAACACCACGGTGACCCGCGGCCAGGACAGGGCTAGCCCGTATTCGCGTTGTGCCTTCATTCCTGTCTCCCTGTCTTTCGCATCAGCAACGCTGCGCCGAACACCAAGCCGGCTATGAGTAACGCGCCACCCAATCCAGCAGCGGCTACCCACACCGGCGTCATGTTGCGCGGGGTAGGTGCCGGGGGCACTTTCAGCGGTGAACCCGATTCTTTCGGCAGGACAGACCCGTCGGGCACATCCCACGTCAGCGCCGCGACAGGGTCGACGACCCCGTAGCCGATCTGGTTGTCCACTCCGCGACCGGGTGCCCTGGCGGTGCGAATCAACCGGTTGACGATCTGATGCGCCGACAGTTGGGGATATTTCGCCCGCACCAGAGCAGCCACACCGGAGACGATCGCGGTGGAGAAGCTGGTGCCGGCTGGCACCAGCAGCGAGTTGTCCGGACCGTCAATCGCGTTGATAAGACTGTCATCTCGCGGCGAGAGACCGACGACATCGGTACCGGGTGCAGCGATCGACACCCAGGGCCCGGCCACACTCAGCTTGTCCATCGGCGTACCAGAGGAATCCACTGCGCCGACGGTCAAGACGTAGTCGCTGAACCATGACGGCGTCACCACCGTGGTCACACCATTCCAGTCGCGGGAATCACTCGGGTGCAATGGGTCGCTGAGTGGATTCTCCTTGCAGTCGCGCTGACTGGTGTCGCCCGCGGCGGCGACGATGACGGCATCTTTGTCGACGGCCGCGTAACGGACCGCGGCCCCCAGGTCGGGCTGGTCGATCAGGCTGCGCGCGCTCACGCACAACACCTGGGAGATGTTGATCACCCGCGCGCCCATGTTGGCCGCGTGCACGATCGCCCGGGCCATGGTCCGGATGTCGTCCGACTTCTGCCGCGTTTGCGGATCCTCGTCGCCGGTGTACGCGTCCTTGAGGGTGAACGCCTGGCTGGACTGGCGGATCGAGATCAGCTCGGCGTCGGGGGCAATCCCGGTGAACGCGTCAGCCGGCCCTGTCGGCGGCGGGTCAAGCGGCGGTGGCGCCGCCGGTCGCGGGTAATCGACCGAGACAATCTGCCCGCCACGGGAATAGCCGGGCAGCACCATCTTGCCGTGGCCGCGGTTGGCGGCCCCCGGTTGCTTGGGCTCTTGCGGCGACGGCGGAGCGCCGAATGGCGGCGGCTGCTGCTGCTGACCTGGCTCCGCCGACGGTGGCGGAGGAGCCGGGACCAGCGTGATCGTCTGCGGAGGCGGCGGCGCCACGCTGATCGTCTGCGGAGGCGGCGCCGGTGGCGGTGGCTCCCGGGTCGGAACTGGCGGCGCTCGCCGCGGCCTCGGTGCCGCGGGGCCCTCCGTGGGCGCCGCGGCACCGCCGATCATCGACGCGACGAGCGTGCCGTGCGCGTCGCAGTCGGACAGACCGTCGCCGCCGGCCATCACGTAGTCGCCGCCCGGAACCAGATGCGGCAACCTCGGGTGCGGGGTCACCCCGGTGTCGATGACCGCGATTCTCACCCCACCACCACGCCCGAAGCGCCACGCCTCGGGCAGGTTGAGCATGTCCATGTACTTCGGCTGCACCCGAAAGTCGGTGCCCGGCAACACCCCAACCTCGGTGCAGTAGGCACTCTGCTTCATGGGCGCCGGAGGCCCGGGCGGGCTGTCCGACGGCACCGCGGCCGGATCGATCCCCGGAGGGTTGATCGCGTACGCGGGCGACCCGGAAAGCGCTACCGAGGCGACGATGAGCGTCGTGGCAGCCATTGCGGCCGCGCGGAGCGGCCGCAGCTTACTACGGCTACCGGTAGCGGATCGCTGCATAGACATTCATCAACCACAATGCCAGCGGGAAGATCGGCATCAGGCAGAGGTATTCAACCCATTCCACCAGCTTGCGGAACAGCGGGCTGTAGATGGTGTTGGGTACCACCACTGCAGCGATCATTCCGGCCGCGGGCAGCAGCACCACGATGGCCACTCCCGCCGACACCGCTGCCGCCGAGGACAACACCAGCGAGTACCGCACCACAATCGCGGCGACGATAAGGACCGACGTCACGGCCAGGATGATCGCCTGCCAACGGTCGACATAGGAGCGGCCACGCAGCATCAAGAAGCCGGCGGTGCAAGCGGCCAGCAGTAGCGGCAGCCACCGGTCGCCGGTGCGCGGATCGGATACACCCGCCAGGGACACAATCGTCAGTACACCGAGACCAACCAGCAATCCGGTCAAGAACGACCGGGCCCGCTCGGCCCGCAGCACGACATCTTGGATGGACGCGGGCCCTTCCAAGGTGGGACGGCCGCCGCCGTTGACCACCACGGTGGTCGGCAGATCAGGCCGGGCCTCGAATACCCAGCGGCTGGTGGCGGACGGGAACACCGGCAGCCGGATACCGGACAACCAGCGGGCCAGCGCCGGCGCGCCGTGATAGCCGAACACGCAGGCCAGCAGGATGGTGGTCAGCAGTGTCACCGCGCCGGTACCAAATGCCATCCGCGCCAGGCTCGCGAGCGTCGCCGCCAGGGTGATGGTGACGATCGCAGTGCCGGTACCCAACCGACGGCCGGTGAACCGCAACGCCAGCATGGCGGCCACACCGACGACCGCGAAACCCATCACCGCGTGCGGCGCGCCGACTGGGCCGGGGGGTGCCGCAGCCGCCGCCACACCAAGTGGCGCCAGCCCGCTCCACAGCAAGATGTCGCCCGCGCGGCGGTCCTGGACGGTCTTGGCGCGTCCCAGGATCATCAGCGCCGCCGAGATCACCATCACCGCGATGACCGCGGCGTAGGGCGCCGGGACCCACGAGTCGTGTTGGTAGCGGAACCAGCCCAGCAGCCCCGAACCCAACAGCACCCCGGTCGCGACCATGGCCGCGCCGACCTGGATGGCAGTCGTCGGGTTGATCGCGGTGAAGCGCTTGCTCAGGTTGACCGACACGGCCGTCGAAATGTGCTCGATGACCTGAGAGCGGTGCTCGGTGTCCTCGACGAACCGCAGCCACAGCCGGTCCCCGTCGTAGACATCCTGCTCAGTCAGCGACTGGGTGGCCCGCAGGGCCGTTCCGTCAACCAGGCACAGCGCCCAGCGACCGCGCTGCTTGGCTTCCAGAGGCGTCACGCCCAACTCCCGGAGTCGGACGTTGACGACCTTGAGCAGCGGGTCGATCATCACCGAAACCGGCGCGTTGGCGTCCAGCAGAACGCCGATCTGCACGCCCTCGCCGGCGATGATGCCGATCACGGCCGATTGTGGGGACGCGACTGCCTCTGTGCCTGGCTGTTGCGCCTCAGCTACTGCGGTCATCCCTGCACCCCCTTTGTCGACGGTTTGTGGGTCCATGTGTGTTTTGCCTCGCTATTTGGAATTGTGATGTCGCGTCCCAATTGTTGAGCAGATTCTAGAGCATTTGGCGGCATCCGCACCTTATGCTGAATGCTGCACGCAAAATCCTTGCTGTGCGCGGGATTTCCGTAACATTGGTTAAACTCTGCTGTGCGTTTTCCACTCGCCGTAGGGAAGGGTCTCCAAAACAGTCTTTACCCCGACCTGGACCAACTGCGGGGTGGCCGGGCAGATGGCTAGCCAGGCCTCGTTCGACCCAGCGGTACGCGCTTGCTGGTACATCGCGATACGGCCGCCGGACCCGTCCTTCAGCGACAGCACCGAGGCGCTGGGTGCCTTGGCGTCGTCCCGGTATTGCCTGGCGTAGACCGCGGCTTCAGCCGACGGATCTGACAGCGCCTGCCCGAGCGCGGCCACCGTCGCCGCACTGATGCCGAGCCGCCGCAGATCGCCACCGGAGAAGACGTTAAACCCAGAGCTCTGCCAAGCTTTCGTGATCTCGAGCATTTCCTCCAGCGGCACGTTGACCGCGTTGATCGCCGCGGGATCGGCGTGGTGGATGGACTCCAGCGCGTCGAAGACCAGCGATGCGATCGAAGTGGTATCCGCGATCGAGACGTCGTCGACGGTGATCTCGTCGCCGACCCGTACCGCCGAGACCCAGTGCTGGTCACGGCGGGCCAGTAGCACCCGGAACTCGTTGTCGGGGATCTCGCGAGATCCCACCGGCTCGTCGCCGCCGCCTTCTTCTTCTTTTTCCTTGACGCCGTAGAGCAGCTTGCCCCGAGACAGCAGCGCGATGACCTCGAGATCGGGCGCGGCCAACACCCGCATGCGGGCGGCGACCAACTCGTTGACCGTCTCGCCCGTCACGATGCCTTGTTCGCGCATGACCGCCATGCCGGGATGCTCGTTCAGCCAGTCCATCGAATCAGTGGAAACGAATGGCCGGCAACGTAATTCGGGGGCTACGTGGCGAATGTCCAACAGCGCCTGCAACATCCAGAAGCCTTCGACGTTGACGGTGATGTCGGTCCGGGTGGTTTGATCCATTACTACTCTCGTGTCTTAGGTGCTCGGTTACCGCATGACGCGGCAGCACACCCTGATCGGTGTGCTGCCG
>NZ_JBKQTQ010000156.1:0-4919 GCF_052143115.1 Mycobacterium sp.
GGGATGCTCGACACATCAACGGTGATCCTGCTTGGGCGCATCGACGACCCCGCAGATCTGCCCGACGAAGCCGTGATCAGCGCGATCACGTTGGCCGAGCTGTCGGTGGGGCCGCATGTCGCCCATACCGACGAAGAGCGCGCGGCACGCCAGGCGCATTTGCAGCAGGCGGAGTCGGACTTCGACGTGCTGGTGTTCGATGCCGAGTCTGCGCGCGCATTCGGGTCAGTTGCCGCATCGTTGCGAACGTCCGGCCGAAAGCCGGCGGCACGCGCTTATGATGCACTGATCGCCGCCAGCGCCATTGCCTATGACCTGCCGCTATACAGCTGCAATCCGTCAGACTTTGACGCGATCCCACGCCTGGACCTGCGAACCGTCCCCCACCCCGATCACGGCAAGCCATGAGCCTGCAGAGACCCCCTGCCGAAAGCCATTGGTGCTCAATACAACACGCAGCGCAGTGCAACAGCCGCACAAACTTGTCCATCAGTGCGCCCCGAGGGGCAGGTAACAGTAAGGGCGGGCCGCTGTGAGCGCCGACTACTTGGCCGTGGGCAGCATGCCGCTGAGCATGCCTTCGACGTTTCTCATTTGTTTATCGCGTTTTCGGGGGCGGTGTGTTGGCTGACCCGATCTGCTCGGCGTCCAGGCCCCGTTCCATGCCACGAAGGACCATGCAGTGCCGGATAGCGCTGCTGGAACGCAGGTGCCTTCATATTCCCCGCCCTCTCAGGCAAGAAGACTCGGATGATGACGTGTTCGATGGGCCCGCGGCGGGCGGGGCTGGTCGTCCCGCGTTTCGCGTCACGAGTTTCGAAACCGCCTATAACGTCATCTTTTATTCACCGATAATGATCGAGAATCGACCGGAATCGTGAGGTCTGGTCGGTCCACTCGGGGAACCAAGTTCCTTGTCGAACAATCATTTACCGGTCCTATCGAGCGGTCAACGAGAACCCCAAATCGCGAATTCCGTTGGTGGCGGGTTCGAGCCGTCGGGCCGCTGAGACTTTTCGCCGGCGCGCGGCAAGTCGACGGGCGTGATGTTTTCGATGTTATGGGTGGCCCTGTCATAGCGGCCGGCTCGGTGCAGTCGCCATCGTGGCGGTCTGCTGCTGAACGTGCGCCGGCAGCCCCAGCGTCGTGGGTCGACCATGCGCGCAGAGAGCTCACTGCGTCCCAATGGGCACTAATAGTCCGCTGAATCAACTGCCGCGCGTTATCGGCGTCGACTGAAAGGATCCGAGACACTACGACTCGTCGGGTGCAAGCAGGCGATCGAGAGCAATCATCTCGTGGCGGTTGCGCCGCGGCTATTTCGCCGAGTTCCGTTGAGGATAACGGGTTTCCGGGCTGGACCATTGAGCGCGGGTAACAGAGTTGACGCAGTTCACCGAGGACGTCCACAGCATGATCGGCATTTCGACATCCATTGAGCGCCGGACATCACAGAAACCAGCCACAGCAGGCCGCGCCGCCCGCGGGGTGTAGGGTTGAGGATGTTGAGAAGCTCAACCAGTCCGGGATGAGAGCAACTGTCCTCGCTGAGCAGTTGCTCGTGCCGAACACTCCGGTGACAACCGCATGCTCGGGGATCACCATGACTGCTCCGCTCATTCCTGGGACACCCAGAGCGCCTGCCGCACAGCACTTTCCGATCGATACCCTCGGCCGCATAGTTGCGCGGCAACACACTGCCATGCAGCGTACGGGCCAAACGGCCAGCCTCTCACAGGCACATACCAGGTGATAAGGACCACTCCACTACCGCAACGCCGCACCGTCGTCCTGACACCCGCCCAACGCACCTATAGGAGGCTGTGTGGACGCGACCGTCGCCAGGACCGGAATGTTTCAGGGATTCGAGAGCGCCATGGCTGCGATAACCAAACAACTGCAGCCCGTCGACTTCGCGCGCCGGTGGACCGTGTTCGCTGAAGGAGAACCCGCAGACCGGCTGTACATCATCATTTCCGGGAAGGTCAAGATCGGCCGCCGTTCACCGGACGGCCGCGAGCACCTGCTGGCGGTCATAGGTCCGCCGGAGATGTTCGGTGAGCTCTCGGTTTTCGACGACGGCCCGCGCACCGCCAGCGCGACCACCCTCACCGAGGTGTGCGCGGTGTCTTTGGACCGCGACACGCTGCGCGGATGGATGGCCGATCGCCCCGAGGTCGCCGAACAGCTGCTACGGGTGCTGGCCCGCAGGCTGCGGCGCACCAACAACAAAGTGACTGATCAGATCTTCACCGACGTCCCCGGCCGGGTCGCCAAGCAACTGCTGCTGCTGGCACAACAGTTCGGCACCCGTGAAGGCGACGCGCTGCGAGTGGCCCACGACCTGACGCAAGAGGAGATTGCTCAGCTGGTTGGCTCGTCCCGGGAGGCGACGAACCAGGCGCTCGGCACTTTCGCCGATCGTGGCTGGATTCAGTCGGAAAGCCACAGCGTGCTGATCCTCGACGCCGAAAACCTTGCTCGCCGAGCACGCTAACAGGCCCTGCAGGCCACCATCGTGGTCACCGGCCGCGCCGGCGTCGCGCAGTGTGCCGGGGCGCAAAGGCTCCTCGCTGACCGAGCGGTCGATCGTCTTCAGCCGGCGCAGACACGAATTGACGTAGCTGCGGAGCGCAGGCGACAAGTTGCAGCCCAACAGGCAACGGTAAGGGCGGACCGCTTTGAGCGCCGACGACTTGGCCGTGGGCAGCATGCTGACTGGCGGGTGATCGCTCGGTTGGTGTCGGCGGTGTGGGAGCCCGCCGACCGGTCAACGTGGGGGCACAAGTCGATGAACCGGATGCGCCTTTCAGGAAACGGCCTGTTTGACCGTCTGATGGGCGGTTACAGTCGTCCCGTGGTGGAGTTGCGGACCGAGTATCACCGTCAGCTGGGTGAGATCGATGCGGCGGTCATGCGCATGTTCACGGTGGTGGAGGAGGATATCGGGGCTACGGCTGCGGCGTTTTTGCATGGCGATGACATGGCCGCCGCCACGGTCGAGGGGCATGACGAAGTGATCGAGGATCTGTACGCCAAGATCGAGGATCTGGTGCACGCCCAGCTGGTGCGCCAAGCCCCGGTCGCTGGAGAGCTGAGGTTTCTGCTGACGGTGTTCCGCATCCTGCCCGAGCTGACCCGCACCCACGTCGTCGCCGCGGACGTCAGCCGGCGTGGCGCAACCGGGCTTGCCGAGGAGCTCCCGCCGCGGGTCGTTGGCCTGATCGGACAGCACCTGGACGCCGCGGCAAAGATGTGGCATCAGGTGACACAGGTCTATCTCGTGGGCTCCAGCGAGATCGCCGACGACACCGAGGACGACGACGACGCGCTCGACGAGCTGCACGCCAGTCTTAGCGCCGAGCTCGCTGCCGCCGACCTGCGCTCTCCGGTGCTGCTGGAGATGGGGCTGATCGCCCGGCTGCTGGAGCGACTCGGCGATCACGCAGTCGAGGTCGCCCGCCAAATCGAGGCTCTTGAGCGCCCTGGACACACGCCAAGTCAGCCCGCACCCGCAGAATGAACCAGCGAACGGAAACCGACGAGGCATTCCGGCCAGAGCCAACACTCCCAGCCGCCTAATTGCTGTCCTGTTCGCGCGAGGGCGGCGCTGTTCGTGTGAAGATCGCGACCGAAGCTGCGTTGTTCGGGTGAAGGATTCGCGCCACCCGCGCCTGAGCCATGTCAGTGCCGCCCGCGGGGGTCGCTGAGCTGAACGAGGTTACCCAATCAGGTGTTTCCGCTCGGGCTTATCTGCGGTGAAGAACTAGCCCCCTTGTCGGCATCGTCATCGCCGTGCGGTCGGAACACACAGGGCCGCAACAGCATTCGGAAACGGATCGTCGAAGTTATCCGGCACGGTGAGCGTTCGGGAGCGACCGAACTTCGCTGGTACCTTTCGTTGGGCTCGGGACGTTGGCGTGCGCACGGACGCTTGGCGTTGAGTGTCATCGAGCACGATTCTGCCCGCCTACAAATTGTCGTCGGAATCGATGCCAAAGGCTCGATCTCGGCGCAGTATGAAGACAATGAGCGAGTTCATGCAGAACACCGACGCTTTCCTGTGGGCGATGGAAAGCGATCCCGTTTTGCGGTCGACCATCGTCACGATCTCCCTGTTGGATAGCACCCCGGATTGGGGCGAATTGGTTGAGCGGTTCGACGGGCTCAGCCGACGAATGCCGACCTTCCGCCAGCGGGTAGTGTCCTCGCCTCGGCCGGCCCCGCCCCGCTGGGCGGACTGCCCGGAATTCGATCTCGGCTTCCACATGCGTCGAGTGACCGCGCCGCAGCCAGGGACTCTCGACGCGGTACTGCAGATGGGCCGGCTGGCCGCGATGTCGGACTTCGACCGGGCCAGACCGCTGTGGGAGATCACCCTGATCGACGGACTTGCAGACGGCGGCACCGCGCTGATGACCAAGATGCACCACTCCCTGGCCGACGGCATCGGCGGCGTCCAGATCGCGATGACGCTATTCGATGTCACCGCCCGGCGGCGCGGCGCACTGCCCGTCGCGCCCCCACCACGGATGCCTTCGCCGCTGGACGGACTGCGCGATGCACTCCGCTACGACGCCGGGCTGCTCGCCAATGCGGCAACGGCTTCGGTTACGGGCGCTCCCGGCGTGGTTCGAAGCGCCATACGGCGGCCGGTGCAGACAGCCACCTCCGCGGCGGCGGTCGCGTCGTCGGTCTACCGCACCATGCGGCCGATCACCAAGTCCGGCTCGTCGCTCATGAAAGACCGCACGACGGTCCGTCGCCTCGGGATCCATGAGGTGTCGAGGCTGCGGCTGCGCGACGCCGGACACGCGGGCGGGGGTTCGCTGAACGATGCCTTCCTCGCGGGCGTGACCGGCGCGTTGCGCCGCTACCACGAAAAGCACAGCGTCGCGGTCGGGGACTTTCATGTGGGG
>NZ_JBKQTQ010000157.1:0-3221 GCF_052143115.1 Mycobacterium sp.
GGGCCGCTTCCCACTCTCCCCGTCACCACACGGATCGGGCTGCCCTCAGCTCCACCGTCCTGCTGCGACAGGAACGGCGACGTCGGTCTCTCACCTCCGTTCGAATCAACAGCGCCTCACGGCGCACGGGTTGGTACTTCCGCACGACTGTCTGTCCGTCGACCGAGATGGCGTCGGAGGCATGTCCGACTGGTGGACATTGGCCGCGGCGGACCAAGATATCCGCCAATGCGTCAAGCCCTCCCGCGACGGCGCGAGGGTCCTCGAACGCTCTCGCAGCGTCACGCAACAGGGCGCCCAGGGTCGCGCGCGCATCCGCGTCGTCAAGATGCCGCGGAGGCAGACGGACGTTCAGACGATCGTCGGAGAAACTCAGCGAGTTGAGCGCCGCGACGGCAAACGTGAGCGCGGTGGGCGCGTGGATGCCCACAGTCAGGTGGACCGACGGCTCGGAGGTTGCTTCCGCCGCGTGAACTCGCCCGCGCGGCACGTACAGCACGTCGCCGACTTCCAGACGCAGGTCGGTCGGTGACGGCAGACCGTCGGCAACCCACTTCTCCTCACGCCGCAGCTGGCGGGGCAGCACGTCGGCGCCTTCGTATAAATGCCAGATCTTTGATCCCTGAATTTGCAGGATCAACACGTCGTGCCCGTCGTAGTGGGCGACGAAGCCTTGTGATTCGGGTGGCGTGACGTAGGCGTTGACCTTTGTCGCGAAGTTCAGCTCGACCTCGATGGCGTGCGCCAGCGAGGCAATCGCGCGCACGTACTGCTCAACGTCATCCAGCACGATCGTGTAGCCGTCGGCAAAGTCGCTTCGGACGCGGACCAAATCGAGACTGCCATCAGCAAGCCGGTAGTTGTCCGGGCCTTTTTTGTCGTGCTCTTTGGTCAGGCGCACCCTCGACGGCTCCGGTCGAAACAACTCTAGAAGGTCCTCAACCGCCGACGGCCCGGGTAGGAGGCTGTCGAAGTAGCCGACGCAGTGTCGCTTGACGTGGTAGTGCGTTTGCGCCCATATTTCGTTGAGAAAGGTCTCCACCGACAGAGGTTGGAGCAACCAGGCCAGCGAGAACTCGACGTCAACGCCCGATAAGCATTGCGGCATCAGTCGTGCTCTCCGCCTTCTTTCGCGTCGCCGGCCTGGTCCGGATTCTGGTCCGGATCCCAGCT
Source organism: Mycobacterium sp. (assembly GCF_052143115.1). Classification (GTDB taxonomy): domain Bacteria; phylum Actinomycetota; class Actinomycetes; order Mycobacteriales; family Mycobacteriaceae; genus Mycobacterium. The sequence continues at coordinate 1,174 of NZ_JBKQTQ010000157.1, forward strand.
ACTCGGCAGCATCGGCATGCGCGGGGCACTGCCGAACTCATCATCGGCCAGCGTGGTCAATCCCGCCGCGGTCGCGGCGGTCTTCTTGCTTACCGTGCCGGCAAACCCCAACGGGCCCGCACCCCGATCCGACGCCACCGTCTCCCGACCCGGCGGCGCGCCCCAGTCCTGGTCGACCTGGACATTCATATCCATATATTCGTTGCCGTACCCGCGCATACCCGCGCGCCGGCGCCGCCGACGCGGCGCCGCCACGGCCGCCGCGGTCGCCGCCACTTCGGGCGCTTTCGCCGACCCTCGGGACGTCGGCTCCTGAGTTTTGGCGCTGGCACTCATCCCCGACCCGACGCCAATGCCGGGTGGTCCTATCGCGTAGGGCGGCACAAAACCCGGCCCACTCCCCGCGGCAGGCGGTGTCGGCGCGGCACCAGCGACAGTGCTTGTCGTGGACGCGGGAGAAGGGCTTGGGGATGTGCCGGGGGCGGTGCCGCCCGCACCTATCGCAACAGGGCTGCTCGTCACCGCCGGCAAACTGTGCGTCTGGGGCGACGGCGCGGCCGCCACGGCAGGCGCTGTGGCCGCGTCAGGTTGGATTCCAGCAAAGCCGGCCAGGCCCGCGACGCCGGCGCCAGATCCGGCCGGCACGGCGAACGGAAGTGCGAAAGTTTCGGGGAAGTACTGAACGACCTGGATCGCGTGGCCGAACTCGTCTGACGCCACTCCGACAACGTCGTACTCCAGCTGTAGTAGCCCTTGCGCCGGGTTCTGTCCGATTAACTGGATGTCCCTCGACACGGTTTGGATGGGTTCGAGGACTCGATTTATCCACCAACTCAAGCTGTATGGATTCCCGGCGTCGTTGTCGACGATGGGAAGTATCCCCTTGTCGGGGATGCCCTGCCCACCGTAGGTGCCACCGGTGGTCCCGGGGCCGGTCTGGACCCCTTGGGCGGAACGCACGATTTGCGGCGCCGGATCGGTCTGCGGCGCCGCAGTCACCGCGGCGGCTGAGACCGTTTGATAGGTGGTCATCGTGGTGGCCGCCTGAATCCACATCCGCGCATAGTCGGCCTCGTTGAGCGCGATGGGAATGGTGTTGATACCAAAGAAATTCGTCGCCACCAACACCCCGTGGATCACGTGGTTGGCGGCCAGCTCCGGCAAGGTCGGCATCGCGGCCAACGCCGCGGTGTAGGCGGTGGCGGCGGTGTCATGCTGGATAGCCTCCGAGGCGCTCTTGGCGCTGGCCTGCACCAGCCACGCCAGGTAGGGCAGATGCGCAGCCACGTACTGGTCGGCACTGGGGCCCTGCCACGCGCCGGCCTGCACCGCCGCCAAGACCGTGCTGAGCTCCTCAGCGACTGACGCGTATGCCGTGCTCAACGCGTTCCACGCGCCGGCCGCAGCCAGCAGCGACCCGGGTCCCGGGCCACTGTTCAACAACGCCGAATGCACCTCCGGCGGCGAGGCAAACCAGATCGGCGCCGTCATCGGCCCATCCCGCAAACGACCCCTACGACCACGCCGGGGATTCAATACGACGCTGTGTCGTAGGCGCAAGACCCCGACGGGGTAGGGGGTATCCGCAGGTCTGGGACGCGGCGCTGACGGTCAGACGCGCAGCAGCGTCGGCAGCGCCATCGCGGAGTCGAGCGCCAACGCGCAGAACACCACCGCCAGGTAGTTGTTCGACTGCAAGAACAGCCGCAGCGGCTTGACCGGCTCGCCGCGGCGCACACCCGCGTAGAGCTGGTGCGCCATCGTCAGGAACCACGCCCCGGCCACCGCGGCCACCGCCGTGTACAGCCACCCGGCAGCCAGCGCCAGCGCCAGCGTCGCGGCCACCGTCAGCCAGGTGTAAATCAGGATCTGCTTGGTGACCTGGCGTTCGGTCGCGACGGCCGGCAGCATCGGCACGCCAGCGGCTTTGTAGTCCTCCTTGTACCGCATGGCCAATGCCCAGGTATGCGGCGGCGTCCAGAAGAAGATGATCGCGAACATCACCAGCGCCGGCCAACCGATGGTGCCGGTGACGGCCGACCAGGCGA
>NZ_JBKQTQ010000158.1:0-32526 GCF_052143115.1 Mycobacterium sp.
AATCCCAGCTTTGCCTGGAAGCCAACACTGGCCGGGGAGTTCCCCTCGATCGCGCTGGTGTTGGATAACCCGTTTGCGCTGATTCCCTACCGCACTCGCGATGAACGCACGGTGATGGCCTCGGCGGTGTATCCGCATCAGTCAGCCAACTGGTGCCGCTTCCTCAACGTGCCGCCTGACTTCACCAAAGTCGCTGAGGTGTTCGGCAATTGGGACGCCTTCGAACTGGAGGATGCCGCCAATGCGGCCGGCCTGCCGGCGTGTGTGGCCCGAAGCCCCGAGGAGTGGCTGGCCCATCCGCACGGCGCATTGCTGGCCAGCCAGCCCGTCATCGGCTTGACCCGCATCGGTGACGCACCGCCGCGCGAGCTGGGCCCGTCCGACCGGCCGTTTGGTGGGGTGCGGGTGTTGTCGTTCACCCATGCCATCGCCGGGCCCACGGTGGGACGCGTGCTGGCCGAGCAGGGCGCCGACGTGCTGGGTGCGACCCGCCCGAATGATTTCGAGCACGACTGGGTCTACTTCGAAGCCAACATCGGATCCCGCAGTGCCTGGCTGGATTTGACCAAAGACAGCGGAAAGGCCAACGTCGACCGGCTGCTCGGCGACGCCCACGTCGTGGTCAACAACCACCGCGGCCTCAAACTAGAGAAGCTCGGGATCGATCCCCACGAGCTTGCGCAGACCCATCCCGGGCTGGTGCACGTCTCGCTCACTTGCTACGGGTCGGCCGGACCATGGGCCAACCGCGGCGGCTTCGACATGAACGGGTCGGCGGCGTCCGGATTGATGATGATCGAAGGCGGCCCCGATCATCCCCAGCTGCCGCCCACCGGGCTGATCAATGACTTCGTCACCGGCTACATGGGCGCGCTGGGCGCGGCCGCCGGCCTGATCAAACAACAGACCGAAGGCGGCAGCTGGCACGTCACCGTCAACCTCACCCGCAATGCCATGTGGTACCAAACCCTGGGATTGGTCGACCCCGGCGACGCCGGTTGCGACGACGGGCACAGCATCGGCGTCCCCGACGCCTACGACGCCGACACTCCGATGGGGCGGGTCCACATGCTCGCCCCACCGGTGAGCTTCAGCCACACGCCACCCGGCTGGCCCGATCCCATCCTGGTCCCTCGTGGGTCCAGCCGGCCCGAATGGTCCAGCATCAGCCGTTAGAACACCTGAGAGCGAGCGACAATTGTCGTGTGGGCGATGGGGTAGACGAGCTGGATGTCGCGTTGCTCGATGCGCTGCACCTCAATCCGCTGGCCAGCTTCGAAGAACTAGGCGCGGTCCTGGATGTTTCGCCGGTGACCGCGGCGCGGAGGTGGCGTCGGCTGGTCTCCACCGGCCGGGCATGGGTGTCCTCTGCGCCCGGCCCCCAGCTGCCGATCAAGGCTGCCCTGTTCGAAGCCGAGTGCCAACCCGGCGCCGCGTCGGCCGTGGCCAACGAGTTCGCCGCGATACCACAGGTGTTCAGCGTCAACATCACGACGGGTAGAGACAACATCTACGCCTTGGTGGTTGCCGCCGATCAACCGCTGCTGGCCGAATTGCTCGTCGACACACTGCCGGCAGTCTCCGGCCTGAACCGGGTCCAGTCGGCGCTCCTCACCCAGTTGTTCAACGGGACGCGCTGGCGCCTGGGCGGTTTGAGTCCCGATCAGGTTCGGGCGGTAACACCCGAACCTGCCAAGACCAATCCGCCGCATGAATTCGACGCGTTCGATCGCGAGCTGTTCTTGGCGCTGCAACGCGACGGCCGGCTCAGTTTCCGTGATCTGGCCGCGGTGGCCGGGCGGCCGGAACCGACCGTGCGCCGCCGCATGAGCTTGTTGACCAAGGCCGGAATGCTGGTGTTCCGAACGGATTTCGCACGGGTACAAGCGGGTTGGCCAACTGCGGTGGCGCTCAAGCTCAGTGTGACCGGGTCAGCGGTGGCCGCAGTGGGCCGCACACTGGTCCGATATCCGGAGACCAGGTTCTGTGTCGCGGTCACCGGCGGCGGAACGGCCGACATCTTCGTCACGATGCAGCTGCACAACGTATCCAACCTCGACCCGGTGGTTCATCGATTGTCGGCGGAACACCCGGGCGTGGCAGTGCTCGACAGCCGCGTGGTGCTGCGCTCCGTCAAGTCATGGGGACGGCTGCTCGGGCTCGACGGACGCGCACAGGACGTCGTCCCCGTGGACCTCTGGGCGCCAGTGACCTGATGTCAGGGACGGTTGGGCGCCGGCTGCCGCCGCGCGGTTCGAGATTTCTCCGGAGGCAATGAGCCGGAACCGTCGGATATTAGACACGAGCGAAGTACAATCCGGCGTGTGATGACCCCGTCAAACCCCTGGGGGAACGAACGTGGGCAGCTGTCGCATCGGTTGCAGGTGCAGAATCAGACCCTTCGTCGCAGGCAGGCGCGACGACTGAGTCGGCGCTTCGCGCGGGTCGGCGTCAACACCCCGCCCGATCGGCTCCGGCAGATGCTGGCGGGTGCGCCCGTCACCGCTGGCGAGGTGGCGGACGTCAACTTCGCCTTCATCGCGACCCGGTTGAAGCGGGAGCAGTTCGTCGCGAAGTTCAAGCGCCTGAAACGCCGCGGCGCGCGGTCGCTCATCTTTGTGGGTCTGGTTCTAGTCACGCTGAACTTTTTGTTCTGCATGGCCTATTTCTTGTTCAGCTTGACCCTTGAGGCCGCGCCGTTGTGATTCGCCGCGTCTGACTGTGGGTCAACCGTTGACGTCGGGAAAGGTCGCGGCGGCGAGCTGGAGAATTTCCTCGCGATCGGCGGCCAAGATGAACCCTGACTGGATCGACGAGTCCAGCGCCGCTGTGAAGCGTTCCAGATAGTCCGCAACTCCGCCGGGGTAGAGCCGGCGCACGGCGGCGTCGTCGAATGGTTCGCCGGAGCCAAAAATCGACGACATCGTGCTCTCCTCGGTGCCGACACCGGAAGTCCGGGCAATCGGCACGTCAGCCCACGGCGTCCGGACGCCGCCCCGCGCGAGCCCGTTCGCATCGACAATGGGCTGGGGTGGCTCGGCATCGCTGAGTTCGATGGGTGCGGCACTGGTCGCCGGCTGGCTGGTGCGCACCCACCGGCAGAGCTGCGATAGCGCCGCCTGCAGAACGTAGTGGTGCTGCGGTGCGAAGTTGATGAAGTGATCCAGTTGCTGACCCATCAACATGTTGGTCGGCGCGTAGGCCGCGACGATATCGGTCAGCGCCGCAGAGCCGGTGTCGATCGGTGTCACGAGGATCGTGTAGTTGTCGGCATGAGCGGTGCCGGCGATCTCCCAAACCCGAAGTTGTTGGCTATCAGGCTGCCTCGCGCTGTAGTAGCCCCGTCGCCGACCGCCGAAAAGATCTGTTTCGGTGATGATGGTGACGAGCGGGACACGCAGGTCTGGACGAAACTTCACCGCCTGGGATGCGCTGCTGTCCAGCACGTCGAAAGTCGAGCCGCCGTCCAGTGGCGCGGCGGGCCCGAATCGCGAATGCACCAAGAAGCCGTCGTAGACTTGGGCGAGCGGGTCGATGGCGTTGATGTATGTCGTCAGGAACAGCGCGGATTGCGACTCACCCAGAGCAACGACGTGTTCGGCCTGTAGCTCGCGCAGAACGCCATTGCGCTGCCCATCCCTGATGATTCGACCGGCCTGGGTGAAGATGTCGTAGCAGAACGTATCGCCGGGATGCCGAAGGGCCGCATACCGTTTCGGATCCTGGCTTTTCAGCGACATGTCCACGCCCATCAAGTTCGTGCCGCCCTCGACGCCGACGCGTTGGGCCGACACCGCGACGTAGGCGTAGCCGGCGCGAACCATTTCGCGGTGCGCCATCATCCACACTGCCGGAGCGTCGATGCCGCCGCTCACATTCAGCCACTCAACGAGTACCGTCCCGTTGAACTGCGCTCGATCCGCCGGCGTCAGCACCACCATCCGGGTGGTGAAATCGGCCGAGCCTGCGGGTGTCACGCTCCATCGGCCGTCGGGGCCGAGTTCGGCGGCTGAGCTGAAGGACGACGCTGTTCCGGACATGAAGAATTCCTCGGCGACATAACCCAAGCTGGCTACGTCGAAGGCGCCCAACAGAAGTGCGGGTTTGCCCGGCGCCGGCGTGACCGTTAGTTGATCCGCCACGATGTCACCACGACTAACAGTGAAAGGAACGCAGCCGGAACGCCAGTGATCGGCACATGCGCATCATAGCTTGACGTGCTCCTTGGACTAGAAGTCCAAGGATTCCCGTAGCGGCTTAGGCCATGAAATCGCGTTCATGGCACACCCTTTGCCGGATCCCGGCTGGTGGGAGCCCCTGGCTAGTCGCAACGGATGAGTGATGCGGTCAAGGTCCATTTGAGTTGCTTCCTAAGCGTTTTCGAACTTAACGGCCCAGAGTCGGAGATGGATATCTTATGGCAAGTCAAGTCGTTAACGGTCGCGACACGACGACAGCCGTGCCGTTGGCAATGCGGGACCCGGCTCGGTTAGGGCGGCGACTCAAATCAAAACTCAGAGCCCATCGGAGAAATCGGCGCTGAGCCAGCGGTCGGGGCGGACGGTGAACAGCACACTGCTTTGACCGTCCATGCTGCGGACGAACGCGCGTCCGCCTTCCTCGCCGAGGTAACGGATCGCAATGGCTTCTCGCACCTCCGCCGGTGTGGGCGTGGTGGTGTCGACGACGGTGCCCTCCACGACCACGTACTGGTACGGCGGCTCCTCGTTCTGGACGACCAGCGTCACCGCGCCGGCCCGCTCGATGAGCTTGGACTTGCGCGCCCCCGCGCCAGTGTTGATCCGGATGTTCCCGCCACGCGTGTAGTCGTACCACATCGGGACACTGGCCGGCGGCCGGCCGTCGGCGGCCACGGACAGCACGCCCACATGTTTTGCTGCGAGGAACTCTTGACGCTCGGTCTCGGTGAAAGCTTTCATACGCGCCTCAACGCGCGGAGTCCGCGAGGCTATTCCGCCGTTCCCGGCGCCATGTGCCATCACTTGTCCAAAGCGAGGATCAGCTTGCCGGTGTTTTCTCCGCGGAACAGCCGCAGCAGCGTCCCCGGGAAGTCACCGACGTCGCCGTGCTCGATAAGCTCATGTGATCGCAGTTCGCCGGTGTTGAGCCACTTCGCCAGTTGCGCAATGCCGTCCGGGTAGCGATCGGCGTAGTCGAAGATGACAAAGCCGGTCATGGATGCGCGCGCGACCAGCAACTGCATGTAGTTGGACGGTCCCCGCGGAGTGTCGTTGTACTGCGACACCGCACCGCAGAGCACGATACGAGCGCCGCCGGCGAGCCGGCTCAGGGCGGCTTCCAGCGTTGCACCGCCGACATTGTCGAAAAAGACATCGATGCGGTCGGGTGCGTGGGTTTTCAGCTCTGCGCGCAGGTCGGCGCTCTTGTAGTCGATTGCGGCGTCGAAACCGACGTCCTCGACGAGCCAGCGACACTTTTGCTCGCCGCCGGCGATACCGACGGCTCGGCAACCCTTGATTCGCGCGATCTGTCCCACAATGCTGCCCACCGAACCGGCCGCGCCGGACACCAGCACGGTTTGGCCCGACTCGGGCCTTCCGACGTCGAGCAATCCGAAATAGGCGGTCAGACCGCTGATGCCGAGAACCCCCAGATGCACGGTGGCCGGTGCCAAGGTGGTGTCGATTTTGTTCACGTCGGCGCCGTTGGACAGTGCAAAGCGCTGGACGCCGAATATCCCGGACACCTCGTCCCTTACCGCGAATCCGGGATGGCGTGATTCAACGACGTGCCCGACGCCGAGCGCCCGCATCACCTCGCCGATCTCCACCGGCGGCACATACGAGCGGCCGGCATTCATCCAGGTGCGCATTGCCGGGTCGATCGATAGATAGTCGACCTCGACGACGAATTCACCATCGGCCGCAACGGGTTTGGGCTCCTCAACGATCGTCCAGTCCGTGGCCTTCGGCAACTCCACTGGACGCGCGGCCAGCCGGCATTGGGTGTTCACAGCGTTCACCAGGCGGTCTCCCGGTCTGGTGAGGTGACTCGACAACTTTGCGCGGCGCACTGCAGCGCGGCCCGACCGGCCGGGTCTTCGGCAGTTACCGGTATCGCCGCGACGGTGTCTGCCCCGGCTTCAAGATAAGCCCGCAGCCGGGCGGCGACCTGTTCCGGAGTACCGACTGCGGCCAACTGCTCGGCCAGCTCGAGGGGAATCGCCGCCGCCAACTCCGACCGGCGCGCGCCGCTGCGGGCCCGCTCGACGAATTCGGCGAACCCGAGCTCGCAGAACATCTCGCCGTAGCCGGGTGGGGCAAGGTAAATGGCCAGCTGATTAGCTAACTGCCGCAGTGCGGCCGCACCGGGTCGGACGGCGACCGGTACCCACACCGTCAGGTGCGGCGCCGTGCGACCTGCCGCCGCGGCATGATGGTCGACCTGTTGGCGCACCTGCGCGACCCGCTGCGGCGACGCCAGATTGAGCACCACCTCGTCGGCGAGCCGCGCCGCCAGCCGCGTCATGATCGGGCCGAACGCGCCGACTCCGATGCGGGTGTCCGGGAGCGGGTGACGCAACCGAAATCCGTGGCTGCGGACAAAGCGCCCGTCATAGTCGGCGCGCTCGCCACGCAGGATCGGTCGGAGGCATTGGATTGTTTCGCGCATGCGCGCTGCACTGTGTGACCACTCGCGGTCATGCCAGCCTCCCACGATGATTGGGCTGGAGGCGCCCAGCGCGATGTCGATCTGACATCCGGTGAGGGTCGCCACCGAGCTGGCTCCCAGCGCGATCGCTGCCGGGTTTCGCACGCTGATCGGCAACGGTCCCACGTTCAGCCGTAATTCCGGTGCGCGCATACCGACCGCGGTGGCTAAAGCGAAGGCGTCGAAGCTCGCCATTTCGCCGATCCACAGTCCGGTCAGTCCAGCGTCGTCGGCGGCCGTGGCGATGTCCAACGCCTCCTCGTCGGGCCGGTCCAGCCAGAACGGCAGCACCGCTTCGATCGGCGCCCTCACAGCATTGCCGCCTCGGTGGCCTGGCCGAGCAGGATGCGGCCGGGCAGCTCGCGAGATGCCTCATTCACCTGGAAGTGCGCGGTCGCGGTGAAGGCGTCGCGGAAGCGCCGCTGCAACGGTGCTCCGTCGTAGATGGCACTGCCCCCGGCGAGGTCATACATCGTGCGCACCACGTCGGCCGAGACGCGCACCCCGTGCGTGGCGGCCAGCCGTAATCGCGTGCGCGCCTCCAGCGGAACGGGAGGTCCGTCCTGACTTGCTTGCCACGCCGCGTCAATGGCCTGGTAGTACCCCGCCCGCGCAGCTTCCAATGCCGACTCGGCCGAGGCGACCGCCGCCTGGATGGTGGACCGCTCGGCAAGCGTGCGACTGGCTGCGACGCCCTTTTTGGTGCCGGCGAGGTCGACGAAATTGTCGATCGCCGCACGCGCGTTGCCCATCGCGGCCGCGGTGATGCACGCCGCGAAGAATCCGAACGGCGGGAATCGGTACAGCGGCCGGTCGATCACCGGCCCGTCGAATATCGAGACCACCCGCTCATTCGGGACAAAAACCTCGTCGGCGACGCTGTCGTGACTGCCGGTGCCACGGAGGCCGAGGGTGTGCCAGGTGTCCAGGATCTGTAGCTGCTCGGTCGGCAACGCGACCACGGCCGGGCGATCCTCGAGCACGCAGCCGGCGAACAGCACGTCGGCGTGGGTGATGCCGCTGCAGAATGCCCACCGCCCCGACACCACGACGCCGCCGGGCACGCGACGGGCCTTGCCCTGCGGAGCCCACACACCGGCGGCCACACCGCGTCCGTCGCCAAACAGCTCGTCACGGCTCACCGGCGGCAGATAGGCAACCAGCAGGCTGCTGGTGATCGCGATCGACACGCACCAGCCGGCCGACGCGTCGCCGCGCGCCACCTCCTCGGCGCAGCGCAGTGCCGTGCCGGCAGGCAGCTCCAGAGCGTCGGCCTCCACCGGCGCCCCTGCTCGCAGCAGACCCGAATCTCGCAGCACGCCAACCAGTTCGGCGGGAAGTCTGCGGTCAGAGTCGATTTGATCTGCCATGCCACTTGCTAAATCGGCGATTTCGCGGGCCCGTAACACGACGGGCACGGTGGCGACTTCGGTGTCCTGCATACTGCCTCACTTTGCGCAGACGAGCTGGGTGGTTCAATTACCTTACCGCATGCGGTTCAGATTATGAACCGGTACATTATGAGAACCATGGACTACCCCGACCTGTCCCACCGCTTCCAAGGCGAGTCCGTTGCCCGGGCCCTGGAGGTCGTCGGCGAGCGTTGGACACTGCTGATCCTGCGCGAGACGTTCTTTGGGGTCCGCCGTTTTGGCCAGTTGGCTCGTAACCTGCAGATTCCCCGGCCCACGCTGTCGTCACGCCTACGCACCCTCGTCGAAAACGGGCTGCTGGAAAAGGTGCCCTACGCGCGGGATCCCGACCGTCACGAATACCGGCTGACCGCCTCCGGCCGAGACCTGTTCGCTGCGATCGTGGTGCTCATGCAGTGGGGCGATCAACACCTTCCGCAGCCCAAGGGTCCGCCAATCGTGTTGCGCCACCAGCCATGCGGGCACATCGCCGACCCGGTTCTGGTGTGCTCTCACTGCCACAAGAAGATCACCGCACGCAACGTCACCCCCGAGCCCGGACCCGGCTTCCAGACCGAACAACCCGCGCTCACCGGCGCGCCGCTCAGGCGACCCGAAAAACCGGAAAGAGGTCGACGATCCGCTCGAACTCGGTAAGCGGCGCGTGACGGTCGACCGGGAAAAACGGGCGCGCCCCCGCCGCCACTTCGAGGTATCGACGCAAGATCGCGGCGCGGTTATCGGACAGGTCCTCTACCAAAGACACGTCTTCGGGTCGACCGCGCCGCAATACTGCGTGGCCATCGGCCCGCAGGTTGCGCGCCCAGTTCGTCTTCTGGCCGAGCATGGCCACCAGATAGCGCTCGCCCTGGTAGTCGGCGACGACCACCGGGAACGAAATCATCCGCCCGACTTATGGCCACGCACTTCCAGGGTGGCGGCCCCGCTAGGCCCGATGCCGGCCGCAAAACTCAAGGCGCCCAATCGGTTTCCGATGCGCGCTGACCATCCGGGACGGCCACCGCGATACTGCCATCGTTGAATCGCACTTATAACCCCACTCAGCATGCCTTCACAGTACTGCGGGCTCGCTGGCCGGCGAACGGTTACATCTGCGCCCAAACGATTTTCGTCTGCAGGTAGGTCGCGATGCCGGCCTTGCCCGATTCGTAACCCCAACCGGATTGCTTGTAGCCCCCGAACGGCATGGAGTGGTCGAACTGCATCTGACAGTTCAGGCCCACGGTCCCGGCCTTCAGCCGCTTGGCCAGCCGGTGTGCGCGGCCCAGGTCATTGGTCCAGGTAGTGGCGGCCAGCCCGTAGGTGCTGTTGTTGGCCAGCGCGACGGCTTCGTCCTCGTCGTCGAACGGCAGGATGGTGACCACCGGCCCGAAGATTTCCTCCTGGAACAGCCGGCTGGAATCGGGGTCGACGTTGGTGACGACGGTCGGGTGCACGAAGTACCCCTTGCGGTCGAGGCGATGCCCGCCGGTGACGAGCTCCACGCCGTCAGACTTGCCCTGGTCGAGGTAGCCCAGGACGCGGGTGAGCTGCTTCTGGCTGATCAGTGGGCCGACCATGGCGCCCTCGTCCTTGGGACCACCCAGCTGCATGACGTTGGCCATGTTGGCGATGCCCTCGACGACCCGCTCGTAGACGCCGCGCTGGGCGAAGATGCGTGACCCGCACACGCAGGCCTGACCGGAGTGGATGAAGGTGCCGAACGACGCCATCGGAATGGCCAGGTCCAGATTGGCGTCGTCGAAAATCACCACCGGGGACTTGCCGCCGAGTTCCAAGGTGACCTTGTTGAGGTTGCTGTCCGCCGCGGCGTGCACGATCGCCCGACCGACCTCGGTCGACCCGGTGAACGCGACCTTCTCGACGTCGGGGTGCGCGGTGATGGCCGCGCCGGCGGTGTGGCCGTAGCCGTTGACCAGGTTGACGACGCCGTCGGGTACGCCGGCCTCGGCCAGGATCCGATCCAGAACCAGCGCCGAAAGTGGTGTCTCCTCAGCGGGTTTGACGACGCTGCTGCAACCCGCGGCCAGTGACGGCGCAAGCTTGGCGCAGAAGTTGAACACCGGACCGTTCCACGGGAAGATCAGCCCGACCACGCCGTAGGGCTCTCGAAGGGTGTAGGTGTGCATGTGCGAGTCGACACCGGTCAGGCCGCCGGTGTTCACGTCGCGCGCAATGCCGTCGATCTTCGTGCACCACCCGGCGTAGTAGCGAAACCACTCGGATCCAACCTTGGTGATGATCTGCGCTTGTGCCGGCGGGATGCCCGCGTTGAGCGATTCGAGCTCGGCGAGGACGTCCGCATTTTCATCAATCAGATCGGCGACCCGCCACAACACCTTGGCTCTGTCGTAGTCGGGCAGACCGGACCACACCCCCGACTCGGCCGTCGCCTTCGCACGGGCGACCGCATCGTTGATGGCGTCGGGGCCGCAATCGGTGAACTCGGTGATCTGCTCTTCGGTGGCGGGGTCGATGATCGGAATTACGTCACCGGTGCCGGGTCGCTTACGGATCTCCTCCAGCACAGCCTGCACCGTCATAGACGTATCCCTTTCGCCTCGCTGCGACTCTATCTCTGTAGAGATGGATTCACGAGTGTAGCTCAGCGCCGATACGGTCCTCTAGATAGGTCGCTTCGTAGGACGGTGGCGCAGGTGCGCTCAGGCCGTCGCGGAATTTAACCGCCGATGACTTTGCGATAGGCGCGTGGACCCTGGTAATCGCTGACGGCGAAGTGCCAGGTGGCCTGGTTGTCCCAGATAACGAAGTCGCCGGGGTTCCAACCGAATCCGACGGTGTAGTTGGGCGACGATGCGTGCGCCAGCAGGAACGGCAGGATCGCTTGGCCCTCGTTCGGTTCGATACCGGTGAGCCGGATCGCCGACGAACTGAGGAACAGACCCTTGCGGCCGGTGTGGCGGTGGGTACGCACCACCGGGTGCTCGATTGTCTCGGTCACCGGCGGCCGGTTGTAGGAGCCATCGCCCGGGTAGGCGCTGTACACGGCGCTGACCTTTTCCAAGAGCACCTTGAACGGCCCCGATAGCCCGTCGTATGCCGCCTGCAGATCGGCCCAGAGCGTGCGCCCACCGATCTCGGGCACCACCTCATAGGTCAGCGACTCGATGTTGAACGGTGGGTTGCGCCACGTGCCGCCCACGTGCCACGTCGAGGCGCCGCTCGCCTGCTCGAGATCGAAGGTGTATACCAGCCGATTGTCCGGATCCCGGTGCAGCCACAGCGGGTGGTCGAACGGCTCATCAAAGATTCGCACCGCTTCGACATGCGCATCGGGCGACAGATGCTGCTTGCGAAACACCAGGATCTTGTGCCGCCAGAAGTCCTCCCGCAGCGCGGCGGCGGTTGATTCGTCGACACCGTTGGCCAAGTCGATGCCGGCGACCTCGGCTCCGAGGACGGGGCTGACCGGCACGAGTGCATACGAAGCGCTTCGGGTGGTCGTCATCTGTATCCCCTTTGCCTAGCTTGACGCCATCGTAGGTTTCGTCGCGCCCGAGGCGGAATGGTTTTGATCCGGGTGCGCGGATGCAGTTAGCACCTCCGAGACGATCGCATATCCCAACGGCGACTTAGCATTTCATGCGTTACTGTTGCCATGTGCAAGGTACCAACCGAGCCCGACAACATGATCGCCGTGGCTGGCCGGTTTAGAGTGGCTCAGCCAAGCCGCAGCGTCGGACAGGAGAAGACAATGCCGTTGCCGACAGATCAAAACCTTTTGAACCTCAGTGACAAGATCCTGGCGACCTTCGCTCAGATCTTCGGCGAGCATCCCGGGATTCGTCCAGCCCACGGGAAGGGCACCCTACTGAATGGCACCTTCACACCCTCTGCTGCCGCGGCCGACCTGTCGATCGCTCAGCATTTCCAGCAGGCCTCCACACCGGTCCTCGTACGATTCTCGGACTCGACCGGGTTGCCAAACATTCCAGACACCGATCCCAACACTCTCCCCAAAGGAATAGGGGTCCGATTCATCCTGGCCGAGCACGTGCACACTGACGTCATCGCTCATTCAATCGATGGCTTCCCAACACGCACCGGCGAAGAATTCCTCGAATTCCTGGGCGCGCTGGCAACCAGTGACCCGGCCAACCCGGCGGGCTCGCCGCTAGAGGCCTTCCTGGGTTCACACCCGGCCGCGTTGCGTTTCGTGCAGATACCCAAGCCCTTCCCGGCCAGCTTCGCGCAGGAATCGTTTTTCGGCGTGAATGCGTTCAAGTTCAGCAACGCGTCGGGCGAGAGCAGGTTCGGGCGCTACCACATCACCCCGCAAGCGGGGACCTCCTACCTCGATGAGTCCGTAGTGCAATCCAAGGATGACAACTACTTGTTCACCGAGCTCGCCGAGCGCATCGCGGCCGAACCGGTGCGCTTCACACTGGCGGTGCAACTCGCCGACGATGCAGATGTGGTCAACGATGCCACCGTCCACTGGCCGTCGGATCGAGAGATCCGGGAACTGGGAACTGTTGAGCTGACCACACCGGTCACCGACGACGCCGCACAGCAGAAGCACGTCATCTTCGACCCCATCCCACGGCTGGCGGGAATCGAGCCATCCGACGACCCCCTGCTGGAGCTGCGCGCCGCGGTCTACCTGATCAGCGGGCGCAAACGCCGAGCTGCGTAGCCCCCGGGAATGGGCTAGGGAGTGACTGAGTTCGTTTAGAGGTGTTGCCCGCGAGAACTGATGGAGATTCGGCGTGACGACTGGCAGCCGTGTCGATCTTTCCGATTTCCTTGCCGTCCACCGGGCCGACCCGCTCGCAGCACCGCAGCTCGCAGATCTCGCGATCGAGTGCTCCGCTAGGTACGGCTACGACGCGGAAACAGCTGAGCTGAAGCGCATTTGGAAGGCCTCGGCATGAAGTTCCTGCTGATCACGCTCATCACTCATGTACCGGATCCGGTCACGGGTGAGAAGAAGAGTCCTGCCGATCGGCTGCGCGGTGTCCTCGACAAGGCCGTGCTCGCCGAAGAATTGGGGTTCGACGGCTTTGCGGTTGGCGAGCGTCACGAGGATCCGTTCATCTCCTCATCTCCACCGGTAGTGCTGAGCAACATTGCGGCTCGCACATCGAAGATCGGGTTGTTCACCGGGGTGACGACGTTGAGTCTGCTCGATCCGGTCCGCGCATTCGAGGACTATTCGACGCTCGACAACCTGTCCGACGGGCGGCTCGAGCTGATCATAGGCAAGGGTAACGGCGCGGCACAGGCCGAGTTGTTCCACGTGACCACCGACGATCAATGGGACCGCAATCGCGAAGGTTACGAGCTGTTCCGACTGCTTTGGGAGAACGAACACGTGACGTGGTCTGGCCGCTTCCGGCCGCCACTGGTCAACGCCAAGGCACTTCCCCGCCCGCTGCAGAGCCGAATCCGAATCTGGCACGGCAGCGCAACGAGTAGGGATTCCGTCGACCTCGCCGCTCGTCACGGTGACCCGATCTTCTCCGCGAATGTCAGCAATCCCATCGAGCCCTACGCCGCGCTGGTTCGTCACTACCGGGAGCGGTGGGAGTTCTATGGCCACCAACCCGAGGACGCCCTGGTCGGCGCCGGAACCGCCGGTTTTTACATAACTTCGACGTCACAGGAAGCGGTGGCCACCTACCGTCCGATGTTCGAGGCACGCCTGGCTGCGCAGCGCCGCGTCGGGATTCCGGTGGTGTTCGAGTCCATCGAGGATTTCGTCGAGCGAAGCTCAGCATTGGTTGGTAGTCCCGAGCAGGTGATCGACAAGGTGGGTCGCTATCACGACCAGCTCGGGCACGAAGTGATGCACCTGAGTGCCGATGCCGACGGTGTGACGACCAACCAACAGCGTCGTAGTCTCGAACTGTTTCAGTCCGACGTCGCGCCCGTTCTGCGTGAACGCATCCCGAGTCGGCCGCTCAACTCACAATTGGTTCGGCTGAAGGTCAAAAGCTAGGCACCAGAGCGCATCCTACTTCCAAGCGAAGACCGGTTGCTCCAGGTCGTCGACCGGATCGTGGCGGCCCTCCAGGCATAGCCAGCGCAGCTGGAGCAGCACAGCACCAGTCGGTGCGTGGATGAGGTCGTTTCCCAAAGGTATCTGCACAACCGGCCGTGGGCTCTCCGGAATGGTAACGAATCGCGGCGAGTCCGCGCGCTGCAATTGGTGCAGCCCCACTCGGTAAACCGCCACGACCTCGTCGGGCGCCGGCCGGGGGTCGAGCCGTCCGCCTGCCCAGATCACAACCGGGGTGATGACGTATCCGGACCGAGTCGGATAGTCGTCGAGCAGGCCCAACACGGTCGGGTCGGCCAGTTTGACGCCAACCTCCTCGTCCAGCTCCCGCAGCGCGGCGTCGACCGCGCTTTCCCCCTGGTCCACACGACCGCCGGGAAGTGCCCACTGCGCGGCGTGCGACGTAAGGCGAGAGGCCCTGCGGCACAAGAGGAACGCGGCACCGCCGGACACGTCGACCATGCGGCCGTCGAGACCGGCCTGCGGCATCGGGCGCCCAGCGATCCAGTCGTCCACCGGCGCCGGGTCAATCCTGTCCTCCCCGACCTCTGAGTCGACTAGCACCACCGCGACGGCCGCGTGCCGCTTCGTCCCGTCGGCCACGATGCGACGGTCATGACCCGCCAAATGATCTCGAATCTGCTCACGCAGCACTTCGTCATAAGGGAGGGTCATTTCCCGAGCCTAAAGCGAACTGAGTTTCGATGCGTTCGCCGTAGTGCTGTTTGACTGCTTCTGCCAGCGTGGGAGACGATGACCGCAACCCGTAGCGGTCAGGGGAGGTTGTGAGTCGAAATGGCTGACATCACCAAG
The DNA here is from genome assembly GCF_052143115.1 of Mycobacterium sp. GTDB lineage: Bacteria > Actinomycetota > Actinomycetes > Mycobacteriales > Mycobacteriaceae > Mycobacterium. The sequence continues at coordinate 14,962 of NZ_JBKQTQ010000158.1, forward strand.
CTGATCCGCGCTGACCATGACTGGTTCCGCGAGCGGTTCGCCAAGCTGGACGATCTGCAAGCGCAGACGCCGATCGACCACGCCGCACTCGAGCGAGTATGGCGTCCGCTCGGCGAGAAGCTTGACCTACACGCCTACATCGAAGAGAAGATCTTCTATCCGCAGCTGCTCAAGCGCGGCACCGACGATCCCGAAGGCGAGACGCTCGACGCCATCGGCGATCACAACGACATTCGCGATGGAGTGCGCGCCGCGAACGCGGCAACTATCGGCACCGACCAATGGTGGGCGGCGGTCGGTCAAACCCGCAAAGCCAACGACGACCACATGAGCGAAGAGGAACGGGAAGGACTTTCAGACTTCCGCCGCCATGCCCCCATCGGCCTTCGTGAATCGCTCGGGCGGCAGTACAGCGAGTTCATGGCCCAACATCGCACCACCAAGGGAATACCAATCATCGACCGCGATCCGCAACGCTACGTCGAGGAACTCGAGAACCCCTCGCTGTCCCAACGCACGGACTACTCGCTGCGCATCGGCAGCCTGAAAGGCGAATGATCGGGAGCACCATGGCCAATTCCCACCGCGACGTCGTGGCCATCACGCAGCTGGTGAATCTCTATGGGCTGGCCGTCGATAGCCGGCAGTGGCACCTGTTTGATTCGATCTTCACTGCCGATGTGGACGCTGACTACGGCGCGTCTGGTGCGCAAGGCTGCCGATGGCAGCCCGCTCTGGGACGGCACGGGCTGGTACGACGACACGTTGGTGCACACCCCGGGTGGCTGGCGGATCTGCGGCCGGATCTGCCGCATCACCTGGTGGACCGGTAACCCGTCGGTCAACGAAGGAATCCCGGGAGTGAAGTTCGACCTAGCCACCAGTGTGCTGCGACGCGAAGCCGATGCCGGGCGCATCGGCGTCCTCGGCGCACACGCCAATCCCGACGTATCAAAAGTCTGGCGCGCGTCGACACCAAACGTGCCAATCGTCAACGACTCGCTGCCGAGTCGCTGACGATCGACCCCTTATTGACGAATCTCTTGGGCGGAGCGGATTAGCCGTGGCCGGAGCCGCAGCCGACGCCCGGAAGACATCCGGTACCACCCGGCACGCCGCCCGGACCCCAGAATTGGCCGCCGGTAACGCAGCCGACGCCGGGGACGCAGCCCTGCCCACCGGGACCGCCGCCGGGGCCGGTGAACTGCCCACCGGAGTCGCAGTTGCCGTTGACGTCGCATCCGCCTCCGCCTGGGTCTTGCTTGAAGACCACATGCGTCGGTGCCATGCCAGTCATCGCCGGGCCAGCCGCGAAAGCTTCAGCTGACGCCACAGGCGTAACAGCAATCGCCGCAGCAACAGCTCCACCAATTACCAGCGGTTTCATCAGATTCAATTTCGCTAACATGTGCGTCGTATACCCACTTCCACATATGTACAAAACACCCCTATCAAACATAGCTTGCGAAGCCCTGGAGGCGATTTCGTTCTTGAGCGAGTAGGCCCGTCGAAGCTTCACTCTCGGCGGTTGACCATGCTGATCACATTGCCGTCCGGGGCACGCACGAAGAACCGGCGCAAGCCCCACGCCTCTGTACCCAATGGATGCGCGATCTCGTAGCCGAGTTTCCGGGCTTCTGCATAGGCAGCGTCGATGTCGTCGGTGCAGACGGAAATGACCGAGTCTTCAGCGGCGGTGGCATCGCGCGTTACGAGCTGAACGACCGCCCTGCGGTCGGCCGAGGTATACCGGGCCACCCATCCCATGTTGAACTCCTCGTTGGTTAGTCCGAGGTAGTCGGCGTAGAAGCTCTTGGCCGCCTCAATATCGGCCACTCGAAGGTTGGCCATAACTTTTGTAGCTTGCATGTGCTTCTCCTTGTCGGTCACGGCGGCAGAGCCAGTCCGCCATCTTGCACGACGTTCTGTCGTCTAGCTTCGACTGAGCTCTGAAAGTTAGGAGTTACCCTGGCCCCGTGAGTGGCGACCGGGTGCCGGGCGGGGTGGTGCACAAGCTGCCCGCAGACCTTCGCGCGGCGCTAATGGCGAACTCCGAGGCGCTCACTGCCTGGAAGGACATCACGCCCTTGGCGCGCAGTGAGTTCATCTGCTGGGTCGAGGATGCCAAGCAAGAGGTGACTCGAAAGCGGCGCATTCGGCGGACCCAGGAGGAGCTCGAAGAAGGCCAGCGCCGGCCCTGCTGCTGGCCGGGGTGCAAGCACCGCGAGCGTACTGGCGAATAACCGCACGCGACATTCCCCTTCGCCGACCCCGCCTCCGAAGACGCCGCCCTCTCCGAAGCCAGCCACGCCGCCGAGCAACGCGTCCTCACCGCACCGCTGGACCGCCGGCAATAGCCTTCGCTCTTCTCGATAGCCGTCGACGTAATACGCTTACCGCATGGCGGAATGGGCGGGTCGGCATCGCGACGAGTTGGCCGGGCTTCCTCACTACCACGTCATCGCTGAAAACCACGACGATGAAGTCACTTACAGCGACGGGTTCACCTGGCCGTGCGCGCGCGGGTTCGCCGCCGACCTGATCTCACCGCCCGCGGGTGCCCCCATTCATGAGCCGGTAAAAGCCGTGTGGATCATCGAAGGCGACCTATTCTGGTGCCCACTCGCGCACGGTGATGACATCCCGGCCGACGAGCAGGCGACACCAGGATTTCTCGAGCAAGTGATGCACCAGCGGCCTTATTGGTCGGCCTAGTACGAATCCGCCCGTCGGGCGATCGCACTCGTTGCCACTAGGGGCGCGCGGCAGAAAGGACAAACGTCGTGGAATTCATCTTCAAAGATGAGGCGTTCAAGTTCGAGACGCTGCGCGCCGCCGGATTCGCCGGTGACGCGGGTGCTGACATCGGTGAAGTCATCGCAACGACCTCGCGGATCGTCGAAGGAGACGAACTGGGATGGACGAACGCGTGGCGCGCGACCGCCGACCGCACGGCCGAGCGCGGTGAGACCTCACTTGCCCTTGGCGACACCGTCAGCGCGCGGGAAGCGTTTCTGCGGGCTTCTGCCTACTACCGGTCCGCGGAGTTTTACTGTCGCAAAGATCCACGTCACGATCCCCGAGTCCTCGAACTCTCGCGGCTGTCGAAGAAGTATCTAGTGAAGGGCAGCGGCCTGTTGGAAGGACCGTTCTCGGAAGTCCTTATCCCATTCGAGGACACCGACCTGCCGGGCTACCTGTACCTGGTGGACAACAGTCGCCGGCCGCGACCGACAGTGATCTACACCAACGGCTTCGATTCCACCTCGGAGGAAGGGTATTTCGTCATCGGCGCGGCAGCCTTAAGACGCGGCTACAACTTCCTGGCCTATGACGGCCCCGGGCAAGGGTGGATGATCCGAGAACGAAATGTGGTCTACCGCCCGGACTGGGAAACCGTTCTCGGCCCGGTGGTCGACTTCGCTCTGACGACGCCAGAGATCGACGACAGCAAAATCGTCCATTTCGGCTACAGCCTCGGCGGCTACTTGGTGGCGCGCTATGCCGCATACGATCATCGATCGGCCGCCATCGTCTGCAACGACGGCCTGACGACCTTCTATGCGTCCTACCCTCCGATTCCCAAGGCGACACTCGACCTGATCGAGCAGCATCGCGATGACGAAGCGCTACCGCTGCTCGAGAAGATGGCGAGCAATGACACGAACGCGCGTTGGGGTCTGCAGAATGGGGTATGGGTTTACGGGGTTGACTCCCCGGCTGAATACGTTCGGAAGACGGCCGACTACACCCTCACCGAAGGGATGATTCGCAGCATCCGCACTCCCGTCCTCATCCTGGAAGGTGAGGACGACAAGGTTTTCGAAGGACAGGCTGCGGCGCTGGCACGACAACTGCAGGCACCGCACAAGCATGTCTTGATGCGCAGCGCCGACGGTGCGGGCGCCCATTGCCACGAAGGTGCGATGTATCAGCTTCACGAGGCCGTCTTCAACTACCTGGCGTCCACCTTGGCGTGAGCGGCCGTGAGCAATCGATGCGTAGCGTTTCGCTCAGATTTTTATCGCCGGTAGCAGTCTGGTGAGGTTCCACAGCTGATTGCGTCTGGCCGATAGAGAGGAGATCGCCAATGCGACGGCCCATATGCTGACAAGCACGATGACCGCCTGCCACAGCCGGAAATCGATGCCGCCCAGTATCAGCTGCCGCAGTCCGTTGACTCCGTAGGCCATTGGGTCGTAGTTGTGCAGAATCTGGAATGGCCTTGACGTGGTTTCCACCGGGTACATGCCGCCGGCGCTGACAAGCTGCAGCATGAGTAAAGCCATGATCAGTACGCGCCCCACCGCCGGGCCGACGAGAGCATTGATCGCCTGCGTCGCGGCGACGAACGCGCAGGAAACAAGAATCATGAATGCCAGCATCGCGACAGGATGAGCCGCGTGCATCCCGAGGGCGAATCGCACCACGCCATAAAGGATGACCGCCTGCACTATCCCGATCACCGCTGCGGGTAGGTAGCTCGCGAGCGCCACCCGGATTGCCAGCACCTCCGCGGCGATAGCGCGGTTTTGCAAGGGCCGCAGCACCATCCACAACACGAGTGCACCGAAGAACAAGGCGAGTGTCAGGAAGAACGGTGCCATGCCGGTGCCGAAGTTGGGCGCGGCGTTCTCATGTGTGGTTTCGAGGTTAACCGGGCCGCCGATGGTGTTGGCGATCGCGGCCTTCTGCTGAGTCGTCCAGTCGGGCACTTGCTTGGCGCCGTCAGCGAGTTTGGTTGCCAGCTCAGACGATCCCGTCTTGAGTTGCCCAGTCCCCGATGCCAGCTGCCCGGCACCGTCGTCGAGTTTGGCTATACCACTTGCCAACTCAGCGTTTCCGGAAGCCAGCTGTTGAGCTCCGTTGCGCAGTTGGGTGAGCTTGTTCGTCAGGTCCTGTCCCTTGCTGCCGATTTGGTCGAGGGCGGACTTCAGCGCGCTACCGGGTGCGCCCAGCGTCGAGCTCATCGCGGTAGCGGCGTTTTGCGCGTCGGTGAGCTGCTGGCGGATCTGAGGTGTGAACTGGTGTTGTCGGAGCTGATCCTGTACCCCGTTCAGCGTCGCCGCGGCGTTGCGTGCGGCCGGATCTTGGCTCGGGGATAGCTGATCGATCACCGATGAGAGTGAGTCGGCGGCGGCGTCCTGCGCCATGGCGATGGCATTGATCTGGTCGGCCGCCTGCTGCATCGCGGTTGCACCCTGGCGCAACTGCTCGGCGTTGCCGCCGACCGTCGAGAGCGCCTTGCTAACCGCGAGCAGTGGGTCGGTGGCCTCGTTGATGCCGTCGGACAGTTGCTTGGCGCCGGTGGCAAGCTGCGCCGAGCCGGATCGGGCGGTGTGCAGACCTGTCGAAAGCTGGTTGGCGCCGTCATCGACCTGCGCCGCTCCGTCAGCGAGTTGTTTCGCCCCGTCGGCGGCCTGCTTGATCCCTGAACCGGACGAGACGACCACGGACAGCACCTGATTGACCGCTTGCCCAGAGATCCGGGTCGACACGGCGTTGAGCACCTGGCTGATAGCGGTGCGGCCGATACTTGTCGAAATGTAGTTGTTGGCGTCGTTGTACACGGCGATGAGGTTGGCTTGTCTCGGTTGCCCGGTCACTGGCGATGCGATCGCCGCGCTGAAGTCGGGGGCCAACTCGATCATGAAGTAGTACTTGCCGTGTTCGACTCCGTCACGTGCTTCTTCGGGATTCACGACATGCCAGTCCAGGCTGCGGTCGGCGGTGAGGCTCTTGGCGATCTCATCGCCGGCGTTGATTTGCTGCCCGGAGACGACGCCGCCGCGGTCGGAGTTGACCAGCGCCACGGGCATCTTGTTCACATGGCCGAAGGGATCCCAGTACGCCCACAAGTACAGCGCTCCGTACACGAGCGGGAGCAGCATCAAGACCACGATCGCTGCGCGGGTCATCCGGCTGCGGCCGAAACGCTTGATTTCCGAACCAAATGCGAGCCCGGCAAGCATCGTTAGCCCCTTCCCGTCAGGGTGCGGTGATCGTGTAGGTCATGGGCGGGGGCGTCAGTGCCGAGCGGGTTGGTCACGCCCATGACGACGGTGCGCTGCGTCGCGATCGCGCCGAGCCGCTCGACCGCGAGCGCCCGCCGTGAGTTGTCCCGCACCTGCTCGAGGTCGCCGATCACCAGGATCGGACGGCTGGAAAACAGCGCCAGAGTGATGCGCAGCAAGAACAGTTCCAGGTCGGACAACTCCACGATGTAGGACTCGGCCGACGGCGGGGCCACCTCGCCGAAGACTTCGCCCAGTTCGGCCTGGCCGGACTGAGCCCGCACCCGCGCATACCACGGCGCTAGCCACCTGCGCTGCTCGGCGAGCACGGTCTGCACGGTCACTGACTCCTCCAGGTCATCGATGTCAGCGAATGCCGCGATCGAGCAGTGCCGGCGGATGGCGCGCGGTTCCGAATCCCCGAGCACAGTCACTGTGCCGTGGGCGGCCTTCAGTCGTCCGGCGAGCGTCAACAGCAGAGCTGTCTGCCCCGGTCCTCCGGGCATTTGAATGGCGTGAAACCCCGGGGTGAGGGCGAGATCGATATCCGAGAAAAGCGGCTTGTGCTCGCCGTCCACCCCCAGCCCGATGGCGGTGATCAGCGTCGGCTCAGGCTCGGTGTCCGTCGGCGTCGGCGGCGCAGCAGCATCCTGCTCGTCCTGTGCGTCCATTGGGTTTGCTCTTTTCGCAGATGGTGGACGTTAGGTCCATTCGATCAAAACGCGCAACGGTGAGGTAGACGCGGGCCACGCTGGCGCTTAACTGGCAGCGGGCTGTCTGAGCGGCCCGCAGGCAACATTGTCGGGTGCGCTAGATGTCAAGCGTGGGCCTGAACGCAGATCCTCTCAGGTCCCAGTGTTGACCGTTTGGATAACCGCCGCTAGCTGATCGGCAATCACCGGTGTGGCGGCAATAGTTGCGGCGGATTGGCACGTGTGCGGGTTGCCCTGGCATCGGTGACGTGCGTTCCGGCTTCGCGGGCTAAGAGTGTTCCCGCGGCGGTGTCCCAGGGTTTGTTGGACATCATGACGCACGCATCGAGGGCTCCTTCGGCATCCGGATGCGTTGGACGCGGGGTATGAGTTTGCCGGCCATCGACGCACTGCACGACGGCACTCGGGTGCTACACGATCCGCTGGTTTTCACCGGGACCTAGCAGCGGGGTGGATCAGCAAGGCGGTCAGGGTCGGTGTCTCCGACCGCACCCGCGCCCACCCGTCCAGCGCTTCAACACGACGGTTAAACACCGAACCGGCGCAGGCGAGGTTCCGCGCGACCACGCGGTCAATGTGGTCAGTCGCCGCCGGCCGCTGGAGGTTTAGTTGGTGACGCGCGAACCGGTCACGGGGCTGGTGGCGGCGGAACCTGCTGCCAGCCTTCTGTGTCCGAATAGGTCCAGCCGCAGGGCAGATAAGCCCAATGGGTATAACCCGTATCGCTCCATCCCCAGCATTTCGGCCCTTTCGGGTCAGGTGCCGGAGGTACGTCTGGGTCTGCCAGGGCAACGCCGCTGCCGCTGGTCAGCAGGCCGGCCGCCAGGGCCGCGACAATCATCGGTTTCATTTTCATAATGGGATTCTTTTCGGGTCCGCGTTGTTCGTCAAATCGAAACGGCCGATTACGGGTCGCGGATGCGCCGGAAAACTCGACCAGCACGTCGCTGGTGCGGGGTTCGCGCGGTGACGCTGCAGCGTCGGTCCACCGAATCGTCTTGCCATGCATTGTCTTTCGATGGCGCGATCGATCGCGGTCACCGACTTTGCACTGGAAGCGGCGACGACGACACGTTCCGCACGGCAGAGTCACCGACCAAATGACCCGTTGACCAAGCTGCAAGCTTTGCCCGTTGACATCACCCGCCTCGCCAGCACCAATGGCAACGATTTCGTCGGGTCTCAATGGTGGCAGCGCGACTGGTTCCAAGGCGAACTGATCGCCGCTATGCCAGATCGCAGCGACCGTCCAAGAGCCTCGCTCATCGGCGTGCCCATTCCTCGGCGAGCAGCCGGTAAGAACACACCCGGTCTTCGTGATCGTGGGTGACCGTCGTAATGATCAGCTCGTCGGCCTCGGTGGCATCACGCAATCGCTCCAACTGGTCCGCCACTTGCACTGCGGACCCGACAAACTGTGTTTCCACCCGATCCGTGACCAGTTCGCGGTCGGCATCGGTCCAGGTGTGGGCGCGCGCCTCGACTGCGGTGGGAAACGGGATCGCACCTTCGGCGGTCCGGATACTGCGCACCCAGAGCCCATAGCCTGCAGTCAGGTCACGAGCGGTGGCCTCATCCTCGGCAACGACGACGTCGGCCGAGACGGAGACGTAAGGCCGGTCGAGTTCGGCTGAGGGCCGGAACGCGGCCCGGTAAGCCTCGGTCGCCTCCAGCACCGTGGCCGGAGCGACATGGTAATTGGCGGCAAACCGCAGACCACGGTGGCCCGCGACGGCCGCGCTCTCACCGCCGCTGCTGCCCAAAATCCACACCTGAAGATCGGCGCCGCCTCCCGGCACCACGTGGGCCTCTTCGCCGTCGTCGGAACGATAGGTGTCGGCGATCAGCGCAAGAATGTCGTCGACCTGCTCGGGGTAGTTCTGTGATTCCGCACCCGGCAGCTGGAGCAATGCCTTGTGCAACGCGAAGCGCGGCGACTTCAAAAGCCGTGTTAGATCGAACTTCGGCGGGATCAGCAGTCCATTGGCGGTACTTCCATTGCTCGACGCCGGCGAGGCTGGAGCAGTCGGTGGCGAGGATTTCGGCTCGCGCGGCTTGCCGCCGCTGCGTCCTAAACCGAGGTCGAATCGGCCTGGGTGCAGCGCATCTAAGAGGCCGAACTCCTCCACCGTCGACAAAGCCGTGCGATGACCCATCTGTACTGCGCCCGACCCGAGCCGAATCGTCGAGGTCTCAGCGGCAGTCAGGGCCAGCAGTACAGCGGGTGAGGTGCCGGCGACGCCGGGATTGAGATGATGTTCGGCGAACCAGTAGCGCGCGTAGCCCAAACTCTCTGTGTGCCGGGCAAGATCAATGCTGTTATGCAAGGCTTGCGTCGCGGTCGAGCCTGACGAGATCGGCACCAGGTCGAGCACCGTCAGCGGAGTCGTCATATCGCTTACGACGCCACCGAGTTAGGCGCGTCTGCGGCGTTGGATCGCCGTGGCGTCGACAACGGCGCCAGGCCCAGGTGCTCGCGCAGCGTCGTGCCGGTGTAGTCAGACCGGAACACTCCGCGCTCCTGAAGGAACGGAACGACCTGGTCGACGAACGGATCGAGCCCACCAGGTGTGATGTGCGGGACGAGGATGAATCCATCGCTGGCATCGGCCTGGACGAGGTCGTTGATCGTCGCGGCGACGGTCTGGGCTGAGCCGATGAACGATTGGCGTCCGGTGACCTCGACGATCAGTTCGCGCGTGCTCAGATTCTCCGCCTCGGCTTTGGCCCGCCATTCGTTGGCGATCGGAATCGGGTCCCGAAACATGCGAACGCTGGCCCGGCCGCGCGAGATAGTGTTCTCCCCCACCGCGGGATCCACAGTCGGCAGCGGACCGTCCGGGTCGTGGTCGGACAGGTCCCGGTTCCAGAGTTGTTCGAGGAATTTGATCGCCGTCTGCGGCGACACCTGGGCCAGTCGCACGTCATGTGCGATTTCGGCGGCCTCCTCGTCGGTCTCGCCGATGACGAATGTCGCGGCCGGCAGGATGAGCAGCTCGTCGCGGTGGCGTCCATAGCGGGCGAGGCGGCCCTTCACGTCGGCATAGAATGCTTGCCCGGCCGCTAAAGTGCTGTGTCTGGAGAAGATCGCGTCCGCGGCGGCGGCGGCGAAGTCACGGCCCTGGTCGGAGTCGCCGGCCTGAAAGATCACCGGCCGGCCCTGCGGGCTTCTCGGAACGTTGAACCGGCCGTGGATGTCGAAATGGGCGTCCCTGTGGGCAAATGCGCCGGCATTCGGATCGGACACGAAGACACCGGCCGCCTTGTCTGCCACGATCTCGTCGCCGCGCCAGGAGTCGAACAGCTCCTGCGTGGTCTGCAGGAATGTCTTGGCCCGCTCGTAGCGCTGTTCCTCGGCCAGGAACCCACCGCGGCGAAAGTTCTCGCCGGTGAACGCATCCCACGAGGTCACGACATTCCAGGCGGCACGCCCGCCGGAGAGATGGTCTAACGAAGCGAACTGCCGGGCCACCTCGTAGGGCTCGTTGAAGGTGGAGTTGATGGTGCCCGTCAGTCCGAGCCGCTCGGTGACTGCCGCCAGTGCGGCCAGCACGGTGAAAGTGTCTGGGCGCCCGACCACATCGAGGTCGTAGATCTGGCCGTTCTGTTCGCGCAACCGCAAACCTTCAGCCAGGAAAAGGAAATCGAACTTGCCCCGTTCGGCCGTCTGGGCAAATTGCGCAAACGAACTGAACTCGATATGACTGCCGGCGGCCGGGTCGGTCCACACCGTCGTGTTGTTGACGCCGGGAAAATGCGCCGCCAAGTGAATCTGCTTAATCGGCTTGCTCATTGGAAGGATCCTCGGTTTCGGGCGTGTCAGGCGATCGCGTAGCGGTTGGCGGGACGGGCCAGTCCGAGCAACCCGCGTAGTGTGTCAGCCTCGTAGCCGTTGCGGAACAGCCCTCGGCGGCGCAACTCGGGCACCAGACCCTCGGTGATTTGAACGAGGTCATGTGGTAGTGCGGCGGGTCGGAGCCGGAACCCGGATAACCCGGCCGCATGCCACTCGTGCAGCACATCGGCAAGTTCCGCAGGAGTTCCGACGAAAACCTCAGCATCGCTTCGGTATTCGGCACCGGTGAGATCATCGAGCCGATCTCGACGCGCGCGCGCCCCTTGCGGAGTGCGGTCGAGGAACACTAGCAGATCACCGAAGACGTGCACCGTATCGCGGCGTCGGCCGGCCGCCCATTGCAGCGACGCGATCTCGCCGGCAATCTCCGCAGCCTGAGCGGCGTCGTGGGGGGTAACGAATCCAACGTCGGCACTGCTCGCGATCAGCTGATAGGACGCACCGCCGTGGCCCAGCGCGGCGACGATCGGCTGGCCCTGCGGCGGACGGGGAGTAATCGAGGGCCCTTTTACGGCGAACCAACGCCCCTCGAAGTCGATGTAGTGCAGCTTGTCCCGGTCGACGAACCGTCCGCTGGCAACATCACGGATCTCGGCATCGTCTTCCCAGCTGTCCCACAAGCGACGGAGCACCTCGATGTAGTCAGCGGTCTCGGCGAAGTACTCGGCGATCTGCTGCTGGGCGGCCGGGTCATCGATGGCCTCGACTGACAGGTGGGGCAGCGTGCGGCGCCCGAAATGGGCTGCTACGTCGTGGCGTGCCGAGATCTGAACCCGGACACCGGCTCGTCCTGCGCTGACATAGTCAAGCGTGGCGATTGACTTCGACACATGAAACGGCTCGGTATGGGTGACGATCGCTGTCGGCACTAATCCGATTCCCCGAGTGCGCGGCGCGATCCGGGCGGCGATGAGCACCGCGTCCAACCGGCCGCGAACCCGATCGGTCCGGTGGTCGGGTTCGAGGTGATCGTCGGACTGCACACCCAACGAGTCCTCGATCGTCACGAAGTCCAGCGATGCGGCCTGAGCTTCACCGACCAGACCAGACCAGTAGTGTGCGTTGAACAACTCTGACGGCCGCGCGTCGGATTCACGCCACGCGGCCGGATGCCACCCGGCACCGTCCAACGCCACAGCAAGGTGCAAGCGAGTCGATAAATCAGGCATCAGACCTGCCTTCCTAGCAAGGACGACCATCGGACCGGAGCGGCAACGACAGACGCCGACAGCGATCTCTAACGACGGGAATCGCTAGTCGATTCCAGGTCGGCCGCCGCGCACGCGTGAAATGTCGGGCGGCCGACAACACCCACCGTGGTACGGAGACATTGTCGACTGCGTGTTGTCTCCTGCGCTACCGCTCAAGTCGTGCGATTTCCGAGTTTAGCGAGGTAGAGCAGACCGCGCCGAAGGCTCACGATCACCGGCTGGGCGTTCGTACGGCGCGATACGCAGCAGCGTCTTTGAAATCATCGCGATTGCAAACCCGTGTTGGTCAGCAGTGGCAGCACGCCTTCGGCGAACCAGTACGCCTCTTCCAAGTGCGGGTAACCCGACAGGATGAACTCGTCGAAACCCAGCAAGTGGTACTCGGTAATCAGGTCGGCTACTTCCTGGTGACTCCCTACCAACGCTGTGCCCGCACCCCCGCGGACCAGGCCCACTCCGGCCCACAGATTCGGGTAGATCTCCAGCTTGTCGACTCGGCCCCCGTGCAGCGCGGTCATCCTCCGTTGGCCCTCGGATTCCGAACTAGCGTGCAGCGCCGTAGCTTTGGCGATCTGGTCATCGGTGAGCCCGGCGAGCATCTCGTTGGCGACAGCCCAAGCCGCAGCCGACGTCTCACGACTGATGGTGTGCAGCCGAATGCCGAACCGGACTTTGCGGCCGAGGGCGGCAGCTTGGTCCCTCACCCGTTCGATCTTCGCGGCTGCGGCCTGCGGCGGCTCACCCCAGGTGAGGTAGACGTCGGCGAACTCAGCCGCGATCGGCAGCGCGGCGGCCGATGAACCGCCAAAGTAAATCTCCGGCAACGGATTCGGCGGCGCCGGGACTCGGGCATCGGCAACGGTGTAGTACTTGCCGGTGAAATCGACAGAGTCCTGCGTCCATATGGACTGCACGATCCGCAGGAATTCGGCGGTGCGAGCGTAGCGCTCGTCGTGGCCGAGCCAGTCACCGAACCGGCGTTGCTCGGCGTCGTCGCCGCCACTGACGACGTTGAGCAACACTCTGCCTTCAGAGAAGCGTTGCAGCGTCGCGGTCTGCTGCGCGGCCAACGTGGGTGGCACTAGGCCGGGACGGAATGCGACCAAGAACTTGAGCTTCGCAGTCTCTGCCAGCAACGCGGCCGAGGTCAGCCACGCGTCTTCGCACCACGTCCCCGTCGGCGTAAGTACGCCTGCAAAGCCCAGCCGGTCGGCGGCGCGCGCGACTTCCGCCAGGTATTGGCGGCTGGGTGCGCGATATCCGTTCGGAATCGGGCGGTTCGATGATGCGTGCGACCCGCCGACGATCGAGCGGCTGTCACCGGTGGTGGGCAAGAACCAGAAAAATCGAGGAGACATCTGTCGTCGACGCTAGGTTCCCGACGAATAGAGAACAAGTTGCATTCTGAGCGCATTAAACTCGTGCGCCACGGGACGGGTTTGATTATCTTTCTCGGGCGTGCCGCGCGAACTGCACTTATTGGCCTTCGGGAACGCCCGATCGGCCGGATCGTGGCGTCACCCCGAGGTCGACAACAGCCCCTCCGGCGTGCTGCGACGACTGGTGGCCAAAGTCCAGACTGCGGAAGCCGGCGGCTTCGACGCGGTGTTCTTCGCTGACGGATTGAACTATGGGCCACCGGCGACGTGGGCCTACAAGACCACCGAAGATTTCGAACCACTCACCACAACGGCGGCGCTGTCGTCGGTTACCGATGCGATCGGGCTAGTGGTCACCGGCTCGGCAACCCTGGTCCCACCATTTCAGTTGGCCCGCCAGCTGCTCTCGCTGGATCACCTCAGCGGCGGTCGGGCAGGCTGGAATTTGGTCACCAGCTTCGCCCACGCGGCAGCCGACAATTTCAGCGCCCGCGGCGTCGTCGATCATGACGAGCGCTATCTGATCGCCGAAGAAGCCCTCGACGTCGTTCAGAAGCTATGGGACGGCTGGGCCGAGGACACGATCATCGAGGATCGGGCAGCCGGAATCTTCAATGACGTCAGCAAGATTCAGGTGGCCGATCACCACGGTCAATACTTTGACGTGCGCGGACCTATCGGTTCGGCCCGCTCGCCGCAAGGTCGGCCAGTGCTATTTCAAGCCGGATCCTCGCCGACCGGTCGGCGGTTCGCCGCGCGCCACGCCGAGGTGATCTTCACCGGTCAGGGCACCCCTGACCGGGCACGAAAGTTCTACCGGCAGATCCACGACGAGGCCCGCCGTGAAGGGCGGGGCACCCCTCCGCTGATCACCCCGTCGCTGCGGTTCATTGTCGGATCGACCGAAGAAGAAGTACAGCGCAACGAACGCAGCGCCTATGAGTACTTCAGCCCCGAATACCAGGCTGGCTGGCTGCTGGAAGTCGACGTCGACGTCACCGGCGTCGATCTCGACGGCCCGGTGCCCGCGTCGGCGTTCCCCGACAGTACTCAGACCCACCAGACCGCTCTGGCCGGATACCGAGCGCTCGCAACCGATGGCAACCCGACCGTGCGAGAGTTCCTGTACCGCACTGTAAACGGCTGGGGCGCCAGCATAACCGGAACTCCAGAGCAGATCGCTGACGAAATCGAAGAATGGTTCGCCTCCCACGCGTCCGACGGGTTCGTCCTCGGCGAGTCGGGGCTGCCGCAGCAACTCGAAGATTTCGTCGAACAGGTGGTGCCGCTGCTCCGTAAGCGCGGCCTTTTCCGCCACGAGTACGCCGGAACGACACTGCGCAGCCACTTGGGCTTGAACACGCCGGCCAATCGATACGAGGCGTAATGACTTCCCGAACAACGTATCTGAGAGAGCCGACAGCAGGTATCGACGAGTTACGAACGCGGTTCCGTCCGCTGTTCGAGCGAATTGCCGAGGGCAACGTCGAGCGGGAGCGGTCCCGCGTATTTCCGCACGAGCAGGTCCGTTTGCTCAACGACGCAGGGCTGGGCGTGGTGCGGATTCCCGTAGAGTACGGCGGGCTGGGTGCGTCGCTGGAGCAGACCTTCGCGCTGCTCGCCGATCTCGGCGAAGCCGACGCCAATGTGTCCCATGTCTGGCGCAACCATCTGGCGTTCGTGGAAGACCGGCTCAACGCCGCGGTGTCGCACACCAATGACCGGTGGATCAAGCGATTTCTGGCGGGAGCATATGTCGGCGGCGGCTGGACGGAGGCCAACAATGGCACGTTGGCCAACCTTGCCACCACAGTTTCCGCCGAAGATGACCACTGGGCGGTGTCCGGGGCGAAGTTCTATGCCACCGGAAGCCTTTACGCCGATTGGCTCGACGTGATCGGTCGCGGCGACGACGGTGAACTGTGGACGGCGCTGGTGCGCGCGGACAGCCCGGGCCTGACAATCGTCGATGACTGGAAGGGATTTGGGCAACGCACCACGGCAAGCGGATCAGTCCGCTATGACCGGGTGCGGGCCGAACGCGGCGACGTGTTCCCGGCGGCCGAGCGGTTCAGCTACCAGCCGCACTTCTACCAGATCGCCATGCTCGCGGTGCTGACCGGAATCACCCGTGCGGCTAGCCGGGACGGCATGGCTGCGCTGAAGCGACGAGGGCGCAACTATCCCCAGGGACTGGCAGAAACACCGTCGGAAGACGCCCAGCTACTGCAAGTCATCGGCGAGGTGTCAGCGGACGTATTCGCCGCGCAGGCCGCTCTCGAGAAAGCTGCCCGCAGCCTTGACCACATCGTCGCTGCCCGACCAGACTGGGGCGGCAGCAGGCAACACCTGATCGATGCCGACGTCGCAGTCACCCAGGCGCAGTTAGTGATCATCGCTGCTGCCCTGCGGGCCACCACCGGCGTCTTCGACGCGCTGGGCGCGTCCGGAGTTTCCGAAGAGCTATTACTGGACCGCCATTGGCGAAACGCCCGCACCCTGGCATCCCACAATCCGCGGGTCTACAAAGCACGGATTCTCGGTGACTGGCTGATCAACGGGAAGGACCCAGTGCCCAATATCGCGAAATTCGGACGCGGCGGTCAGGGGAACTGAGGCGCCGGGACTGCCGGTGCCGACCCAAGACATGATGGTCGAATGACCACCGAGATCCGCGTGCTCGACAGTGAGGAAGACCTCATCGCTGCGGCGAACCTTTTTCGCACCGCGATGGTCGGTTTCCCGCCGCTGTCGAACGTGGCACCCGGCCAGATCACCAAGCTACTCGAACCCGGTCGCACCATAGGAGCATTCGTCGAAGGACGACTCGTTGGCACCGCTGACGCGGTCACAAGCGGACTGGCCCTTCCGGGTGGAGCGGTCGTGGGCCACGCCGCCGTGACACATATCGGGGTGCTGCCGTCGTTCACCCGACAAGGTATCGCTACCGAACTGATCCGCCACCAGTTGCACGACATCGCCGCACGGGGTGAGGTGGTCGCGACGCTGCGGGCTTCGGAGGCAACGATCTATGAGCGGTACGGGTACGGCGTAGCCAGTTCATCGCAAAGCGTCGAGGTGCACACGGCGCGCGCCGCGCTGCGTCCCGACGTCGGCACCGGTGGTCCGGTGCGCTTGATCGACGCGGCCGAAGTGTGGGAGGTCCTACCGCGGATCTATGCCGAGAATCGCTCATCCCGGCCGGGAACCATCGACCGCCCCGAGGTGTGGTGGCAGGGCTTGCGGCTGCGCACCGAATCCGTCTCGGGGGCTTCGTATGTCGCGGTACACGGTGAGCCGGGATCTCAATCTGGCTTCGCCCGTTATCGTCCCATCGACACCGAGACTTGGTTCGTCAGCGATCAGCGCACCATCGTCGTCGAGGACTTCTTTGCACCCACGATGGAGGCCTATCTCGGGCTGCTGCGTTTTCTGCTCGGACTGGATCTTATTGACCGCGTGATGTTCTGGATGCTGCCGGTCGACGATCCACTGCCGTGGCTGCTTGCTGATCGACGGGCCGCGCGGATTACGGCAGTGCATGACGAAACGTGGCTGCGCATCGTCGACGCGCAGCAGGCACTATCGGCACGCCGATATGGGGGCGACGGCGCCGTCACCATAGGCGTCGATGATGCCCTCTTGCAGCAGAATTCAGCCACTTTCAGCATTGCGGCCGGCAGTGCCGAGCCGACGGACCGACGCCCGCAACTCCACGTCGGTGTTGCGGGCCTGGCCGCGGTTCTTTTGGGCGGTGCGACCTGGCGCAGTCTGGCCTCCGGCGGGTTGGTCCGCGTGGACGATCCGGCAGCGCTTGACGTCGTCGATCGGCTCTTCGCGGTGCGTGACGCGCCATATGCAGGGTTCTTCTTCTAGCGGCTTCTAGCGGCCAGCGTCGGCAGGAGCACCACACCCGCGGCAAGGCCGCGACCTAGACTGGTCCGGTGCGGATCGCTCTCTGCTCCGACGAGCCCTATCCGGTGCATGCCACCGTGCACGTCTGGCTCGAGGAACACGGGCACGAAGTCGTGCCTTTCGGGTCCGTCGCGACCGGGGCGGAGACGGCGTGGGCGCTGGCAGCGGAAAGCGCCGCCCAAGCCGTCGCGAACGGCGATTGCGATCAAGGCGTGTTCTTCTGCTGGACCGGAACCGGCATCAGCATCGCGGCGAACAAGGTTTCCGGCATCCGTGCCGCCCTATGCTCCGATCCCGGGCAGGCGGCGGGAGCGCGAGTGTGGAACCACGCCAATGTCTTATGCCTTTCGAACCGCACGCTTGCCGACGACCTTGCCAAAGAAGTCCTAGCCACATGGTTCGATACCGAACCGGACGGCCGGGGCGACGCTGGTGTCGCCGACCTCGCCGCGGTCGAGGGTCGCAACCGACACTAGG
>NZ_JBKQTQ010000159.1:0-8337 GCF_052143115.1 Mycobacterium sp.
TCTTCAATTGGCGGTCGGGTGTGCGGCGAACGTGCGCCTCAATGAGGGAGACCTCATCTTCAAAGAAGGTGAAGAGGCAGACAGCTTCTATCTGATTCGCCAGGGACAGGTCGCGCTGGAACTCTTCGTTCCGGGTCGCGGCAGTTTGACGATTCAAACCGTCGGGGAAGGCGACATCCTCGGATGGTCATGGTTAATACCGCCATACCACTGGAGATTCGATGCACGCGCGATGAAGCCAACCCTCGCGATCGTGCTGGATGGTAAGTGCCTGCGTGCCAAATGCGAAGAGGATCATGAGCTCGGCTACCAGCTGGGGAAGCGAATCGCCTCAAGTCTGGGTCAGCGTCTCGATGCCACACGACTCCAGTTATTGGATCTCCTGCGGTATTGACACTCGCTTATCTCGTTGGTCCGCACTCAGGATGTGAAACGTGCCGCCCGACGCGGCTTAAGCTCCCGAGGGGTGGGAGGTCCTCCGTGGGCGCGGCGACTGTCCAGCTTCAGCTTGTGGGGACGACACGAGGGCTGTTAGTGGAGGTCGGCGCATAGCAGAACCGCCGAGTGGGCGTCCGCTCAGTATATGGGGCCATGGACTGGTGATGCGCTGTCGAGGGTGGCGATGTCGTCGGGGGGATCGAGGGCCGTGTCGACGACGCGGCGCCATGGCAGTGTGGGTTTGGCGACCGGGGGAAGCTCGAAGTCGAGGGGCCGCTCATCGCTGTTGAGGATGATGTGCACCATGCGCGTCTTGATGACGCTTCTGACGGTGAGTGCCAGGGTGTGGGAGTCTGCCGACCAGTCGGGCCGGTGCAGTTGGACGCCGTGGAACTCCACCAATGAGCGGGTCAAGAACTCCGGCAGCGAAAGTCCATGCATGACGCGGGTCATGTCCAGTTCGAGGCGGAGCTCGATTAGCCCCCGTACGAAGCGGCGGATGCCTCCGTACGTTTCGGTCAGTGACCAGTCGAACCAGCTGATTTCGTTGTCCTGGCAGTAGGGGTTGTTGTTGCCGCACTGGGTGCGGCGCACCTCGTCACCCACGCCAATCATCGGCACCCCCATCGATATCAGGGTGATGGCGAGTAGGGTTTTCACCCGACGGGTGCGCATCGCCTCGATCGCCCCGTCGTCGGACGGTCCTTCCACCCCGCAATTATTGGAGTAGTTGTCGTCGGTGCCGTCCCGGTTGTTCAACAGGTTGGCCTCGTTGTGCTTGTGGGCGTAGCAGACCAGGTCGTTGAGGGTGAACCCGTCGTGGCAGGCGACGAAGTTGATGCTGTGTTCGACCTCGGCGGGCCGGCCGCCGAACAGGTCGGGGCTGGCCAGCAGGCGATTGGGCAGCAGACCCACGGTGCCGCAGTCACCGCGTACAAACCGGCGGATGTCGTCACGGAATTTGCCGTTCCACTCGCGCCAGCGGTCGCCGACGAACGTCCCGAGTTGGTAAAGGCCGATATCCCAGGCCTCGGCGATCAGCTTGGTGCCCGCCAGCACGGGGTCGCTCTCGACCTGCCAGAAGACCGGTGGATCGGCCATCGGCGCGCCGACGGCGTCCCGCGCCATGGCCGAGGCCAGGTCGAACCGGAAGCCGTCCACGTGCATCTGCTCCACCCAGTGGTGCAGCGTGTCAACAATCATGCGCCGCACCACGGAGTGGTTGGCGTTGACGGTGTTGCCGCAGCCTGTGTAGTCCAGGTATGTGGCCTGGTCCCCCGGTCGAGCAAGTAGTAGGCCCGGTTGTCGAATCCGCGCCAGCAGAACGTGGGCCCCCCGGCCCCACCTTCGGCCGTGTGGTTGAACACCACATCCAAGATCACCTCGATGCCGGCCCGGTGCAGCTCCTTGACCATGGTGCGGAACTCGTCTAGTGCGCCGAGCGGGTCACTCGCGCAGGCGTAGGCCGGGTGCGGGGCAAAGAACGACACGGGGCTGTAGCCCCAATAGTTGACGAGGCCGGGGGGACCGTCTTGCGGATCGAACGCCTGCACCGGCAGGAGCTCAACCGCAGTAACACCCAACGAGCGAAGGTATGGGATCTTGGCCACCAGCCCGGCATAGCTGCCGGCCAGGCGGCGGTCGACGCCGCTGCTGTGGTGGGCGGTCAAGCCCCGGACATGAACCTCGTAGATGACGGTGCGCGCAAAGGGCCGCCCCAAAGGCATGTCGCCCTCCCAGTCGTAGGCCGACAGGTCGCCGACCACACTCTTCATCGCCGTGCGCGGATCCCGGCCCGGGCGCGTGCCGGCCATCCGGTCGTAGTTGGCCGGCACCGCCACCGCAACACCGTACGGATCAAGCAGGAGCGCCGACGCGTCGTGCCGCAACCCCGCGGCCGGATCGAAGGTGCCGTGGACGCGCCACACATAGACTTGCCCCGGCTCCACGTCAGGCACGAGCACATGCCAGAAATTCGACGTGCGGTTCCGCAGTGGCTCCAGCGCGATCACCCGAGAAGGCCGCGCGTCATCGACATCGTCGAACAGCAGCAGATCTACCTGCGCAGCCGTGCGCGACCACACCGAAAAGTTCGTCCCGCCGTCGGCGCGGCGGGCACCCAGCGGAGAAGCCCGACCGGAGGCCTCACTCCCAGCGCGGTCCATGTCCTTCAGTGTGACCATAGACGCTCTACCGAGCCCGCGTCACGACCCCCCCACTGGTACTGAAACGGTGTTGGCTTGTTGCTCCACCTGCAGGACGCGCCGGGTTGTCTTGACCACGGTGTCGGGGTTGAGGCTCATTGAGTCGATGCCCACCTGGACTAGGAACTCGGCCATGTCGGGGTAGTCCGACGGTGCCTGGCCGCACAACCCGGAGTGGATTCCGTTGCGGCGGCAGCCCTCCACGGCCAGGCGGATCATCTCCTTGACGCCATCATCGCGTTCGTCGTAGTCGAAGGCGACGATCTCGCTGTCACGATCGACGCCGAGGGTGAGCTGGGTGAGGTCGTTGGAGCCGATGGAGAAGCCGTCGAAGCGTTTGGCGAACTCGTCGATGAGGATCACGTTGTTGGGGATTTCGCACATCGCATACACCTTGAGCCCGTTGTCGCCACGTCGCAGACCGTGTTGGGCCATCGTCTCGAGGACCAGGTCCGCCTCAGCCACTCGGCGCACGAATGGAATCATCAGCACGACGTTGGTCAGGCCCATCTGTTCGCGGACGCGTTTCATCGCCCGGCACTCCAGCGCGAAGCCCTCGGCGTAGGCGGGATGGGCGTAGCGGGAGGCGCCGCGGAAGCCGATCATCGGGTTGCTCTCGTCGGGTTCGAACGCCGCTCCGCCGATGAGGCTGGCGTATTCGTTGGTCTTGAAGTCCGACATGCGCACCACCACGGGCTTGGGCCAGAAGGCGGCCGCGATCGTGCCGATGCCTTCGGAGAGGCGCTGCACGAAAAACGAGCCTCCGTCGGAGTAGGCGTAGGTCAGTCGATCGATGGTCTGCCGTGCTTCGGGGTCATCGACCCGCTCCGGATGTATCAAGGCCAGGGGATGCACCTTGATGTACTCGTTGATGATGAACTCCATCCGGGCCAGCCCCACGCCGTCGTTGGGAAGAAACGACGTCTTGAACGCGAGATCGGGGTTCCCGAGGTTGATCATGATGTCGGTGCGCGGCCGCTGCATGTCGGACACCTCGGTCCGGTCGACGTGGAAGGGCACCTCACCGCGGTACACCCGCCCCGTGTCGCCCTCGGCGCACGACACCGTGACCAGCTCGCCATTGGGAACGCGCGTGGTCGCGTCGCCTGCGCCGACGACGGCTGGGATGCCGAGTTCCCGGGCGATGATCGCGGCGTGGCACGTCCGGCCGCCGCGGTTGGTGACGATTGCCGCGGCCGTTTTCATCACCGGTTCCCAGTCGGGCGTGGTGGTGTCGGACACCAACACCTCGCCGGGGTGGAAGTCGGAGAGGTGGGTGAGGTTGTCGATGCGTCTGACCACGCCCGAGGCGATCTTCTCGCCGACCGAGCGGCCCTGAGTGACCACCTCGGCGCGACCATCGAGAACATAGCTTTCGAGCGTCGTGCCGCCGCGCTGGGAGGCCACCGTCTCCGGGCGGGCCTGCACGATGTAGAGCTTTCCGTCGATGCCGTCCTTGGCCCATTCCATGTCCATTGGCCGGCGGTAATGTTGCTCGATCGTGCACGCGTAGCCGGCCAGCTCCAAGGCGTCTTGATCGGTGATGCAGAAGCGGGCGCGGTCGGCCTTCGGGGTGGGAATGTTCCGCGTCGTTTCCTTCGTGCCCCCTTCCACGAAGATCATCTTCACCGCCTTGTCGCCGATCAGGCGGCGCAGCACGGCGCGATGCCCGGCCAAAAAGGTCGGCTTGTGCACGTAGAACTCGTCGGGATCCACAGCGCCCTGCACCACGTTCTCGCCCAGCCCGTAGGCGCCGGTGATGAACACCGCGTCGCGAAAGCCCGACTCGGTGTCAAGGGAGAACATCACGCCCGAGGCGGCAAGGTCGGAGCGCACCATCTTCATCACGCCGATCGACAACGACACCTTGAAGTGGTCGAACCCTTGGTCGATGCGGTAGTGGATGGCGCGGTCGGTGAACAGGCTGGCGAAACACTTCTGGCAGGTGTCGAGCAGGCTCTCCTCACCCTTGATGTTGAGGAAGGTGTCTTGCTGGCCGGCGAAGCTCGCGGTCGGCAGGTCTTCGGCGGTCGCCGAACTGCGGACGGCCAGACTTACATCCTCGCCGTACTCCTGCTGCAGCCTGCGGTAGGCGTCGAGGATCTCCGAGGCCAGATCTTCGGGAAGACCTGCGCCGTAGACGATCTCACGGGCGCGCCTGCCTTTGCGGGCCAACGCGGCGACGTCCTCGGGGTCAAGGTCGTCCAGCTCCCGGTGCAGCAGGCCCCAGGCGCCGGCTTGGTCCAGCATGTAGCGATAGGCCTCGGCGGTGGTGGCAAACCCGTTCGGGACGCGGACGCCCTGGTCGGACAGCTTTTGATACATTTCGCCGAGCGACGCGTTCTTTCCGCCGACGAGCGGTACGTCGTCGATGCCGACCTCTTCGAAAAACCGGACGTAGCGCGATGTGCCCATGATCTCTTCCTCGTAGTGTCAAGCGGTCGGGCGGCCATTGAGCCCGGCCACGATGGGGTCCCTCGCAGGCGAGGGCTCTGGAATTGGCTCGAGCCGGTTGCCGGGCGCGAGCGCGCCGAGTGTGTTCACCGCCCCGGGCGCGATGCTCTCGAGCGGCGTGCCGCTGGCGTACCAGTAGAACGGATCATCCTTCGGCGCCAGCGCTGCGACCTGAGCTGGCGCGCCGCTCGGACCGGGATACCAGACTGTCGATTGCACTGGTGCAGTCATCGCGCTCCTTATTCGTGGGCACCATGTTTCCCTCCCAGGAGTCCCTGCAATAGGGACTTTCGACCTGCGATACGCGGTCCCACCAGATCATCAACGTTTGACTGTGGTGGCTGCCAAGCGGCAGCGATGATCACGACGCGGTGAAGTGGCTACGACGTTACGGGAACCTCGGCAAGGTGGGGAACCGATCACGTCCGCGACTGGCTGCCCGACTTCGATCCATGGACCCTTGCTCCGCGACATTTGGTGGAGGACGTTCCAACCTGCCGTTGCCGTAAGGCAATTGGGTACACGACTACAGGCCGGAGAGGGATTGTCCGTTCCAGAGGACGTTCATGGGTAGGGCCATCAATCGGTCGCCGAACGGCAGTGCCCGGGCACCGGTGTAGAAGACGGCGCCGGTGATGAACTGGTCGCCAAGTCGGTCGCGCGCGAATGACAGGTGTCGGAAGTCGTGGATGTTCACTGTTGCCGAGGCTTTGACCTCGACACCGACGACGCGACCGTCTGGTGTCTGGAGGACGCAGTCGATCTCTCGTCCGTCTCGGTCGCGAAAGTGATACAGGTCAACCTCGATATCGGCCGCCACACGTAGCTTCATCAGCTCGTTGATCACGAACGTTTCCATGATCGGGCCCGCGCCATCCGCGGTTGACCTCGCCAGCGAGTCGGCGCTTTGCCCGCGTAACCACGCCGCGAAACCACTGTCGACGACGTGGATCTTGGACCGCTTCTTGATCTTCGCGGTCAGATTCTGTGACCAGGCCGGCAGGCGATGCACCAAATAGACCGTCTCGAACAACGCGAGATCCGAGCGGATCGTCCCCGCGTCGACCCCGATGACCCGCGCCGCTTCGGCCACGTTCAGTTCCTGCGCGGTGATGGCGGCCAGGTAGCGCATGAACCGAGGCAGGCGCTCCATCTGCTCGATCTGCTTCAGCTCGCGCACGTCGCGCTGCGTCACGGTGCGCAGATAGTCCGAGAACCATCGGCTGCGCGCGCGACCCGCGGGCCGCTGTACAACTTCCGGAAAGCCACCGGTGCAGGCCAGCTGCAGATACTCATGGCGCGTGACGGGTGCGGCCTCGATGCCCAGGACCGTTTGGGGTTCGTTGAGCAGTTGCGCAATGATCTTCGGCCGGACACCTGCTCGCTCGGCGACAGACAGCGGCCACAGGTCGAGGAGCGCGACACGTCCGGCCAGTGACTCCGACAGCGTCGGCACCGTCAGGAATCGGGTCGATCCCGACAGGAAGAACTGTCCGGGCCGGCGGTCGCGATCGGTCGCCGTCTTGATCGCCAGGATCAACGGATCCCCGGCGCGCTGGACCTCGTCCAGGAACGTCGGGCGCGGCACGGACATGACATACCCCTCGGGGTCGGCTCGCGCAGACGCGCGTTCGACGTCAACATCCAACGAACGCAGCCATCCACCTAGCTCGGCGTGGAGCTGTTCGAGCAGCGTGGTCTTACCAGCCTGGCGTGGACCATTGATCAGCATGACACGGGTGTACTCTGCAACCTCGCGTAGCTGTTCTAACATGTGCCGCTCAATCAGCCCGTGACCAGCACCATCTAGCACCACAGTCGAGATGCTACTCCTGTTTTGTCGACTTCGTAATCATGATTTGTCGACTTATTTATCCTGTTTTGTCGATCAACTGGATCTTGTTTTGTCGGTGCCGTGATCCTGATTTGCCGACCATCGTCCGGCTCGTGCCTGCTCGGCCAGGCGGCCACCGCTGCTCGGGGCTGCCCGCAGTGTGGCGGACGCGGCCTGTCAGATGTCGGGTACAACCGCGAGCGCGGCGCCGGTGGGACCATCCTGATACACGACAACGGGATTGTGCACCGTGTCGAGCCCCTCGGTTGGGGTCGAATCTGTCCGCCGCTTATCCGCCATCCGTCTCAGAACCGGCGGCTCAACGACCGCTTGCTGGTCCAGCTGGTCCTGCCTGGCCAGCGCGAACGGGTTTGTCCCGCAATCTTTTCCGCTTCACACGCGGAAGGTCGCTGCGCGAAGGACCATAGGACGGTGTGCGCAAAGTTTCGTGGCGCGATCATAGACATCGGATATCAAGGCCACACTTCTGGGAGACCAGCGGTTCGATTTGCCCGCGGTTACATCCGTCGCTGGGGCGGCGCCAGTCGCACACCCGGGCACCGGCCTGCGCGAGATCGACGTCGGTGCCCGACGCGAAGTTCCATCCGCGTGGCGCTAGTGGGTTCAAAATGGGCTCCCAGCCACCGCTTCGACGCCGCTCTTTTCAACTGGGTCAACTAAATGTTGCGTGTTGGAAAGGGGCCAAGGATGGGAGGCCACGTTTGTCGCATCTCCGTCAGCCGGTCATTCGCCTGTTTGACCGAGGTGTCGAGTGTCTGCGCCGCTTCTTCGCGGCTGAGTAACTCAGCCCGGCGTGACTCAATGGCTCTCCTGAGTTCACTGAGCGCCGCTTCAGTCGGTGCGATCCAGGTCGGGTCTCGCTTGAGGACGCCGTCAACCCATATCCAACGCGGAGCCATGCGCTTAAGAAGTCGCTGCTTCGCTGCCACCCACGCTGAGTGGGCGTCCAGGATGTCCTGTTGACATTGTTCGGCGTCTTTTTTGAGCTCCTCAAGCAACTCTTGCTGAGCTACGACAGCGGCCTTGAGTTCATCGAGAGGATTCACGCGGACACCGCCCGGCTTAGCTGTTCTCTAACTTCCAGGACTTGGCTCGCCAGGTTGTCGAATGCGGCGCTAATCGCGGTCGCGTCCGGATGCGGCTGTGTTAACGCGGCGCGAATTGTCCCCAGGATACAAAGGACCGTATCTAACTGATCCGAGAGACGGACCGATGACCACGACGCGCCCGCTGCGACCACCGCTGCAATATGCACGCGACCTCTCGTCACGTTAACGAACTCCACGGAAGTGTCGATTAGAGCCTGATCGCCTCCGCCGACCCCGACCGATGCTGCCCACTGATCGCGCAGTTCACCGAGCCGGATTTCTGATATATCTCCTATGC
>NZ_JBKQTQ010000160.1:0-5223 GCF_052143115.1 Mycobacterium sp.
GGCCGCTTGGTTCTACGACGCCGGGTTCGAGGTTGCCGCCAGTCGACTCCGCGTACGCTTTGTTCCCATCGCCGCTCGGCACCTCAACGAAGGTCGGTTACTCGACTGGCTCGACTACTACTACAACAAGAAGATCTTGCTCCGCTTCAGCCGCCCCGAGTCAGCGGCCCGCAACTGAGCCAACGGCTAAGCAATCGACCACGGCGACAAGATTGCCTTGGACGAGCTGGAGCTGTTCCGCAAGGACGTCGGCACCTTCCTGCGTCAGTACGACTTCCTCTCACAGATCGTCAACTACGAAGACACCTCGCTGGAGAGGCTGTCCATCTTCCTGCGGCACCTCGCCCCGGTCATCACCAGCGAGCGGCTCCACCACGAGATTGATCTGTCCACGGTCGATTTCGACTACATCGCCCAGCACAAGCAGGAGACCACGTCGGGCAAGCTCAGCGGCGGTGTTCCCCTAGAACCGGCCAAGGAGTCTGGGACCGGCACCGCACGCGACCCGGAGCCGGTAGCTCTGGAAGAGGTCATCGCCCAGATCAATGACCTCTTCTCCGGTGATCACCCGGATTCGAGCGTGCGCAACGTCGTCACCCACATCAAGGACCGGCTCGAAGAGAGCGAGACGCTGCAGCAGGCGCAGAACAACTCGCTGGCGCAGTTCTCCGCCAGTCCAGACTTACAGAATGAGTTCGTCGGCGCAGTCATCGGCACCATGGCCTCCTCCGAGGACTTGTCCACGCAGATTCTGAACAACCCCGAGCTGAAACAGAAGCTATTGGGTGAACTGGTGCCGTTGATCTACAGCCGGTTGAAGGCGACCGCGTGGAAACAGGGGCGACGACAGCAATGGATCGCACACGCTGTCCCGCCTTGGAACGTCAAGCACGACAAAAGGGGTCGTATGAGCGCGAAATTCGGGCACCACCCGTGGATGGTGGAGGAACTCGTTTCCGGGATCGATTAAGGGCACGATTCGCTTGCCGGACATACAGCGACCGTTCGTGTGGCTCAACGCGAAGGTGCGTGACCTGATCGACTCGATGTACCGGGGGTATCCGGTGGGCGAGCTGATGTTCTGGGCGAATAAGGGCGACGAACACACCAGCGCGATCAGCGCGGAGACCGGTGGGAGGGTCGACGATCATCGACCATCGCATCTGACCGCGCCGAAATCCCATCGCGTTAGGCTGAATCATGTCCGCAGACAACGATGCGGTGACCGTGCTCAGCGAAGACGACTGCTGGAGCTTGCTATCAAGCATGTCGTTAGGCCGATTAGTCACGATCCTGGGCGGGAAGCCCGAAATCTTCCCGGTCAACTTCGCCACTCGACGCCGGACGGTGCTCTTCCGAACTGCCCAGGGCACCAAGCTGTACAGCGCCGTGATGGGCGACTGGGTAGCTTTCGAGGCTGACTACCACGATCCTTCCCTCACCTACGGGTGGAGCGTCATCATCAAGGGCAGGGCACATCTGTTGTCGGCCAACGCCGACATCTTAGACGCCGAGGAAGCGCCGTTGCGACCGTGGATTGCGACGTTGAAGCCTATTTACGTACGGGTGATCGCCATGGAGATCACCGGGCGGCGGTTCAAGTTCGGTCCCGAACCGGATCACGAAACGATCATCGGTTGATGACTGCCGCGCGACGTGGCCGCGAAATCGTGACACGACTTCGGCAGCTAACTGCTTTCGATCTAGGGGGACTTCCGGCCCTCCCACGTTTTCCGGTTGCGGCGGACAGTTACATCGACCACTTTCCAGGCTGCACGCACGGCGGACCTGCATGATCATGTTTGTCGAGACTCAGCGCATCGGTACGACGTTCGGCGCGCTGACTGGTCGGCTCATCGCCTCAAGCGCGGCGGCCGTCACCGTGTAGGTCGTCTCTCGTACACTGAAATTGCTTCACGAGTTGCCGTCGAAAAGCTCCGACTGGACGGCACGCCAACCCCACGCTCGTGGGTGGCTCGGATGACGAAGCGGCCGACACCAACCGGTGACGGCAAGAGCGCCTCCCGTGTGGAGGCCCGACCCTTCGGGAGTACTGCAATGCCTCGGAATCGTTCCTGCGGGTCGTATGGCCCCGGCCACCTCATGCACCGGATCCAGGGGAAGAAATCGCACGAGGACGGGCAGCCGATCATCAAAGTGAAGGTCGTTGCCGTCCGTGACGATGGACGCGTCGAAATCGAAGGTGACGACCTGAAATTGACGCTGTGGTATCACGACCCTGACCACCTCCGTTCGGCGCTCTGCTTCGGTGGCCGCGCCGAATGGAAGCCGAAGTATCACGTGTTGTACGTGATCTCGAGCGGCTCGTTCAACCTCGCCACGCTGAACAAGGTGGAGCCCTGCAAACCGCCCATACGCCGGCGACCGACCGAGACCACCAGGCAGTTCATCGAACGGGCGATGCGGGAGAACCCGGGCTACACGGTTCCGGCGCGCTGGTTGGCTGACCTGGATGCTATACCGGACGGCGACACCGGTGCACCGAAGTCTGGGTACCTGGTTGGGATCGAAACTCCTACGGATCCAACGCTGTTGGAGCCATTACCCCCCAAACCACGGACGCCAGGACACGCCGACGGCGGCACGCGATCCAACGGGAAGGCCAGCAAAAACTGAGCGATGGCGATGCCGTACGCGCTGTTGCCAGGAGCCAGGCGGAGTTGGCCGATGCCGTGGCCGAGGCCCGCGTGCACGGACACACGTGGACTCAGATCGCAACCATGCTCGGCACCAGCCGCCAGGCCGCTCAGGAACGCTACGGCGAGCCGGCCGAGCGTCCGTAAAGCGGATCGATCCCTGCCCTGGGCATCCCAGCCGATCCATCGGACAAGGCATGGCCGAACTGGCCGACGAACTGTGACTGATCTCGAATTTCTGGGGCCACCCTCATCGAAACCTCACCGAGCCCAGATACCTGGTTTGCCTCACAGGGCAAGGACTAACTTGCCGGTAAGGCGGGTGCCGGATGCCGGTGGGACCAGGGATGGGCTTCTTCAAGTTGCGCCGCCAACTGTAAGAGATCGCCGTCCGCGCCCAGCCGTCCGACGAACTGCACGCCCAGAGGAAGCCCGGCGTCTGTCCAATGTAGCGGCACACTGATCGCGGGCCGCCCGGTGAGGTTGGCGAGCTGCGTGTAGGGTACCCAGCCCAGGCTCTCCTGGATCAGTTCATCGAGAATCCCGGTGAGCGCCAGCACTTTTCCGGCGTGCAACTTGCTGATCACCCGGGACACCGTCTGCAAGCGGGGCGATGTCGCCGTGGCACCGACCGCAAGGGGCGGGGTGGCCAGGGTGGGGGTCAGGAAGTAGTCGTAGCTCTCGTGGAACGTCGCCAGGGATTGGATGTAGTTGTTTGTGTTCTCCAGCGCAAGCATCGGTGCCAGGACGCCAGCGGATCGGCCGAGCTCACTCACGGCCAGGGTGTCGGCCTCAAAGTCACTGTCGCGGGCACCGATTCGCTGTTTGATCTCGGCGACATGTCGGTAGAGCTGCGCGAACCAAATGGTGAGAAAGTCGCGCGCCAATGCGGCGTCGTCGTAGGGCGGCTGGACTTCCTCGACCTGGTGACCCAGGTCGCGCAGCAGCTTCGCCGCTTCTTCGATTGCGGCGATCGCTTCCCGGTCGGGATGGGGGTTGATCGCCGAGGAGGTCGAATACCCGATCTTTACGGCGCCGGGACGACTCTTGATGTGTTTCGCGAACGGGACGTCGGGAAGCGCAACCTGATAGGCGGCAAGCGGATTGGGGCCGATGATCGCGTCATAGAGGGCGGCGCTGTCGCGCACGGTGCGCGAAACGACGCCCTGGGTCTCCATCCCGAACATCGGCTCGCCGGTCTGCGGCCCGTAGGGCGACAGCCCCCGGCTGGCCTTGAGGCCGACGAGCCCGTTGCAGGCGGCGGGGATGCGGATCGATCCGCCACCGTCGTTGGCCCCCGCTGCCGGAACGATGCCCGCCGCAACCGCGGCCCCCGATCCGCCCGACGAGCCGCCGGGAGTGTGCTCGGTGTTCCAGGGGTTGCGAGCCGGACCCAAGTACTCGGATTCCGTCACGCCCTTGGCCCCGAACTCGGGGGTATTGGTCATGCCGAAGATCACCAGCCCCGCGTCAAGGAACCGCTGCGTCACCAGGGCGTGCCGGTCGGCCACGTCATTGGCCAGCGACCTCGAACCGCACGACGTGGGAAAGCCCCGATACTCCTGATCAAGGTCTTTGATCAGAAAGGGCACCCCGGCAAACGCTCCGCGCAGATCCGGATCGGCGGCTTGCCTATCGGCGACGTCGTCGAGGCGACGAACGATCGCGTTCAACCTTGGATTGACCGCGTCGGCGCGTCGCCGCGCCAAAGCAACAAGTTCGGCCGGGGTGACCTGTTTGCGCTCGACCAACTCGGCCAGAGCGGTCGCATCCAATGACATGTACTCGTCAAGGTGCATTGGCCGATCCTATGACCCGGGCCGCTGACCAGCGTACAGACGCGACCATTTTTCGATGCAGGTCTGACAGCGAGGACCGGTAACACCACGCCATTGTCAACCTCGCCCGATCCCCTGATGTCATGATCCTTTGCGGAACCGTCGGAGTCGGGAAAACCCATGTGGCACAAGTCCTCGGGCACCCAGCCGCCCGCCGCGGCCGGGCGGTTCGCGAAAAGCTCCCGCGTGCTTTCAAATCTCGTCGGCGGTCACGCCGACCGATCCTGTGGGCCAAGAATCCGCGGATACAAGCGTTAGGTTAGTTAGGTGCCGATAAGCCCCAGCTCTCATGGTCCAAAAACGGAGATAAGGACGGACAGCTCATGAAAGCAGTGCGATTCGATCGCTACGGCAGCATCGACGTCCTCGATGTACGCGAGGTTCCCCGCCCGCAACCTGGCACCGGTGAAGTGCTGGTCG
Source organism: Mycobacterium sp. (assembly GCF_052143115.1). Taxonomy (GTDB): domain Bacteria; phylum Actinomycetota; class Actinomycetes; order Mycobacteriales; family Mycobacteriaceae; genus Mycobacterium. Next base: position 4,916 of record NZ_JBKQTQ010000160.1, read on the forward strand.
AGGTGAAGGCAGCTGGCGTCAACCCAGGCGAAGCGATGATTCGCCAGGGTGCGCTCGACGAGATCTTCCCAGCGACATTTCCGTCCGGGCAGGGCAGTGATCTCGCCGGTGTCGTCGCCGAGGTCGGCACCGGCGTCGATGCCTTCTCAGTGGGCGACGAGGTGCTGGGTTTCACGAACGGCCGAGCCAGCCACGCCGAATTCGTGGTGGTGCCCGCCGATCAGCTCACGCCCAAGCCGCCGGCAGTGTCATGGGAAGCCGCAGGGGGCCTGTTCGTCGCCGGCACCACGGCATACGCCGCGGTCCGC
>NZ_JBKQTQ010000161.1:0-24057 GCF_052143115.1 Mycobacterium sp.
CGGCCATCATCATGCCGTAGTGGTGCGACTGGTGGCAGTTGCGGTCCAGCAGCACGATGTCGCCGGGCGCCACCAGCGCCTGGGTGACGATCTTGTTAGCCGTCGATGTTCCGTTGGTGACGAAGTACGTGTGCCGCGAGCCGTACGCTTTCGACGCGAGCTGCTGGGATTCACGCAGCGGACCGGTCGGCTCCAGCAGAGAGTCAAGACCGCCGCACGTCGCCGACGTCTCGGCCATGAACACTTCCAGGCCGTAAAAGCCGACCATGTCCTTGATCCAGTGCGAATTGACGATCGACTTGCCCTGCGAAATCGGCAGGGCGTGAAAGACACCCGTGGGCCGGTGGCTGTACTGCTTGAGCGCGCTGAAGAACGGGGTGCGGTAGCGCGCCTCCACGCCCTGCAAGATCGACAGGTGCAACTCGAGCATGCCTTCCCGGGCGTGAAACACCCTGCGGAAATACTGACCCAGGCGCCCGGCGATGTCCTCCACCTCGATCTCGGTCATCAGGTAGAGGTCGAGCTCGGGGCGCAACTTCGCCATGGATGTGGCGAGGATCTGTGCGCGTTCCTCGGGCGAATAATGATCGGCCAATTCGTGCGACACCCCGTCATCGACGAACTCCGACAGGGACGACAGATCCCGAGTCGATTGGTGCGAAAAGCGCCGCCGGATCACCACGGCCTGCAGGTTCACGTTCAGCCGTGCCGCGATGAGAGCCTCGTCGCCGCTACCCACCACCACAAGTTCGTAGACGAATTCGTCGTCCGGACGTCGCCATTTGCGGACCTCGTTGCGCAGCGCGTGTTCTTGGGCTTCGGTCATCTTCTCGACGACGAGCACTTCGAAATAGGGGCGGTCGCGCTCTGCTTCTGTCTGACGCTCGAGCGTGCGCGGATCGGACGGAAACATGTCCAGCTCGTCGGCGCCGGCGTTCTCCACGTCGCCGGAGCGGTACGACTCCGTGGTCAGCGCTCGGTTAACCCGCGCAACCGCTTGGCAGAACTTGTCGTAACTGCCTGTGGCAAAAAGTCGCTGAACTCGCGCGAATTGCGGCGAGCCGGGGTAGGCCCAATAGGGTTCCAATGTGCCCAGGCGAGCCAGTAATTCCTGGCAGGCTGCCACGCATTTTTCTTTCAGTTCTCCCGCGGTGTCCGAGCGCGTCAGCCGGTCAGCGGCCTCCTCCAAGCGACACCACGAGTCGCTGCGGACCTGCCACAGACTGTTGTAAGCGCGCAAATGTTCCGTCATGACGGCCCCTTCCCGAGTCGCGGCGACTCCTGGTCTCCCGGAGCGTCGGTATCAAGGCTTGCAGACCCAGCCCGCCCTCTGGTGACCAGCAGACAAACACTGGGCATCCGTCGCGTGACCGCCTGAGCAGACACCGACTACTCAGGCGGTACGGGTGGCGACAGCGGCGGCGGCCACCAAGCAAGCGTCACACCGGCCGGGACGAGCGCTGCCACGACATCGTCGGCAGCCGTCGGCACCTAGGTGACTCAGGCGTGCTGAGCCAGCTTGTGTTCACCTGAACAGTTGGGCGAGTTCTGCCGCCGAATAACGGCTTGGCCCAAGGCCGTTGCGGACCGCAGAACGCGCCACGCGTGCTACAGCGGCATTCAGTGGTGCCGTGATGCCATGGCGGTGAGCGATCCGGACGATCTCGCCGTTGAAGAAGTCGGTCTCGACGTTGCCGGTGTTGCGGCTCAACGACTGCCACGTGGAGTTGCTCGCCCCGGTATTCCGTCCGGGTACCGTGCGGACACTCGGTCCGTCCGCCCGCGCGGCCGTGGATATCTCGAACGAGACCCACTCGATTCCGGCGTGCCGCAACACATTCTCACCTTCACTGCGCAGCGCGGCCTCCACCGCGCTTGTGTCAGCCGCCTCGGCGGCCAGGGCGCCAACAGCATTGCCGAGGTTGCTCAACAGCTTGTTGTATTTCCAGGGGGCGACGTCGTCGGGAGTACGCACCCGGATCCCTGCGGTGGTCCACGCCTCGGCGAGGCCCGACAACAGGTCGGCGTCGTCCTGCGTGCTGATCGACGCTGGCCACCGTGCGATGTGGAACTGGCCTGCCACCGGCCACGCCCGCACGATCACCTCCCCGGGCTCGAGGTGCACCGCCGGCAACCAGACACAGATACCAAATACCCGCCGGAAGTAGCGCAGCGCTTTCTCCTCGGCGGCAACACCGTTGAGGGCGGTCATCGCCGGCAGGCGCTCACCCGCGGTCCCGACCAGGTCATTTGGGCCGTTCGGCCCAAAGACCGGCTGGTCCACCCATTCCTGGAGAGCCGCGTCGAGTTGCTGGGTCTTCGTCGCGAAGACCAGCACGTCGCGATCGGTCAACCGCACATGCTCGGGCCCGGACGCCGCGGTGACCGGCGTGTGGAAGGTACCGTCGGCCGTTCTCAACGTCATGCCCGCGATCGCCAAGACTTCCGCGTGTCGACCCCGTGCCACCAGCACCGTGGCAGCACCGGCCCGGGCCAGCAGCGCGCCCAGGGTGCCGCCGATCGCACCGGCACCAATGATCACGTATCGGTGGTCGTCTCGAGGGGTCGCTGGCTCATCCAATGCCGCACCTTCCGTCGCTTCCGGACTTTCCCGCTATTGAGCGAGGTTACGTATCCCCGTTGCCATAATGACAGCGTCCACCAACGACGCTGCCAGCAGGAAACACCACACGGACGGGGTCTGATATGTGCGGATCGCTGCTTCAGCACATCAAGCCAGGACGCCACCTGCCGTTCGCTCATCCACGGCTAGACCGCTACCGGAAGTACCTGGAGCGGCCGGCGGAGCCGGCGACCACGGGGCTGAAGGCGCACTTCCTCGGGACGAGCTCGGTGCTACTCAGTGACCAGAACACCTCCATCCTCTCCGACGGCTTCGTGACCAGACCCGGGCTGTTGAGTCTGCAGTTCGGCAAGATCAACCCGAATCGCCAATTCGTTCGCGATGCGATCGACCGCCTCGACGTGGCAAGCTCATTGGCCGCGGTGTTCTGCGCACACTCGCACTACGACCACGCGATGGACGCACCCATCTGGGTCAACGAGACCGGTGCCGACCTCATCGGTTCGCAATCGACCGCCAACATCGGACGTGGCCTGAACGTACCCGAGACCTCCCTGAAAGTGGTCACGGACGGACAAACCTTGTCCTACAACGACTTCGAGCTGACCTTCGTCCATTCGGTACACAGTCCCGGCGACCTTTCCCCCGGTGTGGTCACCGAGCCGCTCGTCCCGCCGGCGCGCACCCGTACGTGGAAGAGCGCCACCTGCTACTCCGTGTTGGTCAACCATCCCCAGGGACGGATCCTGATTCACGCCAGCGCCAATTTCGTTCCCGGAGCGCTAGCCGGGCACCGCGCTGACGTCATCTACTTTGGCGTCGGCTTGTTGGGTAAACAATCAGACGAGTTCATCAACACCTACTGGGACGAGGTCGTCGTCACCACCGGAGCGCGGCGGATCATCCTGGTGCACTGGGACGACTTCTTCCGCACCCTGGATCACCCGTTGCGCCCGCTGCCCTATCTGGCCGATGACTTCAACGCCACCATGAACCGGCTACTCCCGCTCGCCGAACGAGCAGGCGTCGAAGTACTCATCCCGACTCCATGGCAAGCCACCAACCCACTGGCCAATCACTAAGCTAAGTCTTGAAAAAGGCGGCCAGGCGTTCGACGGCCGCAGCGGACTCTGGTAGCCCGGCCGAGATGAAGACCGGCCAGACGTGAATTCCGTGTCGCCAAGACTCGAAGGACACGTCGACACCAGCCGCGGTGGCGGCATCTCGGATACGGGTGGCATCGTCGTAGAGAATCTCGTTCTCACCGACCTGGATGAGCATCGGGGGGAAACCCTGCATGTCGGCGAAGATCGCAGAGCAACGGGGGTCGCGCGGATCCGCCCCGGCAAGGTAGTCGACGACGCTGGATTCGAGCATCTCACGGGTAACCAACGGGTCCAGGTGTTTACGTTGCTCGATGGAGGCGCCGCCGAAAGTCAGGTCAGCCAACGGCGAGAGCAGAGCGATTCGTTCGGGAAGCGCCAAGCGTTGATCGCGGGCCGCGGCGGTGACGGCGCTTCCGGAATCGACGGCGGTGGGCCGTGCCCGAAGGTAGCCAATGAAGGCCTGCAACAGCTGCGACGGACCGTCACCGCGCGGACCCGTGATGACGGTATAGAGCTCGGAGATGAGCCCGCTGCGCACGACGGCCACGTCGAACCCGCAGACCACTGGCTCGCCTCCTGGCGGCCCCAGCTCAAATGCCATGTAGCCCAGTCCCAGGTGTTTCGTAGACAGGACCTGCTTTGGTGAATACCAGCCCTTGCATTTGCGATTGCAACGCTGTTGCCTTGGCGTCTAAGGCTTCACGACCGACCGTGCTCCCCTCGTCGTCCGTCCATCGCACATCAGGGGAGTAGATGGTGTTGATCATCGCAGCCCGGCGACCCGCGTCGCGTTCGTTGAAGACCCCGAGCAAATTCGCTTCCATCAAGCGACTGATGGTCTCCGTCATCGTGAGTCCTTCCCGCCCGCTTTGGCCTCATCACTATACGTGATATATCATTTAAAAAGCGGCGCTGATGTTCGTATTCGCTCCCGGTCATGCCCTACTGGCGGCGGTCAGTCGCGACGCGTCGAAGGGGTTTCCGGCGGTGATCTGGATATCCTGGGCGGATAGCCGGAGAAGGAATAGCCGAAGTGTCACGTAGTCAGCGCCGGAAGACCGATCAGGGCCCTTGGCTGTCGCCGGCCGAGCTGCAAGCCTGGCGCGCGTTCATGCGCGTGCAGATGCGGATGAATTATGAGATGAATCGGCAGCTGCAGAGTGACAGCGATTTGTCTCTTGCCGACTACCACGTTCTGAATGCGCTAACCGGTGCGCCTGGCGGCCGCCTGCAGGTCTCTGACCTGGCGGCGCTGATCGGTTGGGAACGCAGCCGCGCATCGCATCAGCTGCGCCGGTTATGCGAACGCGGCCTCGCTGAGCGGGTTCCATCGCAGGATGACCGCAGGGCAACCGATGCGATTCTGACAAAGGCCGGTCGCAACGCGATCGACGCAGCAGCTCCGGGTCACGTGGCGTTGGTCCGGCGCCTGTTCTTCGACCCGCTGCCCGACGAGCTGCTTGCGCCGCTCACCGCGGCGCTGGAACACATCCACGTACACTTGAATTTCCATAGCTCCTTGCCGCCGGTTCCCTGATGAGTAGCTGCCGACGCTAGAGGGCGGCGCTTGACGGGTCCAGGTCCTGCCCGCTCGCTGGCTAGACCATCTGTGCCCTGATATGCATTCCACCGCACGGCCATCTTGCGAGTAACATGATGTATCACGTATCGTGGTTGCCACGCTGCCCCCTTGTGAGAGAGGGACCCCTATGCGTGCAACAACGCGTGCCCAGACGCTCAACCTCTTCGTGTTGGTCGACGCGATGGACGTTGCTGCGTTGACCCCACTTTTTGCTGAAGATGGACGGGTCGTGTTCGGCAACAGCCAGCCGCTGGTTGGCATCGGGGAGATCCATATAGGCCTAACCAACTTCTACGACACGATCGCCGGCCTGCACCACGAGGTCGTGCGGGAATGGAACGTCGACCGAGACACGATCGTCGAGCTGAAAGTCACCTACGACCGCAAGGACGGTCAGCAGGTCACCATCCCGTGTGTGACGATTTTCCATCTCGACGCTGCCGGCAAGATCGACGCGTACCGCGTCTACTTCGACGTTGCGCCAATTTATGCCTAACCGTGTGTCTCGCTATCCCCTTGCCGACAAGGCGGTTTGGCGCGTCGGGTATGGCGCGATGCAGCTGGCCGGAGACAACGTCTACGGTCCGCCACGGGACCGTGATGAAGTCATCGCAGTGCTACGGGCCGCGGTGGAGGCCGGGGTCGATCACATCGACACCGCGCAGTATTACGGGCCAGGGGTGGTCAACGAATTGATCCGTGAGGCGCTTCACCCCTACCCCGACGGTTTAGCCTTGGTCAGCAAGGTGGCGGCCCGCCGCGACGATTCGGGAGCGGTGCTGCCCTACGACGAACCCGACCAGCTGCTGTCCGGCATATACGACAACCTCACGACACTGGGAGTCGAGCAACTTACCGCTGTCAACTTACGGGTGCTCGACAACGCCGCACCCGATGCCCGGTTCGTTGATCAGCTCGGCGCGCTGGTCACAGCCCGGGACAAGGGACTGATCGGCGGAATTGGGATCAGCAATGTCAGCCGCGCCCACCTGATGCGGGCGCTGGACGTCACCGAAATCGTCTGCGTGCAGAACTTCTTCAATCTCGCGGCCTGTGAGAGCCTGCCCGTCTTGGAGGAGTGTTGCGCACGGGAGATCGCGTTCGTGCCGTTCTGTCCGTTGGGCTTTCCTACAGCGCAGCGCGACGAGATCCTGAACAACTCGGTCGTGGCCGGTGTCGCCGATCGCCACGAAGCGAGCGCCGCACAGGTCGCCCTCGCGTGGTTGCTGGCCGTCGCACCGAACGTCCTGCTGATTCCGGGAACCCGCACTCGCGGCCACCTAACCGAGAACCTTGCCGCGGGCGGCCTATCGTTGAGTGACCGCGAGATCGAAGTCCTCAACCAGGAATTCGGCTGACAAGTGTTAAACATGAAAACAATGAGGAGGTCTGGATGAACCTAGCGCTGTGGATTATCGCGATCGTCCTTGCGGTGGGTTTCGCCGCAAGCGGGCTGATGAAGATACTTCGCACCAAGGAGCAACTCGTGGCGTCCGGCTTCGGCTGGGCACAGGACTTCAGCCAGTCCACAATACGGCTCATCGGGGTCCTCGAGATCCTCGGCGCAATCGGGCTAATCCTGCCGGCCGCGCTGCACATAGCGCCGATCCTGGTGCCGCTGGCCGCAATCGGGCTCGCCCTGACGATGGTCGGTGCGGCCGTCGTGCACGCTCGGCGCAAAGAAGCGCCGATGATCGCGGTCAACGCGGTGCTGCTTACGCTCGCCGTCATCGTGGCCTGGGGCCGTCTCGGGCCGTATTCGCTTACGTGACAATGCCCGCGGTGGTACTCACCGCTGACGGACGGATCGCACTACAGGATCGACCACGCCCCACGCTGCGACCCGATCAGGTCCTCGTCGAAGTCGATCTGTGCGGCATCTGCGGCAGCGATCTGCACGCCCCCCAGCTGCCGCAGGTGTACCGCGGTGACTGCATCCTCGGACACGAGTCCACCGGTCGGATCGCGGCAGTCGGCCACGACGTCGCAGACTGGGCGATCGGCCAGCGGGTTGCGGTCAACCCCAACGGCAACGTGGACGGGACGTGCGTGTACTGCCGCTCAGGGCGGCCGAACTTCTGTCGACAAGCCACCTTGGAGACGGCGCTAGGCCTGCAGGCCGATGGAGCGCTGGCGCCGCTGATGGCTGTCTTCCCCGGACACCTGCGCCGAATCCCTGACGAGCTGGGGACTCTCGAGGCGGCCTGGGTCGAGCCGACGGCGACCGCGTTGCGAGCGGTGGACCTCGCCGGCGAGCTGTCGGGGCGGACGGTATTAGTGACCGGCGGCGGTCCAATCGGGCAGCTCGCCTGCAGGCTCGCTCACCTCAGATCGCCCGCACGAATCCTTCTCATGGAGCCCGCCGCGCAACGGGCCGAGTTCGCGAAGAGTTCCCATGCGGTGTCGATCGCCGCCGACGCCGACACCAGCGGACTGGAGGTCGATGTCGTGCTCGAGTGCTCGGGCAGCGCCGCCGCGACCTCTACCGCACTGAAGCTGCTGGCCCCCGGCGGCATCCTGGTGGTGGTCGGGGCGGGACCCGACCCTGGCCTGGATTCGGCCACGATCCTGCTCAAAGAGATTACGGTGCGGGGCTCGTACATTTACACCGACGAATTCGACCGCGCTATCGAGCTACTGGCCGCTCGAGAAATCGCCGTTGCGGACCTCACCACGGTCATCAGTCCACTAACCGATGCGCTGACCGCGTTCGACGCGCTTCGCGCCGGCCGAGTCATGAAAGCCCTCATCTCCCCGGCCACCCAGCCGTAATCGTGATCGGCTGTGCATGCTGTGCGGCGCGCCTAATCAGTCATCCTCTTGCCACGGGGCCTCGCCCATGACTTCTGCGAACGTCTCGGATAGGTTCGCCACCATTCGCTCCGATGGCCAATCATCTTGGCGCGGATCGTAGTTGGGTGGCATGTGAAGCTGGCCGATGTAGGCGCCGGCTGCGATGGCCGACCACATCGTTACCGCGCGCTGCACCCGCCGATCTTGGGAATCGAATCCCATCCGGCCCGCGAGCGCCTGCGTCAGCACCCGCTTACGGACTGCAGACGCTTGCTGTTGCAGATGCGAGGTTGAGGTGACGACGCGCCCCATCGCCAGCATTCGATCACGCGTTATGACACCGCGGCCAAATCGATGATCGCGCCCAACAACTCGATGGTCGCGATCAGCATCGCGTGCTCTGGGTCGACGTCGGCCTGAACGTCGCCGAGTGCCGCGGCGGTGGCCTGCAGCAGGTCATCGACAACCGACATGATGGCCGCATCCTTAGTCGCGAAGTGGCGTTCAAAGTCAGCTGGCGTTACGTCGGCCGCGGCGGCGATCTGATCCACGGTGGTGGCGTCGTACCCCTGGCCCATGCAGAGATCCAGGGTGGCATCGACCAGCCGCTCGCGGCAGTCCTCATCCCGATCGCCGGGCATTCGCGTTCTCTTTCCCCAAATCTCCTGAAATCCCCACCCCAACCGCGCCTCAAACTTAGCGGTGGGTAGCGAACGCGACAACTAAATCGCCGTGTCAGGTGTCGTGGATATTTCAAGCCAGAATTGAACACGAAGTTTGCGGATCTACATCCACAGCGGCCACCAGCTACTACGCCAACGTTTTCGGTCCTGACCGATGTATCTCTGTTACCGGAACGTGGCCGACACGTACTGATTGTTGAGTAGCTTTACCACTCGGCCGATCTAGTGCTTTTACGAAGCAAGAGGGATACATGGATTTCGAGGGCGGACATACCCGACACCTCCTGACACTGGCTCAGCGGGCACTACAGGGCGACAACGTCGACAAGGGAATGGTCTGCACGGCCGCGATCAGGGTCATCGACAACCCTCCTCGGGATGGCATCTTGCGCAGTCTGGCCGACCACGTATGTCAGGCCGTCTTTGACTGGGCTTGCTTCCAGGGCTCCAGTGCACGGCTCGAGGGTGTGGTCGAGAGCTACAAGACCGCCGCCAGCGCCCTGCACGTCGAGGTGCAGCTCAACAATCTGCGGCACTAGCGTCGTCAACTTCCCGCTGAGCATCGGACGCGAAACGATCCGCGGCAACGTATCCAAGCGCGCCCGCAAGGACTGCGAACTTGATCAGAGCGGCGACTTGCGCACGCCGTGCGTCAACGGCAACTCGCGTGCGGCGAAGTACGTTCAGTAACGAGACTCCCTCTATCGCGTCGGCGACGACGGCAACAATCACAGTTGCGGGCAAGACAGCCGGATGGCCACGCCGCCGACGGACGCCGTCGACAAGCAGCGCCGTGAATGTGCCGTAGGTTGCCATGTATCCGAAATCGAGCCGTTCGTCGCCCAGGATTCAGCGTGGTGGGCTCAGAGGGCCTCGAAGGTCATGGCGACGCCGTTCATGCAGTACCGCAGGCCGGTCGGCTGCGGTCCGTCGTCGAACACGTGGCCGAGGTGGCCTCCGCATCGGCTGCAGAGAACTTCGGTGCGCATCATGCCTAGGCTGGTGTCTGGGCGTTCGAGCACCGCGTTGTCCAGGGCCTTCCAGAAGCTCGGCCAGCCGGTGCCGCTGTCGAACTTAGTGTCCGAGGAGTAGAGGTGCTGCGCGCAACCCGCGCAGCTGAACACGCCGTGACGGTGTTCGTCATTGAGCGGGCTCGTGTACGGAGTCTCGGTGCCTGCGTTACGCAACACGTCGTATTGGGCCGGGGTAAGCAGGTTTCGCCACTCGGCGTCGGTGTGGGTCACGACGAAGCCGGTGTCAGGCGATGCCGACGTCGTACCCGCGGCGCAGGCCCCTATCGTGACCATCGACATCGCGGTCACGCCTGCGGTGATGAAGAATCGCCGTCTCGTCACGTCCATGGCGTCAGTATGTAACCCGGAAGCGAGGAGCGCAGGTGGGTCGACGCAAGTTGGCACTTATCGCGTTCTGCGCACTCATCGTCATCTTCGGCGCATGGGCGTTAGCGCGGACCCATTCTTCCGCCCCGGCACCGACGACAGTCAGTGGTGTCAGTGAGCCGACGTGCCCGATGGCCACCCTGCCCCCGGAGGTGGTCGACACCGTGAGGCGCATCCACGCAGGCGGCCCCTTCCCGTTTCCGCACAGTGACGGTGCGGTGTTTGTTAACCGCGAGGGGCATCTGCCCGAGCAGCGCAGGGGGTACTACCACGAGTACACCGTGATCACCCCGCGTGCCCGAGACCGGTTGCTGAGACGCATCGTCACCGGCGGAGCACCACTGACCGATCCGACCCAATACTTCTACAGCGGCGACCACTATGACTCGTTCTGTCTGGTCACTGGCGCGGGAACGCAACGATGACGCGAGAGCCAGACGCAAACCTACCTGTGATCTTCCGAATCGACGGCCGAAAGATCAGATCAGCCAACGACTTCTATCGCGAGATCGGATCCTCCGTCAACGGGCCCGGCGGATACTTCGGACGCAATCTCGACGCACTGGCCGACTGCCTGCGGGGCGGATTCGGCACCCCCGAAAATCGGCCTTACGAATTCGAATGGCAACACAGCGCGCTATCGCAGCACTACCTCAGCGACGTGCACTACGGGCAGCGCACATTGTTCGATGCGATACAAGAAGTCTTCAACGATGCCGGGGTAACGCTGAAACTTATGTGACACCTCTGTGGGCACGCGGATTTTCTATCGGGACGGCCGCGTAAGCCCAAGGTGATTGCGCAACGTCTGGCCGGTGTACTCGGTGCGGAATCGGCCACGGCGCTGCAGGATCGGCACGACATGATCGACGAACGCCGTTAGTTCATGCGGCAGTGTCGATCCCATGAACGTGAATCCATCGACCGCACCCGCGTCCTGCCAAGCGATCACATAATCGGCCAGCTGCTCGGGTGTGCCGATGAAATGCATCCCCCCCGCGCCGCCAGCCACTTGCTGGGCGATCTCACGCAAGGAAGCGTCGGGTCGCGCACGCGCGGCCGCATAGAGCTGCTCGGCGCGGGTTGACGGTGTCGACTGCTCTGCCCAGAGCTCGGCGCGCAGCGGAACGTCCGGATCGAAAGCATTTGGGTCGAGCCCGGCCGTGTATAAGGCGTTTTGCCATCGAAACTCCGGACTTGCCAGGTCTTCGAGCTGCTGTGCTCGTGCCCGAGCCTCAGCCACTGTGCCGCCCAGCGTCACCATCAACGCGGGCAACACCAGCACCTGGTCGGGCTTACGGCCTACGGCTGCGGCCTGCGCGTGGAGATCGGCCCGGAAGGCAACCGCGGCGTCGAGCGATGGCGGCCCGGAGAACGCCACCTCGGCGTATCGCGCGGCCAGCCCGACGCCTGCTGCAGACTGCCCTGCTAGAACGAGCACCGGGTGCCCCTGGGGGCTGCGGGGAAAGGGCAGGACCCCTTCGACGTCGTAGTACTGGCCGTGAAAGCGCGGCGCGTGCAACTTGCCGCGGTCTGCCCACACGCCGCGTTCGCGGTCACCGATGACCGCGTCGTCCGCCCAGCTGTCCCACACACGCGTCGCGGCCTCGACGAATTCGTGGGCGCGCGCATACCGATCGGCACGCTCAGGATGAAACCGTTCACCAAAATTTGCCGCCGCCAGTGGCGTGACGGTGGTGACGATGTTCCAGCCGGCGCGACCGCCACTGAGATGATCCAGCGTTGCAAATCGGCGGGCGAGATCCCACGGCTTGCTGTAGGTCGTTGAGCCCGTCCCGATCAGCCCGATCCGGCTGGTGACCGCTGCCAGCGCCGACAGCACCGAAATTGGGTCGAATTGCGTCTGAGGGAGGTATGTAGCTCGGTATTCCGCGATGGCGATGTTGTCGGCCAGGAAAATCGAGTCCATCAAGCCGCGTTCAGCGATCCGTGCGATATCCGTGTAGTAGGACATGCCGAGGACGTTGCGAACGTCGTCGTCGACCAGACGCCACGCGGCTTCGTGATAGCCGTTGGGCCAGATGAATGCATTGAAGTGCAGCTGTTGCGTGCTCATTGGTTCGGCTTCCTACTCACCCGAGCAGCAACACGGCTTGGAGTAGGAATAGTCCTCCGGCCACTGGCGGGCGCGCACAACGCTGTTCCGAACTAGTGCCGTTCGGCGCTGGCCGGGCCGACTGCTTGCTGCTCAGCTTTCGCGGAGCGAGTGACGGGACTCGAACCCGTGTATACGGCTTTGCAGGCCGCTGGCGGTCCATGATTTCGCTCGACCCGATCATTTCTGCGCGTCAGCGCAGAAGGCGCTCCCGCCGTCTTAACGCCACCGGTCCGCGACGTCTATTTGTCGTTGCGGACTGGCGCTTATTGCTTCGCAACAATATGTTTTCCGGGTGGTCTCCTCAGTTGCCAGCGCAGTCGCGCGGTGGATTGTCCCCTTCTTGGCGGTTGCGAGCGTTCTTGGCATGGGTTGTTATGCCGCCCCGACGCAGGTCGGTCCCGCCCCGGCGGTCCTCCTAGTCGACGACGCAAACCCGTTTGCCGGAAAGCCCTTCTACGTCGACCCCACGTCGCCGGCCACGGCCGCCGCACATAACGCCAATCCGCCGAGTCCAGAACTCAACGCGATCGCCAACACACCGCAGGCGCACTGGGTCGACCCGGGGGTTTCTTCCGCTGCGGTCGCCGGGTACGTCGGCGCGGCCCAGGCCGCCGGCAGCATGCCGGTGCTGGCGCTTTATGCCATTCCACACCGCGACTGCGGGAGCTTCGCAGCGGGTGGATTCGCGACGGCCGCAGACTATCGCCAGTGGATCGACGGCGTCGCAGCCGCTGTGGGGTCCTCGCCAGCGGCCATCATCGTCGAACCCGATGCACTCGACATGGCCGACTGTCTATCGCCTGGCCAACGCGACGAACGCTACGGCCTGATTCGCTACGCCGTTGACACGCTGACCCGCAATCCGGCCGCTGCCGTGTACATCGACGGAGGGCACTCACGCTGGTTGAGCGCAAACGAAATCGCAGCCAGGCTCAACCAGGTCGGTGTAGACCACGCGCGGGGTTTCAGCCTCAACACCTCAAATTTCTTCACAACCGATGAGGAAATCGGTTACGGCGAAGCGGTTTCGGCGCTCACAAAAGGTGCGCACTACGTGGTCGACACCTCGCGCAACGGCGCCGGACCCGCGCCCGACGCCCCGCTCAATTGGTGCAATCCCAGCGGCCGGGCACTCGGCGCCCCGCCCACGACCGCTACCGCGGGTGCGCATGCTGACGCCTACCTCTGGATCAAGCGTCCCGGTGATTCCGACGGATCATGCGGACGAGGCGAACCGGGGCCGGGCCACTTCATGAACCAGTACGCCGTTGACCTAGCCCGCGCCGCGCACCAGTAGGGAGCTCCAGCCAGATCGCCGTGTGTTGCCGCGGTGCGCCCGTTAGTGTGCTGTGGTCGGCCTCAGCGAACAGGCCGACAGAAAAGTTGAACACATTCATGACTGCACCAGCAGAAGCGTCGGCGCTCGAATCGCGGGTCGGCCACTACTACCAGATGGACGGCACCTACCTGGTCGGCCGCGAGAAGGTACGCGAGTACGCCCGCGCAGTGCAGGACTATCACCCCGCGCACTGGGACGTCGCCGCCGCCGCTGAGCTGGGTTATTCGGGCCTGGTGGCGCCGATGACGTTCACGTCGACCCCGGGCATGACCTGCAATCGCCGCATGTTCGAGCAGGTGGTAGTCGGCTACGACGCCTACATGCAGACCGAAGAAGTCTTCGAGCAGCACCGCCCGATCGTGGCCGGCGACGAACTGCACGTCGACGTCGAACTGACGTCGGTGCGACGAATCGCCGGCAGAGACCTAATCACCGTGACCAACACCTTCACCGACACCGCCGGCGAGCGGGTGCACACCCTGCACACCACCGTTGTCGGTCTCACAGCAGAGGACGTCGATCCGGCGATCAAGACGGCCGTGCAGAAGACGATGATGCACGACGTTGACATCTTCGGAATCGGCGAATCCGAGTACCAGAAGACGGTGCGCCCCGAAGGCGAGATACGCATCGCCGAGGACACCACCCGTACGCCGGGGACGCCGTCCTTCGATGACGTAGCGGTAGGCGACGAGCTACCGGTGCACCACACCCGACTGTCCCGCGGCGACCTGGTGAACTACGCGGGTGTGGCCGGCGACGCCAACCCGATTCACTGGGACGAGGACATCGCCAAGCTGGCCGGGCTGCCCGATGTGATCGCCCACGGAATGCTCACTATGGGTTTGGGTGCCGGATTCGCCTCCGCATGGTCGGGCGACCCCGGCGCGGTTACCCGCTACGCGGCGCGGCTGTCTGCGCCCGCGATCGTATCGGCCGCCGAGGGCGCCGACATCGAGTTCAGCGGCCGGATCAAGTCCCTGGACCCTGATACCCGCACCGGTGTCGTCATCGTCGCCGCGAAGTCCGGCGGCAAGAAGATCTTCGGTCTGGCGACGTTGAACGTCCGCTTCCGCTAGCCCTTGGCAGCTCTACCAAGCAGCGAGGAGCGCGGATGGGTCGACGCAGGTTGGCACTTGTCGCGCTTGTCGCGCTCATCGTCATCTTCGGCGGATGGATGTTGACGCGCACCCATGTTTCCCACCCGGCACCGACGACCGCCAGTGGAGTCAGCGAGTCGACGTGCCCGATGTCCACCCTGCCGCCCGAGGTGGCCGACACCGTGAGGCGCATCCACGCAGGCGGCCCCTTCCCGTTTCCGCGCAGTGACGGTGCGGTGTTTGTTAACCGCGAGGGTCATCTGCCCAGGCAGCGCAGGGGGTACTACCACGAGTACACCGTGATCACCCCGCGTGCCCGAGACCGGTCGCTGAGGCGCATCGTCACCGGCGGAGCGCCGCTGGCCGATCCGACCCAATACTTCTACAGCGGCGACCACTACGACTCATTCTGTCTGGTTACTGACGCGGAAAAGCAACGATGACGCGAGAGCCAGACGCAAACCTACCTGTGATCTTCCGAATCGACGGCCGAAAGATCAAGTCGGCCAATGACTTCTATCGCGAGATCGGGTCCTCGGTCAATGGCCCCGGCGGATACTTCGGACGCAATCTCGACGCATTGGCTGACTGCCTGCGGGGCGGATTCGGCACCCCGAAAATCGGCCATACGAATTCGAATGGCAACACAGCGCGCTGTCGCAGCATTATCTCAAAGATGTGCGCCGCGGGCAGCGCACGTTGTTCGATGCGATACAGGACGTCTTCCACGACGCCGGAGTACCGCTGAACCTTAGGTGATGCCAGACAGCTAAGGCGACTCTTCGAAGCCCACCGGCCGCTCGGAGAACTCGAAGCGCGCCGACCATGACGACTGTAGGTTCTCATCTCCGGTGTCATATCGCGATCCCTTGAACTGCGGCGATGCAAGTCTTCTCACGTGATGTCATCTGCGCCCGCTCACTAAGGCGCGCGAATCACCAGCAATGTCCATCTAAATGGTCAGAGAGACAATGCATTTCGCCGTCAAAAGAACTACGTTGTCGAGATGCGGGAAAGACTGACAGGACACGCCTACCTACTTTCGCAAGATCTCGGCGTGTCGCGACGGCTTGAAAATCCTCGCTGCATAAGCCGAGCTCGGCGGCGGCTTCCGCGCTTGCCTATAAGGCCTGACGCAACCTTGAAACATGGGACGCTTCGAGCATCCGCTTCCTTTGACCTTGGCTGCCGACGCTGCAGACCGGTCGTCCTGTTAGTTTGCGGACAATAGACTTCGGCGGATTCCTAAGTAGTTCAGACGGTGCCGTCGTGGTTCGCTCACCGGTCTTACCTGTATGGGTGTGCACCAGGCCGTTCAACCACGTCGACGGCCGAACGCCGCAATTCAGTGCGTAGGTGGCTTACTGAGCGCGGTGCGCAGATGCGGGGTGTCCGCAGTTTTCGCATTTGGTTGCGTTGGCGGCTGATCGATATTCGTGGCAGCGGGTGCACATACTGCAGGTGGCGGGGTAGTCGATCTCTGTCGGCGGGGGAGGCGGAGGCGGGGGTGGCGGGTCTGGCGCGGGGATGGGCCAGACGGCAGAGTTGATGGGTGCATCGATCGCCCACATTTCGGCGTCGATACCGCAGTTTTGGTAGCCGATCCGGAAGAATCCGCCTTCTCCCCAGTTCTGGCCCCAGGAGTTTTTGGCGATCCAGCACTGCTGGGCATTGGAGTAGCCGACGATGCTGACACAGTGGCCGCCGACCGCCGCACCCGAGGTGGCCGAATTGTATTCGTACACACCACCTGTGTAGTGATAGTAAAAATCGGAATACACCGTGAAGCAGGCGGTGAGCGGACCGTTAAGGACCAACTCGCGTTGCATGTCCACGACTGCGGACACGATGTGGGTGGCGCTGACCTGTGTCAGCTTGTTGTTGGCATCCGGGCATAGATTGCATGCCTGATTCGCGGCGGTATAGGGAAAGCAGTCTTCGGGAACCACGCCGGAGGGCAGGCAGGCGAAAGCTTGGTCGGGCCACCAGCCGCCCACCGGGCACGCGACCGCACCGTTCGACGGCCCGTAACAGAAAAAGAGGTGGGCTTCGGACAACTGCACGCCGGCAGAAGGATTGGCCAGCGCCATCAACACACGCGATTCGAACGTCGCGATCGTCCCAAACGCCACGCACGACCCGCACGACCCTTGATCCTTGATCGGTGTGACGTAATTAAAGCCCCCGCTGTTGCGCCAATCCCAGCTCGCTGGAAGGCCGGCCCCGGAATCTGCTTGCGGCCGAGGCTGTGAGCGCGCCCGCAGTTCGCGTTCGGCGAGGCTGGTCGATGGCGGTACCGCGCCCAGGCGGTAGCCCATCAGGGTCTCGGAATGATCAGTGTTGTCCGTGACGCCGGCTTGCCAGCGCAGGCCGGCTCGGCGAATGTCTTGCTGCAATGCCTCGAGATCAAGACCCATCGGGATCTCCCGTTCCTCGATAGTTGGCCGCTGATGAACCCGCACTCATGACTGCCAGCGAGTAGCATTCTGGCTTGTCACACCAGATGAGGTGGCTTTATGGACAAAACGGTGGCACGCGCCGCACCCGCGAACCTCGCCGTGGCGCCATGACCGCCATTCCCACACACCTTGTCCTGTCCGTGGGGCAACACGTTGCTGTCGAGTTGCCCCGACTCGGCGTCACCGGATACGCATGGGCTGCAAAGATCACCGGTAACGACGGTGTCGTCGACATCGAATGGACGCGGGGACTTGCGCCAAATTCGCCGCTACCGCCGGTGGGTGCCAGCGCCCCCGAAATCGCCACCTTCATCGGAGTCGCCTCCGGGACCACCACCGTGCAGCTCTTTCAACACCGACCCTGGGAACCACCAGAACAGTCAACGCTTGCCGACCTGATCAGCGTGGAAGTGAGGGATCCATAGTCAGCACCCCACTGCGCGGCGAGCACCCTCGGCGGCCCGCGCTCATGCGAGGAGAACCCATGCTCTTCCCGGACACCTACCCCGACCTGCTGACCACCGACGACACCATGGCCGAAGCGCTCACCGAGGCCGCGGCCCAAACCGCCACCCAATTCCCCTCGGTCGCAGTCAATTCCACCGCGGCGGTCTCGGTGGCCGCCGTTGAGAACTCCGATGACTCTGACCCGCCGACATTCGCCTATGCCGGACTGCGCGATACCGCCATGTATTTTTCGGCGAGCCTACTGAAGGTCTCGGCTATGTTGGCCGCCTTCGAGTTACGGCAAAGCGCCGGCGAGATCGCCGCCAACGAAGCCAGCTGTGATGCCGCCACCGTGTTCAGTGATCTTCAGAACCAATTCGATCAAGACATCGAGAACTCAGTTCCGCTGCTACTCAATACGCCTGGCATTACCCATGCGATGCGCGTACCGACGTACTCGGCCGTGTTCGCCGCACCCCAGTCCGCACCGAACGGCGGCTGCCAGTTGACGTTTGGCACCACCTTCGCCACCAACATGCGCGGCATGATCGTCGACAGCAACAACAACCAAGCCGCCGCCACCATCCAGGCGCTGGGCTACAGCTGGATCAACGGACTGGTCTCCAACGGGGGCTTATTCGACCAGTCAGCTAACACCGGCATCTGGCTGGCCGGCACCTTCCTCGGAACCATGCCAGCCGTGCGCATCCCCTCGGTCAATGACGGACCCTCAGCCCAAGCCACCACCACCATCGACATGACCCGCTTTCTGGCATTGCTGATCGAAGCCGACACCCTCGACGAGCGCAGCGACGAGGGCATCAGCGCTGAGATGCTCACTCTGCTTTCGGATGCGCAGTCGGTCGGCGACTCCTCCTGGATGACCACTGATGCGCGGCCTGGCTACACCGGGATCGGCGACGGATTCACCATCACGCACTGCAAAATCGGGCTCGGGAATCTGAAGGCTGGTCCCGAAATTGCCTCAGAGGCAACGATACTGAGGCACGACGACTCCGACACTCAGTTCCTTGTGGTCTGGCAAAACGTCGCCAACACCGCTGCAGCGCAAAACGCCATGTCGTTTCTGGTGCGCACCGCCATCCTCAACTACTTGAGCACATAGTGACACCTTCTGCGACGCTGCGACCCTGTGATCGTGCGGTAACTGTTCACTTCAAACCCGTCCCGAACACGCCACCGCGCTGCTATAAACCTTTCAACGAAAGGGGTGCTGCGCATGATCGAATCCCGGAACTTCGACTGCGCCCAGGTCCCGATGCGCACCCAGATGGGTTGGCTCGCAAGTTTTCACGTTCGAACCGTGGCTAGCCACCGGGCTCGTCACTCCGGATTAGGCGGAGTCCTCGATGAGTAGCCCTGCAGGTCCGGTGTCCGGTGTGTTGATCACCGGATCAGCCGACTCACTGAGCCCTCTTGCCACCGCCGATGGCATCAATTTGGTGCGCGGGAGCGCTATCGAACAAGACGACGACACCTGGACAGTCATCGCCTACGCAACTCAGAAAGCGATATCGGACTTGCAGAACTCAGGCATTGACGTGACCGTGACCATACTCGCTGATCACGACATCCTGCAGGAGCGCTGGGACGCCCCGCAGGAACAAAACGAGTAGCAGACAGACACGCCATGGATTACAGGGACTCATCATCGATCGACAGCGCAGTCAAAGATTTAGTATCGAAGCACCCCATCACCTGCGGCACGTTTTACCTCGACAACCAGACCTGTAACGGTATCAGCGTTCCGGTGCTGCGTATCCAGGCCAATCCGCAGTCAACAATTCCTGTGCTATTTACCGGCGGCGTACACGGCTGCGAGCTCGTACCGCCCGACGCGCTGCTCAGTTTTTGTAGCAAGCTGCTGATCGCGTTCGACACGCCGGACGACATCACCTACCCACTGTTTACCGATGTCGGCGGCATCACCTACGAGCCGTACACCATCGACAACGCCGCGGTCACACGGATTCTGAACAAATTCAGCCTCTTCGTGGTCCCATGCGCCAATCCCGACGGCCGCGATTACTCGCTGTCGGTAAACGACGACGACCATAAATTCTGGCGCAAGAATTACCGACGCGACGACGATAACTGCCCCGGTGTGGACATCAACCGCAACTTTCCCCTAGCGTGGGATGCTGACACCTACTACACGGCTGCAGCGGCATTGAAGGTCAACACGTCGAAAGATCCCTGCTCTCCGGTATTCCGTGGTTACACCCAGGCACCACCGCCGAGCCTCGCATCGACCGAGCCTGAGACCCAGAACTTGATCAACCTGGTTGCCCAACAACGTATTCGGTACCTGGTTGATGTTCACATGTTGGGCCGAACAATCTTGTATCCGTGGGGGATGGAGATCGACCAAAGCACCAACGCGTCCCAAACGTTTTTCAACACCGCCTACGACCACCAGCGTGACGGAAAGTTGGGGAGCGTCTACGGCGAATACGTCCCCAACGGTGGCCCAGACCCGCGCCACCAGCTATTGGACAAGCTGCGCGAGCTGGCGGACTCGATGGTCACCGCCATTGCTCGTTCGGCAGGGTCCGATTCGACAGCCGTGGCACGCTCCACCTACACGGCCAAGCAGTCAATCGGTTTGTACCCCACCACAGGCGCTTTCGATGACTACACGTTCGGCCAGCAATTCCTGAACCCGAACCCGAACCCCGACACCACCTACGCGTTCACGCTGGAGTGCGGCTATGAGCGCGTCACTTCCGCGCGTAGCGTCGATGATGACGGCGGCTTTACCCCTGTCTTCACGAAACAATATCCCAAGGTGGAGCGTGAAGTGCACACCGCACTCTTCGGCCTTCTCGCCGCCATCAGCTAAGCCCTTGCTGCGTGGGTGAACATTTTGTCTCAAATCCCGCGCCCGCTAACTGAACGCCGTAAAGTTTCGGCTCTGAGCTGCCGTGTGCGTTGGGCGCGGAAATGAGGAGCCGATGGATGCCAGCGATCCGCAGTCACTCGCGTCCTCTCTGGCATCCATGCTCAACTACGCTGTCACGCAAGCACAACAAGACCCAAATTCTGTGCTGCAGGACCTCTTCAATGGGCTGCCTGCTCTCAGCGGACAATCCAGCCAGCTGCCCGATGATGTGGTGGATAGCTTGCGCGGGAAGTGCGATCCACTGGACTGGTGGTCACTGCTGGTGTTCGTGATGCTCAGGATTGAACAGCCGTTGCGACCGTCGGTGTGGGTCGGCGCCGCCCAGCCTGATGGCTGGGCGAAGATGCTGACCCTGAACTACTCACCCGACGCTCAGTGGGGGGCACCACCCACACCGCCCGTGCTGACCGTCGGCTTGGCGGTGACCGACAGCGGTCCCGGTCTCAGTCAGGGTGTGTGGGTCAATGTGGCCAAACCATTTACTCATGATATTTCCTATCCGCCGTCACTGCGGCTGGCAGCGACGTTGTCGGGCAAGGGAACCGGCACGTGGACATGGGAATACCCGTTTAATCACCCGCCCGCAGCCGTAGCACCTGCCGGCGTGTCAGCCGCGGTGAGCGTCTCGTGGGCTCCGGGCTGGTCCGGCCAGCAGACCCCCGTCTACGACTTGTCACTCGGCGGGTTGTCGGCATCCTTACAGCTGGGATCATCCGATCCCAACTATCGTCTGCAGGCCGGGTTGGGGCCATTTGGCGGCACGCTGACACCACAAGGAGTACTGGGCGACGGATTGGCGTCGCTAGCCAAGCTCGGTGACATCAGCGTGCACTACAACCCGTCTCTGGTCATCCAGCAGGGCGTTCCACCGTCATTTAGCCTGGGCAGCTAGGCGACACGCGCCATGACCGACGACCAGAACCTCCCCGTGGAGCTCGGTTTTGCGCTGTCGGCGACCTTCGGCGACGGCGGCGGGGGTCCAGATCCGGTCTTCAGCATCAAGGCGGGCGTCGTTGCCGACGTGACCGTTGGCCTCCCAGGGATCACCATCTGTGTGAGCGGCATCGAACAGGACATCACGGTCATCGAGTTCGGACCCACCGCAACGGGTTTCACGTTTGCACTGCCCACTTGGCAGACACTGACGCCGAGCGGTTCGCTCAGTCTCGACCTGCCGGCCATCAGTGGCAGCGGAGAAGTGGTGTCCGCAGCGGACGGGTCTTGGTCGGGTGGCCTGCAACTAGCCATGGCGGCAATGGCCATCGACGCCTACGCCGTCATCGGCCCGAAAGAGCCACTGTCGCTGGCTATCGTATTATGCGCCCGCTTTCCACCACCGGGGATCCAGATCGGGTTCGGGTTCGCGGTCTCAGGGGTCGGAGGGGTGCTGGCCGTCAACCGGCGAAGCGACCGCGACGCATTGACCGCGGCCATCCTGGACGGCTCCATCGATAAACTTCTGTCTGCTGGCGACGCCCAGGACGACTCTGCCCGCATCATCGCCAACCTCCCGGCGTTGTTCCCCGACAGTCCCGGCCAGGTGGTCGTCGGTCCCATGCTGGAAATCACCTGGGGGGCAGGGCTTCTCACGGCAGACGTGATGCTGATCATCGAGTTGCCGAATCCGCTGCAGATATCGCTGATCGGCCGGCTCCTCGTCGACCTACCCTTCGACGAGGACGGCGATGACGACATCGCGATGATTCACCTCGAGGCCCGCATCGCGGCCATCGTGACCCCCAGCGTACCTGAGGTCCGAATAGTAGCCAGCCTCAACGGGTCTCGCATTCTGTTCTTCCCGATTACCGGGGATCTGTTCCTGCTGATACGTGGTGGTCCGGAAGCGACCTTTGTGTTCTCGGCCGGCGGTTTTCACCCGGCCTTCACCCCGCCACCCAACGTGCCGCCCCTGCAGCGCGTCAGCATGACGATGATGCTGGCACTGATCGAACTGCGCTTGGCCTGCTACGTCGCCGTCACGACCTCCAGCGTTCAAGTCGGCGCCGCGGTGGACCTGAACGCAAGTGTCGCCGGCTGCGGCTTGCACGGCAACTTCAGCTTCGACGCCCTGATCGACTGGAAACCAGAGTTCCACTTCCTCGTCGACGTGCACATCGCGTTGTCCGTGGAAGTGTTCAGCAAAAACCTCTGCGGCGTTGCCTTCACCGGATCACTCAGCGGGCCCGGGCCCTGGCATCTGCACGGCAGCGGAGAGGTCGAAGTGTTGTGGTTCAGCATCGAGCTGCCGATCGACGCCACGTTTGGCTCCGCGCCGCCGCCCGCGCCGCCTGCGCCACTTAACGTTGACCAACTGCTGATCGCCGAGTTGAACCGACCCGAATCGTGGACCATTCGCCCGCCCGCCACCATCGCCGACGGCGTCACCCTGACGCCCACCGCCCACGCCGACCTCGCAGCGGCCAAGGTCCTTCACCCCGGCGGCGGGCTGCAGGTCGCCGAACGTCTGGTGCCGCTGGGGGTTTCGATCGAGCGATATGCCGGTCAAACAGTTCAGCCCAGTCCGACATTTTCGATCCGCACGGTGTATTTCGGTGATCAACAAGGGCCGCCAACGGCAACGGTCTCCGACAACTTCGCCGACGGCGCCTATAGGGCGTTGCCTGTCGAACAACAACTCACTGTCAACGGGTTCAGCAGCTATCACGCCGGCGTTCAAATCACCCCAACCGGACTGATGTGCAGCCTTGTCGAGCCGCCAGTGTCCAAGGCGTGGGATGACATCATCGTGAACGGTCCCTCCTCGACCGGCAGCACACTGTGGCCGATCAGCGGTCTCGCGGCTTTGGTGCCCGCCCGCGGACCTGCCGTAGCGAACACCATTGCCGGCAACCCCATCCGCGTGCTCCAGACACCGCCGCCGGCGACCGCCCCCGCAACCGCAGTCCGCGGACCAATGGCGTCGCCCACCTGGGAGCGGCGATGAGCGAACCGCTGAACTTCGCGTCGTGGGTGCAGCCCGCCGCTGCCGGTGCGCTGCCGCCCGACGACGCGAACAACGATCCCATCGCGCCGAGCTATCCCCCCATCGACCCCCCATTGCAGGTCGGCGTTCAACTCACCAGCAATCTTGGCGACTCGACGAGAATCAATGCGCCGCAAGGAAACCCGCAAGGAAACATGCGGCTGCTGGGCCCAGGCGACGTCGTGGGCATCGATCCCGCGCAGATCGTGCGTCGTTTTCCATCGCCGGATACCGCGGGCAGCAACACCACTCACTTCGCGTTTATCGACTTCGCCGCCACCGACCTGCCGTGGCGCTTCTCACCGGTCACTGCGACCCCGACGCCCAGCGGTACCGGGCCGGCCGAGAACCGGTTGCGGCCCTGGCTGGTGCTCATCGCCGTCACCGCCGACAACCAAGTCAGCACCGATGGCGGCTGCCCGCAGATCAGCGTGCCGCCCGACCAGCTGCCCGACCTGAAACAAAGCTGGGCGTGGGCGCACGCTCAGCTCGACGACCCAGCGGACTGCAGCACCGGCCGGTCACGCCTGCTGTGCCCG
>NZ_JBKQTQ010000162.1:0-5474 GCF_052143115.1 Mycobacterium sp.
CGTCCAGATCGTGCAGTTCAACGACCGGCTGGCCACCCTCACCAGCGTGGTCAACGACAGCAAATCCGACCTAGACGCGGCGCTAACCGATCTGTCGACGGCGGTTGGTGAAGTGCAGCGATTCATCGCCGAAACCCGCGACCAGACAAGTGAACAGATTGCCCGATTGGGCGATGCCATCCAGCCCATCGTCGACCAGCACATGGCTCTGGAGAACATCTTGCACGGCGCGCCGAACGCGCTCGGCAACTTCTTCGACGACTACAACGCCGACACCGGAACTATCGTGGGCGGGTTCGGGATCGTGGACTTCGCGAATCCCACGCAGACGGGTGCGATCATTTCCCCCGCGGGGCTGCCGGTGCCCGGCTGCGGGATGACCGAAGCCATCGAGAACGTCACCGCGACCGAATCGGGCAAGCTGTGCGCGCTGTTCATCGGTCCCGGGTTGCGGCTGCTGAACTACAATAGTTCGCCGTTCCCAATCAATCCATTCATTCAGAAGTCGATGGACCCGGCCAACGTGGTCTACAGCGAACCGCGCCTGGCACCCGGCGGCGAGGGTCCGAAGCCTGGACCGCCCGAGATCCCGCCCGCGGTGTCGGCGTACACGGGGCTGCCGGGTGATCCCGTTCCGGCCGGCCTCCCTCCGTCAGTACCGTTTGGCCGGATACCGGGCGCGGCGATGCCACTGCCGCCGCCGCCGTCGACGCCAGCGCCCCCGCCACCCCTGCTGCCAGCGGAAGGGACACACCCATGATGGGCCGACTGCCGGTCCGCCGGGTACTTGCCATCGGCTCCTGCGTGGTGCTGACCGCCACCGGGTGCGCCTTCCACGGCCTCAACTCGCTACCGTTGCCCGGCGCGGTGGGGCGCGGAGCGGGCGCCGACACCTATCACGTCGAGCTCGCGAACGTCCTGACGATGGAGTCGAATTCGCCGGTGATGATGGACGACGTCGTGGTCGGCAGCGTGGGCCCGATGACGGTGAAAGACTGGCACGCCGACGTCGAGATCTCGGTGAAGCGCGGTGTCGTCATCCCGGCCAACGTGGTGGCCAGCGTCGGCCAGACCAGCCTGCTGGGATCCATGCATGTGGAGCTCAACCCGCCGCTTGGCCAACCCGGTACCGGACGGCTGCGCCCGGGCGCCACCATCCCGCTGAATCGGTCGTCGACCTATCCCTCGACGGAGCAAACCCTGTCGTCGCTGGCGCTCGTCGTCAACGGTGGGGGGCTGGGGCAGATCGGAGAGATCATCCACAATTTCAGCGCCGCGCTGTCCGGGCGTGAGGGCGCTGTTCGCGATTTGCTTAATCGGTTCGACACTTTCGTGGGGACACTGGACCAGCAGCGGGACAACATCGTTACGTCGATCCAGGCGTTGAACCGGCTTGCCGAGACATTCGCAAGACAGCGCGACGTTCTCACCGAGGCGCTGCGCAAGGTACCGCCCGCGCTCGAGGTATTTATCAAGGAGCGGCCCCGCTTGACCGCCGCTTTGGATCACCTGCGGGTGTTCAGCAACACCGCCACCGGGCTGATCAACGACACTCAGGCCGACTTGGTCAAGAATCTGAAAAACCTGGAGCCGACAATCCGCGCGCTCGCCGACGTCGGACCGGGGCTTGACGCGGCGCTCGCGTACGCGACGGTTTTCCCGTTCACCCAGAACTTCGTCGACCGAGCCGTTCGAGGCGACTACTTCAACCTGCATTTCCAGTTCGACATCACGATTCCCAAGCTCAAGAGTGCACTGTTTCTTGGGACCCACTGGGGACAACTAGGGGAAGAATTGGTACCCGCGCCCGGGGAACCGTATTACCTGAATTACACATATGATCCATTGCGCCCCGGCCCTGCACAGGCGCCTGGTCCCGTGGCGCCGCCGCTACCCGGCCCGCCGCAACCGCCGCAGCAGTCTCTCCAATTCAGCGCTCCGCTACCGGGACCCGCGGCTCCGCCCCCGGGGTTTGGTCCCCTACCGGGGCCCGCGGCGGCGCCGCCAGCCCCGGTGCCGGCCGGGCCGAATCCTGCTCCGCCACCGGGGATCCCGCCGGCGGGAGGGGGCGGATAGATGCTGACGCGTTTCGTCCGGATTCAGCTGGCGATTTTCGCGATCGTCGGGATCATCGGGATCATCGCGATGGTCCTCTTCTACATTCAAGCGCCGACCCTGCTCGGCATCGGCCGGATGACTGTCACACTCGAGCTGCCGGCCACCGGTGGCCTGTACCGGTTCTCCAACGTGACCTACCGCGGAGTGCAGGTCGGCAAGGTCACCGCGGTGGCGCTCACCGCGAACGGCGCCAAAGCAACGCTGTCGCTTGGCACCTCACCCAAGATCCCGGCGAACCTGCACGCGGATGTGCTGAGCGTCTCCGCGGTGGGCGAACAGTACGTGGACTTGCGGCCACGAACCGATTCGGCGCCGTATCTGCGCAACGGGTCGGTTATTGCCATGCGTGACACCACGATTCCGCAAGCGGTCGGACCGCTGCTCGACCAGGTGAACGCGTTGATCCAAAGCCTTCCCAAAGACAAAATCGGCCAATTGCTCGACGAGTCGTTCCAAGCCTTCAACGGGGCAGGATACGATCTGGGATCGTTGTCCGACTCGACCTCGCGAATCTCCGCCGACGCCAACAGCGTCGTCGACCGCACGCGAACCCTCACCGAAGACACTGGGCCGCTGCTGGACTCGCAGGCGAAGACCGCCGACTCCGTTCGCACCTGGGCGCGTAGCCTAGCCGGGATTTCCGACGTGGTGGCGACCGACGATTCCCGGGTTCGCACAGTGCTGCAAAACGGTCCCGGCGCCGCGGACGAGGCATCGCGGCTCTTCGAGCAAATCAAACCGACGCTCCCGGTGCTGCTTGCCAACCTCACCACCATCGGGCAGATCGGCGTCACCTACCACCCCTCGCTGGAGCAGCTGCTGGTGCTGCTGCCGCCGTCCGATGCCTACATACAAACGGCAGCCTCGTTCAACCATCCCGACGGTTGGTCCAAGGGCGACTTCGCATTCACGGTCGACGATCCGCCCATTTGCACGGTCGGCTTCTTGCCGCCCAGCCAATGGCGATCCCCGTCCGACCTCAATGACATCGACACGCCGGACGGGTTGTACTGCAAACTGCCCCAGGATTCACCGCTTGCGGTTCGCGGTGCCCGCAACTATCCCTGCATGGGACACCCCGGAAAGCGCGCGCCCACCGTCGAAATCTGCAACAGCGACAAGCCATACATGCCGCTGGCAATGCGCCAGCATGTCCTGGGCCCTTCCCCGCTGGATCCAAACCTGCTCGCTCAGGGCATACCACCCGACGACCGGGTTACCTTCAACAAACGGATTTTCGGCCCGGTCGAGGGAACGCCGCTGCCACTAGGGGCCGTCCCGCGGGGAACACCCGCCGGGCCGCGAGGAGCGAATCCACCACCGGGCACGCTGGGCGCAGCTGCACCGCCGGCGCCGTCGTCGCTCTCGGCCAACATGTCGACGCAGGCCGCGGACTTTCCGCCGATAGCGCCACTCGACGTCCCCGCGCAGGGCGCGGCTGCCCCGGCGCCGGCCGTGGCGCCCTCACCGCCGGTGGGTCCGCCACCACCCGACAGGGTCAATGGTACACAGCCGCAGGCGCATCCAAGCTCGTTCGGGCCCAAGGCATCTCGACCCGCGCCGTCGGTCGTGGTTGCCCCGTACGATCCGCGCACCGGTCGTTATGTCGCTCCGGACGGGAAGTTGTACCAGCAGTCGGATCTGGCAACCTCGACCGCGCCCAAGAAGTGGCAGGACCTATTTCCGACTTAAAGGTCCTACTGGCTAGTCAGCCAATCTTGTCCAGCCGCAGCGGCAGTTCGATACCAAGCCACTGGTTTTGCCCGCAGGCGCCGCTCGGGCCGATCGTCTTGTCCTTCCCGGCCAGTACCGGCGACCCGATTTTGAATTCACCACTACCCTCGGGATCAACTGGATAGAAATAGTAGGTCTGCTGCCCGGTGAACGCGGTGCCGTCTTGGCAGCGCTCCCAATTCGGCACATCATGTTTGACGTACCACATGAGCCCGTCGAACATATATATTGGCGCGCTCCATCCCTGGTCGCTCGTCAGCGTGCCGCTGCATTCCTGAAAATTGGTGCACGTCGAGCTGATCTTCCATGTGCTGACAACCGTCGGCTCGTAGTTGTACTGATCATTGAGCTTGGCCCAATTGCCGTTTGACGTGGCGCGGTACGTCCCGTTGATCGCGACGTCTTCCTTTGTTGTTGCTCGAGCCGTGGATGCCGGACCAAAAATGCTGAATACGTTGGCAGCCAACAGTATCGCGGTGGTGATCGTTCCAGCTGAACGCATCGTGTGCTCCTCGACGGGCATTAATCGACGGTGCCCATGCGATTTCTCAACACCGGTAGCGGCGTTCTCGTGCGATGAGAATAACACCGGCGCTACCGGTCGGATAGCGGTTCGAACCAAAGACAGATACGCGGTCATCCGTACGGATCCAACTTCGAGATCAGCCAGGAACCGTTCGCCTTCGTGAGCGTTATTCGCACGCTGCTCGGGGTCGTCAGTGGTTGTGGCTTGCCCTTTTCGGTGGTGGTCTCGTTGAGGAACGCCAGCACGACGGCGGTGTCCGGGTGCAGTTCCGACACGGCCGCCCGAACCACCGAGGCCGTCTGGGTGATGTGCTTTTGCTGCACCATCGGCGTGACGATCTCATTGGTGAATTTGTCGTAGTAGGCGAGAAACTCTCCGGTGAGATGTGACTTCGCGTCAGCGAAGTCACGAGCCATGCTGTCCGACGAGTACGAGAGCGACGCTACAGCACCGTCTGAAGCCGCCCGGATCGCCCGCTGAGCGGCGGCGTCATCGATCTGTCGATCCGGACGGTACTGAAAAAAGAACAAACCGGCAGCAAGCCCCAACATGGCAACGACCAGTGCGGCCACAAGAATTGGACGCCAGTGCGCCCGACACCGGCCGGTCAGCCGGCTGATCGCGACCCTTGTACTGGGACGCGCGTCGCCGGGGGAACGAACCGAAGGAGCCTCCGTGCTGTCAGACGGCGACTCCGGGCCCTCAAGTGCGGTCTCTGCATCGTCGCGTGTCGACCCTGGCTCGGAAGTCATTGCACGAAATCGACTTTCGACATCTTGAGCTGCCCGCCGTCCCGATCGATATTGACACTGAGTCGCCAGAAGACCGGTGGCCGTTTCGACTTGTCGGGATTGGTGGTGTCGGATTTTGCGACCACCAGGACGACTGCCGAATTGTCGGTCATCGACTCCACTGCGACGTCTTCCGCGGTGGCCTTGGTGGTGACCTTCGCATCCTGTGCACTTTTAACCATGTAGGTTGACGTCGCTTCCAGCTGGCTCTCCAGCGGGCCCGTCGTCACGTCGAGGGTGCGCTGCACATTCTCCTTAGCGTGGTCGGGGTCAATCGACATCATCGTCTCGACCCCGCGCCGCGC